>JAJCYF010000095.1 GCA_029263035.1 Actinomycetes bacterium
GGTATCTCCGGCTGCCGGCGACATGGAGAAGATTGACGCTGTTGCGGCCAGGATTGTGGAGACCCTGGGCCGGGACTGACGGGTCTACCGGATCAAAGCCTGCTTTACCGGACCGAGCACGACCGCGCTCTTGGAGACCGAGTTTCCGATGAAGTCGGTCATCTTCTTCGACCGGGAGTTGATCGCGCCGCGCACGTCGTCCAGGCGCTGCGCCTCGGCCTTCTGCTCCTCGGTCAGCTGAGCCTGCTCCACCGCACCACCGGTAGCACTCTGGCGGGCAAGGCCCAGGACCCCCAGCGTCGGGTCCATCATCGAGAACCACATAACGTCCTCGGGGGCCGCGATCACAGTGTTCTGCAGAAGCTTGTCGACCTCCTTGGTTACCACGATCCCCGGAATCAGGGTCCGGCCGGCGGTGTTGGGAATGCCGCTCATGTTGCCGGCGATGAAGGCGGCTGCCTGCTCCTCGGCCTGACGCAGGGCGTCGTCCAGGAACGGCTTGGGGTCGCGTGCCGGGGTACCCGGACCGCCGCCGGGGTGTATCTCGAAGTGGAGGTGGGGCGTACCGCCCTCGGCGTTGCCCGTGTCCCCCACAAAACCGATGACGTACCCCTTCTCGATCCGCTGACCGACCTCAAGATCCCTGGCCCAACTCTGCATATGGGCGTAGTAGTAGGCCATCCCGCTGTCGCCGCGCAGCCACACGGAGATACCTCCGGCGCCGGCCGTTCCCTTACGCAGAACCCTGCCGGCTTCTGACGAAATGATCGGGGTGCCGAAGGCGGCAAACACATCGGTACCCTCGTGCAGGTGTGGGGCGGGCGAATAGCGGGGGAAGCCCCAGTCGTGGCTGAAATTGGCCTTCCCGGCGACCGGGAAGGGTGCCGTCACGGTCAAAAGGGCCGCCTCCAGAGGCACGCCCCTGGCGATCGCAGGTTGAAGCCGTTCGATGAGCACGTTGGTGTTGCGGGCCGGGGATCGGCGGATCTGCGGCAGCGCAATCGGGAACGGTTGGGTTCTGGGGTTGACCGGCGGGGGCGGAGCTGCAGCCGGCGCCGGCACACCGGGTGCGGGGGCGCCCGGAGCGGGGGCCACGGGAGCGGGGGCCGGCTCGGCCGGCGGCGGAGCGGGGGTGGGCGGGGGTATCAGCAGGTTGAGCAACTCCTGCAGCTGGGCATTGGCCGGGACAGCGGTCAGGGCGACCAAAGAAAAGGCCATGACACAACAAACCGCCAGTTTCGTTGCACGCCTCACGCGAGTCCTCCCAAACTGCGACAAAGGCGCCATCGCTCACCCTTCCGCCGCGACGGCTGAAATGATACGGAACCCTACCGCGAATGAACCCGCACAAGTCAAGCCAATGGCGACCATTCAACAAAAAGGAGCCCCGGAGGACTCCCTTTTGTTGAATGCGGCCTGAATCGCCGGCTTTTTATGAGAGGTAACCGGTGCGAGCGCCAATCGCCTCCAACCGGCGAATTCGCTCTTCGGTCGGAGGGTGGGTGCTGAACATCCGGGATGCACCCCGGGCCCAGGGGCCGCGCAGCGGGTTGACGATGAACATCGGCGCCGCTGAGGGATTGACCGCCATCGGGACCTTTTGCGACATCAACTCGAGCTTGCGCAGCGCACTGGCCAGACCCTGGGGCCTGCCGGCAATCTCGGCGCCGAGAGCGTCCGCCTGGTACTCCCGGGAGCGGGAGACGGCCATCTGCATGATCACCGCTGCAATCGGGGCAACCATGCTGGCCACCAGGACCCCGACAATGCCGCCCGGGTTGTCCCTGTCGTTGCCTCCGCCCCCGAACATGGCACCCCAGCGGGCCATGGTGGCCACGAAGGAGATGGCGCCGGCAATGGTCGCCGCCACCGATGCGATGAGGATGTCCCGGTTCCGTACGTGCGCCAGCTCGTGCGCCAGGACGCCCTCCAGCTCTTCGGGGCTCAGCAGGTGAAGGAGGCCTTCGGTAACCGCAACCGCGGCGTGCGAGGGACTGCGGCCGGTAGCGAATGCGTTCGGCTGCTCCGACGGGATCAGGTGCAGGCTGGGCATAGGCATCCCGGCCTTCTGGGTAAGCCGGTAAACCGCCTCGTAGAGCTGCGGCGCCTCGGTCCGGCTGACCGGGCGGGCCTTGCTCATCTTCAGGGCGATCTTGTCCGAGAACCAGTACGAGCCGAGATTCATCACCGCGGCAAAGATCAGGCCGAGCAGCGCACCGCTACGGCCGCCCAGCATGCTGCCGAGAAACACCATCAACCCTGCCAGGGAACCCAGCAGCAGGGCGGTCTTCATATTGTTCTTCATCTCATCACCTCTTGAATCAAGATTAGATGCCGGCCGCAGATATGAGACCCGGTACCGCTTAGAAAACGGTAAAAATCGGCCGGGCACTGTTAACCGTAAATCCCCGGTTCGTTAACTCCGTGTCAAATCTGCGCCGGGAACCTCTTTTTCGGGCGCTCGCCGTGCCGGGTCGGAATACCCTTCGCCCATGGTTCCCGAACGCGAGCTTCTTCTTGCCGACGACACCGTGACCGGAGCAGCCTGGTGCCGGGCCCACAGCGACCTGGTCGATGCGTGGCTGACCGAGCTGCTGAAGAACGCCTGCGATTACGCCGAGCCGCGGGGGCTGGCCCTGGTGGCGATCGGCGGTTACGGCCGCAGCGAGCTGTGTCCCGGCAGCGATATCGACGTGATGCTGGTACACGACCGGGTCGCCGACCTCCGTGCCGTGGCCGACCGCATCTGGTACCCGGTCTGGGATCAGGGCCTCAAGCTGGGGCAGAGCGTATCCACGGTCAAGGAAGCCCTCAGCCTGGCCGATGAGGACCTGGACACCGCCACCGCACTGCTCAGCGCCCGCCACGTTGCCGGAGACGCCTCCCTGTCGGCACAGATTGCCGTGGGCGCCGGGGCACAGTGGGAGCGCCGCTCGAAACGATGGCTGGCCCAGCTCGCCGGCCGGACCGAGGAGAGGCACGCCAGGTTCGGCGAGGTGGCCTTCCGCCTGGAACCCGACCTCAAGGAAGGCCGGGGCGGCCTCCGGGACGTACACGCGCTGGGCTGGGCCGGGGCGTCGCACCGGGTCCTGCTGGAGCACGACAGCGAGGCGATAGCCAAGGCGTACGCGGTGATCCTGGATGCCCGGGTGGAGCTTCAGCGCCTGACCGGCCGGCCGAACAACGTCCTGGCCCTGCAGGAGCAGCCTGCCGTCGCCCAGGCCCTGGGAGACCCTGATGCCGACACCATGATGGGCCGCATCGCCGAGTCGGCCCGGTTGATCGCCTGGACCAGCGACGACGCCTGGCGCCGCATCCGCTCCAACCTGCGGGGCAAGGTAAGCCGGGTCGCCGGCCGGCCGCAGCTCCTGGATAAGGGGATCGTCCTGAAGGACGGCGAGGTGGAGCTCACCGACGATGCCCCCTGGTCCGACCCGCTTCTCCCGCTGAAGGTCGCCCTGGCGGCCGCCCGGCGGGACACGGTGATCGAGCGCCACTCCCTGGAGCGCCTGGTCTCAGATCCCCCGCCGGTTCCCGAGCCGTGGCCGGCCGGGATGCTCAACCTGTTCGTCGATCTGCTGCTCACCGGGCCTCCGGCCATCCGGGTGATCGAGGCCCTGGACCAGCGCGGCCTGTGGGTCCGCATGCTGCCGGAGTGGCGCCCGGTCCAGGCCCGCCCTCAGCACAACGCCTACCACCTGTTCACCGTCGACCGGCATCTGCTGGAGGCCGCCGCCCAGGCGTCCCGGTTGACCGGCCGGGTAAACCGGGTGGACATGCTGATGGTGGTTGCGGTGCTGCACGACATCGGCAAGGGCTACCCCGGGGACCACAGCACCGTTGGAGCCGACCTGATCAAGCAGGTAACCGCCCGGATGGGCTACTCCCCTGAAGAGGTCGAATCGTTTGCTCAGATGGTGAGGTACCACCTGCTGCTTCCCGACGTCGCCACCCGCAGGGACCTCGACGACCCGGGCACGCTGAGGACGGTTGCCGGCATCGTGCAGACCTCCGAACGCCTTCACCAGCTCTGGGCGCTCACCGAGGCCGACTCCCTCGCCACCGGCCCATCGGCGTGGAGCCCGTGGAAGTCGTCGCTGGTGGCGGAGCTGGTAAGCCGCGTCGACCAGGTCCTGAAGGGGGCCGCTCCCGACTCGTTCTCCAGCGATGCCTTCCCGACGGCCGAGCAGCTCGGCAAGCTGGGACGGGACGCCGAGATAATCGAGGCCGGGGACGCATCGGTAACCGTCTACACCGGTGATCGTCCCGGCACCTTCAGCCGGGTGGCCGGGGTGCTGGCGCTGCACGGCCTGGACGTCCTGGGCGCCAACGCGTACTCCGACGACGACAACCGGGCGCTGGCCCATTTCCAGGTGGCCGACCCCCGCCGGGACGTCACCCCGTGGGAGAAGGTGCAAAAGGACCTCAAGCTGGCACTTGGAGGCGGGCTGGCCCTCCAGGCCCGGGTGGCCGAACGCGCGAAAACCTACGGGCGCCTCAAGCCGATGACCCGCAGCCCGGTTGCCGCATCGGTGAGGTTCGACAACGCCACCTCCCAGTCGGCGACGGTGGTGGAGGTCCACGCCGCCGATGGGGTGGGCGTGCTCTACCGGATCACCCGGGCGATGGCGGACCTGGACCTGGACATCCGCTCGGCCAAGGTCCAGACCATGGGCGGCAAGGTGGTCGACTCCTTCTACGTTCGCGGCCGGGACGGGCACAAGATCACCGACACCTACACGCTGAACGAGATCGAGCGGGCGGTGCTCCACAGCCTGGAGAGCTAGCCGGCGTTAAGGTGGCGGCGTGCGCGAAGCCCCCCGGATCGAAGAAGCCACCCAACAAGATGCGATCGCCATCGCCCACCTGAACGTGTGGGCCTACCGGGAGTTCTCCACCGAGCTGGGGGCGGAGGCCTGGCCCGCCTGGGTCAGGACCCTGACGGCGATAGCCCCGGCGGCGGAGACCGCCACCTTTCTCGTGGTGCGTGATCAAGACGCCCTGGTGGGCTCGGTTGCCTACCGTCCGCCCGGGCAGGCGCCGGCTCCCCTGCCGGCCGCCTGGGCGTCGGTCGACCTGCTGGCCGTAGCCCCCGCCGTCAGGAATGAAGGCATCGGCCGGGCGTTGGTGCAGGCCTGCATGGACAGGGCGGCATCGGGCGGCGCAACCACTATCGGCGCCACCGTCAACGGACTGATGGCCGGAGCCCAGGCGCTGTTTTCCGGCCTCGGCTTCCACAAAGAGCAGGGCCTGGCCAGGCGGGGCGAGCAGCCCTACTGGCTATACCGCAAGGAACTGACCTAGTTCTTGTGCCATCGCGCTTACAGTTCGCGCTATCATGTAAGCATGGTTCGTACCCAAATCCAGCTCACTGCTGCCCAGTTCGAACAATTGAAGCTGAGAGCCGCGGCGGATGGGATCTCCATGGCAGCCGAGATCCGCAGAGCGCTCGATAGTCACCTCAAACAGGGCAATGAGGACCCGGCCAGGAACCGGGCGGTCGCGTCCATCGGCGGCTTCCGGTCCGGCCGCGCCGACGTGTCGATCAAGCACGATGACCACCTTGCCGAGGCCTTCGGCGATTGACGACGTTCGTCGATACCTCGGCCCTGTACGCATTGCTGGACGAGGACGACGTAAATCACAAAGCTGCAGCTCGCTGGTTTGCTGACTTCGGCAGGGACCCGGAGAACCTGCTGGTCACCCACAACTACGTCGTGGTGGAAACCGCCGCCCTGGTCCAGCGTCGCCTCGGAACCGTGGCAACCCGGGTGCTGTTCGACGCTATTCTTCCCGCGCTGTCCGTCCGGTTCGTCGATGAGGCACTACATCGAACCGCTCTTTCGGCACATCTGGCAGGAAGCGCGAATGTCTCATTGGTGGATCGGACAAGCTTTGAGCAGATGCGCCACGACCGCATCGATCAAGCCTTTGCGTTCGACTCGGATTTCGCCCGGGAAGGGTTCCCAACAGTTCCGTAGGTCAACAACTGCACAAGGACCCCGCCGGCCCTTCGGTTGCGGAAACCGTTCTAGAAGAAGTGCGAGTTTTCGGCCAGCCTGCCGAACAGGTCGGGCAGGAAACCGCCGACGGTGATCACGACGGCGGCAGCACCGATTGCCCCCGCCAGCACCCTGGGAAGCGGGATAGCTGCCGGTTCCTCGGCCTTGTCGACGAACATCTTCTTGACCACGGCCAGGTAGTAGAACATCGCGATCACGGTGTTCACCGCCATGATGACCGCCAGCCACAATCCTTCTCCCTCGATCAGGGTCTGGAAGATCACGAACTTGGCCCACCACCCGGCGAAGGGCGGGATTCCGGCGAGCGAGAACAAAAATGCCGCCATCGCCACCGCAAGGGCGGGCGACCGGGCGAACAGCCCGGCGTAGTCCTCGACCAGGAATTTGCCGGTCTTGCGGCCGAACGCGGTGGCAACCGCAAAGGCACCGGTCTCCATGAAGGCGTAGACCAGCAGGTAGCCGACCACCGAGAAGACGATCTGGGTGTTCAGCTCACCGTCGGTGGCGCTCGCCACCCCCAGCGGGAGCAACATGTAACCGGCCTGGGCGATCGAGGAGTACGCCAGCAGCCGGACGATCTGCTTTTGCTGAATGGCCACCAGGTTCCCGAAGGTCATGGTCACCACACCGATAACGGCGAACATCGGCCGCCACATGTCGGCCAGCTCACCCAGCCCCAGGAACATGACCTGGAACAGGCCGACAAAACCGGCGGTCTTGGAGGCAACCGACAGGAAGGCAGCAACCGGGATGGGGGCGCCCTCGTAGGTGTCGGGGACCCACCACTGGAAGGGGAAGGCCGAGACCTTAAATCCGAACCCGACGATCATGAACAGGATGGCCAGCAGGGCCACCTCGTCGATATCGGTGCGGCCGGCCAGTCCCTCCGACAGGTCCGCGAGGTTGGTGGAGCCGGTCAGGCCGTAGAACAGCGACATCCCGAACAACATCAGAGCGGTCGACAGGACGCCGAACAGGAAGAACTTGAGCGCCGCCTCGTTGGAGCGGATGTCGTTCTTGCGGATGCCCGCCAGGATGAACGCCGGCATCGAGATCATCTCGAGTGAGACGAAGATGGCGATCAGGTCCCGGCTCGACGCGATGGTGAGCATGCCCAGCAGCGAGAACATCATCATCGTGAAGTACTCGCCGTGGGGGACGTCGTTGTCGTCGTCGTTCAGGTAGGCGTGCGACACGGCAAAGACCAGCAGCGCTGCGATGCAGAACACGATCTTGAAGATCACCGCGAAGCGGTCGACCACGAACATGCCGTCCAGAGTGGTGATGTTGCGGCCGTAGAGCGCCAGGACCGCGGCCAGGGTGGCGAGTATGCCGCCGACCGCCAGCGGGAAAGCCATCTTCCGCTTCTCTTTGGGCAGGAACAGGTCGATGGTCAGGACGCCGCACGCGGCCAGCGTCAGGATCAGCTCCGGCAGTAGTGCCGGAAGGCTCAGGTCCATCAGTTGTCTTCTACCTGGGCCACCCGGGCTTCATCGGTAGGAGCGGACTGCCCCGTGATCGATTCCGTAAGGGCGGTGACCGAGCTGGTGGTGGTGTCCATGATCAGGCGGGGGTAGAGACCGAGGACCAGGATCAGCGCCAGCAGCGGCGCCCAGGCTGCGTACTCCAGCGTCTGGACGTCGTTGAGCTTGACCTTGTTCCACTTCTCGGAGATCTTGCCCATGTTCACCCGCTGGAGCATCCACAGGAAGTACCCGGCGGTCAGGACGGTGCCGATGGCGCCGGCCACCATTGCCCCACGGAAGATCGTCGGGTCCAGTCCCTCCAGGGGCTGGTAGGCGGAAAGCAGCGCCATGATCTCACCCCAGAAGCCCGCCAGTCCCGGAAGACCGAGTGACGCGATGGCACAGAACGCCAGCATGCCCGCCATCTTGGGGATCTTGAGACCCATTCCGGCCAGCTCGGGCATCTCGTAGGTGTGGTAGCGCTCCTTGATCGACCCGGCCAGGAAGAACAACATCCCGGTGATCACCCCGTGGGCGACCATTCCGAAGACCGCGGCGTTGAACCCTTCCGGGGTCATCGCCGAGATACCCAGCATGACGAAGCCCATGTGGCCCACCGATGAGAACGCAATCATCCGCTTCAGGTTGGTCTGCGCCAGGCAGCACAGGGCGCCGTAGACAATGGCTATGGCGGCCAGGATCGCAATAAACGGCGCGTAGGTCATCGCCGGCTCGGGAAGGATCGGGATGGCGATACGCATAAATCCGTAGGTGCCCATCTTCAGCAGGACGGCGGCCAGCAGGACACTGCCGATGGTCGGGGCCTGGGTATGGGCGTCGGGCAGCCAGGTGTGGAACGGCCACATCGGCACCTTCACCGCAAAGCCGAGCGCCAGGCCGCCGAAGATCAGGTTGGCTAAGGCGGGCGTCAGGCTGAGCACCCCCTCCTCCTGCAGCAGCAGCATGTCGAAGGTGTTGGGGTCGGACTGGAAGTACAGCGCCAGAAAGCCCAGGAGCATGAAGACGCTGCCGAACAGGGTGTAGAGGAAGAACTTGATCGAGGCGTACTGGCGGTTCTCGCCGCCCCAGATGCCGATGAGGAAGTACATCGGGACCAGCACCAGCTCCCAGAAGACGAAGAACAGAACCAGGTCCAGGGCGATGAACGAGCCGTTCATACCGGTCTCCAACAGCAGGATCAGCGCCAGGAATGCCTTGGCGTTCCCGGGCTCGGGGATGTGCCAGCAGGCGTAGATGATGCACAAAAAGCACACCAGGACGCTCAGCACCAGCAGCGGGAGGGAGATGCCGTCGATGCCGACATGGTAGTTGGAGTCGATCGACGGGATCCACGGCACCGTCTTCTCGAACTGCATGCCGGCCTCGCCGTGCTCGAAGGCGAAGGTGAGCGCCAGGCCGACCAGCAGCGCAGCGCCGGTGCTGACGAGAGCCAGGATCTTTTGGATCCCCTCCATTCCCTTGGGAGTCAGGGCAATGACAATCGCCCCAAGCAGTGGCAGAAACACCGCCAGCGTGATTCCCCACTCTTCAACCAAGTTCATAGCCCCTCCGTCTGTTTGTATCTAGATTCGGAAAAATACGAATGCGCCCACCAGCGTGGCGACCCCGAGGAACATCGCAGCGGCGTAGCGCTGCATGTTTCCGGTCTGCCAGAACTTCAGCTTCGACCCGGCAAGGCCCATCGAGCCGGCCAGGTTGTTGATGAACCCGTCGATCAGGCCCTGGTCCACGTCCCGGTACATGAAGTCGCCGGTTTTCACCGCCACCGTGCCCGCGGCGTCCACCGCACCGTCCAGAACCTTCATGTTGATCCAGTAGGCGGCCGCCGACAGGCGGTCGCGGACCGGCCGGACGATGAACTTCCAGTAGATGTCGTCCAGGTAGTACTTGTTCACGAGCAGTTTGTAGGCCGGAGCCGCCGCCGTCTTCTGGATGTCGATCTTCACCTTGCCCATCCGGAAGATCGCCCATCCCAGAGCAAAGCCCGCCAGGGCAGCCCCGGTGGAGACCACGGCGATCATCGGGTTGAACGGGTGGTGCTCGGTGCCAGCAGCGTGCACCCAGGTGGCGAACTGGTTCAGCCCGCCGGGCAGGCCCACCCAGCCGCCGGCGACGGCCAGGCCGGCCAGGATCATCAGCGGGACGGTCATCAGCTTGGGGCTTTCGTGGGGGTGGACGTGCTTGGTGTCGTACTTGGGCTTGCCGAAGAAGGTGAGCGCCAGCATCCGGGC
>JAJCYF010000096.1 GCA_029263035.1 Actinomycetes bacterium
GGTGCCAGAACTATCGGAAGCCCATCCACCGCCTGGAACGACACCTGTCCGGTGACCGGGTTGATCTCGGTGAGGTTGAACTGGCGCCCCGCGCATGCCGTGGCCGGCTCACCGACTCCGGTTGCGCTCAGGTTGAAAACGTCGGGGTCGGGGATCGAGCCGGGCGCGTCGCAGCCGGGGTCGAAGTTGGAGCAGGAGGGTATCAGGGTCAGCTCGCCGGTGGTCACGGTTCCGAGTTGGTCCGGTTCGGTTGACGTGTTGATGACGGTAAAGGTAGCGACCAGGCCGGTCTGGCCGACGCTCGGGTTGGTGGGGAAGTTGACGATCACCCCCACGCCTGGGGCTGCGTGTGCCGATGTGATGGGGACGAGGACCGCCAGGACGAGGAGGGCTGCAAGGGCACCGTGGCGGCGCCTGCGCCAGACGGAGGCTGCGTCCTCCCGGACCCTGCCGGTCCTGAAGAACTGGGACGCGCCGACGCGCGCAGATCTACCCCTCCCGCCCTGCATGCCCTACCTCCGGCCCTAACGATCAGAGCGAATTTTCTCGCTCGAAGAAATGCCTGCCTGCGGAATCTAGCAGAACCAGGTACCAAAATGGCAGAGCCTGGACAAATGAGTCCGCCGAGGGTGCCTCGGAAGCATCGAGTGCCGTACCCTTGATCGATCTGCTGCCCAACAAGAACGGAGAACGGCATCTTTCCCAGGACATTCGGAGTCGTGCTGATGATCGTCGGGGCGATCTGGATCGTTCAGGGCGCGGGTCTGGCACCCACGGGTTCCTTCATGGATGGCCGGAGGGTGTGGGCACTTCTGGGCGTGCTTCTGCTTCTCGCCGGTATCGTTTCGATCGTCGTTCAAAGAAGACGAAACAAGCCGCAGGACCCCGATCAGCCCTCGATCTGAGCGATGGCCTCAATTTCGAAGAGTGCGTTCTTCGGCAGCGTCCTCACCGCCACCGTGCTTCTTGCCGGCGGGTTGCCGGGAAAGTAGCCGGCGTAGATCTCGTTCATTGCAGGAAAGTCGTCCATATCGGCGAGGAAGATCGTCGTCTTGATCACTCTTGAGGTGCTGGTTCCCCCCGCTCGCAGCACTGCGCTGAGGTTCTCCATTGCTCGGCCGACCTGCGCCTCCAGGCCTTCGGCCAGCTCCATCGACTCCGGATCCAGGCCCAGCTGTCCGGAGCAGAACAAAAGCCCGGCGGCGGAGACCGCCTGCGAGTAGGGGCCTATGGCCGCGGGGGCATCGGGGGTGGAAACGACTTGCCTGGTCAAAGATTCTCTCCTTGTTCGGAAACCAAAATGGGCTTCGAGTACATCACAGCACAGACCCGGCTGCGACATGCCGGCCGGGTCGCGGGATGCCGGGGGCACGGTGCATATCCTCAGGCTGTGCCTGAGCCTGTGCTAGCGTGAAAGTTCATTTGTGCGTAAAAGGGCGAGTTTCATTTGAAGCCTACGATCAGGAGAGGAGCCTTAAATGGCAGAGTACGAGGCCTACTGCGTTAAGTGCCGGGAGAAGCGGACTTTCGAGGGCGAGAAGAAGGAACTGCCGAACGGCCGGACCGCAGCCCAGGGTCTTTGCCCGGTTTGCGGTACCAAGGTGACCCGCATGCTCGGGAAGTCGGCCTAAGCTTCAGGTTCGCTTGAGGCGTACCGCCGGGCCATAGACGCGGCGGTACCTCTCAGCTTTTCCTTAAGGGATTCCGGCTCGATGATCCGGGCCTCCGGACCCAGCCGCAGCAACAACCTTTCGAGCCAGGCCAGACCTCCGGCCTTCAGGCGGATCCGTATCCAACCATCCTTCAACGGTTCCTGCGACAGAAGTGGGTAGTAGTCGCAGACCCAGTTCGCTCGAGGAGCAATGTCGAGCGTTACTGTGAGGGCGTTTTCGCTCTCAAAGTAAACCGAGTCGTACTGAGACAGATCGAAGTCATCCGGAATGACGGCCGCGTCCTCCAGTTGGAGGACGCGCCGCATCCGGTCGATTCGAAAAATCCGCTCATCCTTGACGCGGTGGCAGTACCCGAGCAGGTACCAGCGGCCCTCGGAAAGCAGCAGGGCCCACGGATCGACATCTCTTTCGGTGACCTCGTCCTTCGACTGGGACTGGTACACGATGTGGAGGCGCTGTTTACCCTCCAGAGCCGACTTCACCACGGACAGCTCCTCGGGGGCCTCCAGCCCGACGCTTACCCGCTCCAGCGCTCCCGGAGTAAGGGCCTTGGACAGTTGCCCCATGGCGCGCTCCAGTGCCGGGTCGGGCCCGGAAACCGCGGCCAGAGCCTGCCCGCCGGCGTAGAGCATCAGCCCTTCGGCCGGCGTGAGGCGCATCGGCCGGGCGAAATAGTCCGCCATGCGAATCCAGACCTGGTCCCCGTCGATATACGCCTCGATCAAATCGCCCGGTCCGTATCCCGGCAGGCCGCACATAAAGAGAAGGTTGAGGTCGGCAACCAGCTCATTGCGACCGATGGCGAAACGCTCGGATACCTCGTCGACCGTTACCCCGTTGTTGCGCAGTACGTACGGTACGAGCAGCAGCAGGCGCCGAAAGCGCTCCTCAAGATTGGCCACAGATCTCCTCCAGCCGCTTGAGCGCCAGCTTCCTGAGCCTCTGCGGCTCCAGGACCTCGGCACCCTCACCGAACCCGAGCAACCAGGAGATGAACCCGGAGTCGTCGGTGACCTCCACCGATGCAGTTGCTCCCTGGTCCCCATCCGGTTCCAGGCGGAGCCAGGGAGAGCTGCGTTCCACCCACCAGGCTGTGGAGGGGTCGAAACGCACGGTCGCCACGTCGGGCAGGTTGCCCTGGACAAACGGAGGCCGCTCCATGTAACCCTGCAGGTCAAAATTTTCGGGTATCTCAAATTCCGGTCCCGGGCGGCTGGGGTGGGTCAGGTGGATGGCACCCTCCACCCGGTCGATCCGAAACGAACGGATCTCATCGGTGGTCTCGTCCCGCCCAATCAGGTACCACCTGCCGCGCCGGTGGGTGAGTCCGTATGGGTCCACAGTCCGGCTGCGGGTTGTTTCCTTGCTCCGGTAGGGGAACGTTACCCGCTTGCGGTCGGCGACGCTTTCGAGTGCGGTGGACAGATTGGGTGCTTGCAGCCCCATGTCGGCGGTGAGCCAGGACAGGTTGCCCTCCGTCACCGGGGGAGTCCCCTCCGTCAGTTTCATGAGCGCGCTGCGGGCCGGGCCGGGGTCGCTCATTCGCAGCAGGCCGGCAGCAAGCCACAGGGCCGCCAGCTCGTCGGGCTCCAGGTGCAGGTCGGGCAGGTAGTAGCGGTCCTTGGGGATCCGGTAGCCCTGCTCGGTATCCCATGCGTCCAGCGTGGTCAGCTCCACCGGGATGCCCATCTCCCGGAGCTCCTCCTTGTCGCGCTCGAACATCCGCTTGAAGGTGTCCCAGCTGTCCTGGCCGTAGCCGGGGATCGTACGGTGGATCTGCTCTGCCGTGACCGGCTGGGCGGTTTCCAGCAGCATCACTATGAGGTTGAGCAGTCTCTCCGACTTACGAACCGGCAACGCCTACCTCCGAACGCAGTCTGCCGGAGCCTTCAGCCGTCTGATAAAAGCCTTCAGCCGTCTGATAAAAAGCCTTCAGTCAGTCTGATAGAGAAGCTGTCCGGCGAACAGACCGGCCGCGCCGGCGGCCTCGAAGAAGGCCGGGTCGTCCTTGAGGGTACGTCCCATGGAGCTGATGGACTCCAGGCCGTAGTTGTGCAGTGCCGGGATGGTTTCCCACGCGTCGACAATGCGTACATCGTGCATCTCGGTCAGCCCGTAATCGATCAGGCTGTTCATGACGACGGTCAGTTGTTCCACCGGCAGGTCGGGGACCGCCATGGTGCAGCGAGCCAGGGCACCGAACCTGAGAGCGGTCAGGGTCTGCCGGCTGATCGCCTGATGCCGCGGACGCGGGTCGGCGAACGAGATGCGCAGCGCGGCCACCGGCCGTCCGCCCAGTGCGGCCGCCGCAGAGATGACCTGACCCTGCTCCATTGCGCTGTGACCCAGGGAGGTCTGGGTGCCGGTGACGCCGGGGCCCATGGCGACGATTGCGATGTCCGCGGAGGCGACCTCGTTGGCCGTCACCAGCCCGCTAAAGATGTTGACGGCTTCGTAGTCCCCGCCGAACGAGTGGCCGCAGGTGACCGTCGCGTCCACCAGGCCCTTCTCTTTCAGGTAGCGGACCATGTTGCTTTGGACCAGGGGGAGGGAACCACCGTCGGTCATGATGTAGGCGATGCGCAGGTCGGGGTCAAGCTGCTTGAGCATGGCGGCCGCCGGTGCAATCTGAGAGTGCAGCCCGCAGGCCACCACGGGCATGCCGTCCAGCGTCTCGGCAGCTTCCAGGGCGGCGTGGTGTTCGCTCTCGGGCGACTCGGTGGCCAGCACATCGAGCTGGCACGGGCTGTACCGCATCTTCATGATGTGCCCGCCGGACTTGACCTCGTGAGAATCATGCTCCAGGTTCCACAGCACAAAGTCGTGGCCTCCGGTTCCCAGGTTCATGTCCACCGCGGTGGTGTTGAGAACCACCCGGTCTCCGAGGGCGGCCTCTCCGGTGAGTGCGGTGATGTTGCAGGCCTGGCGAATCTGGTCTTCCACCCGAACGCGAACCCTCATGAGCCCATCGAGGGTCTCGGTGATCTCGGAAACAACTCCGGTGCGAAAGGTAGGCATCCACCCGATTGTAGTGCGCCCGCACCCCCGGCGTACCCGCTCTGCCCAAAGCCGGCGCTGGTCAGACGGCGTTGGCGCCCGAAGTTGACGGCGAGGCGGGGTCTTCAGGCCCCAAAATCAGAGCCCGGAACTGGTGGTAGCCGAGCGAGCAGAGCAGCAGCACGAGGCCGAGCCCCATGAGGGATGCAATGCGGAGAGGCGTCTCGAGAAGCCATACATCGGCCAGAACCAGCTTTGCGATAACCAGACCGAACAGGCTCACCGAGAACACCCGGGCCCACTTGGCCCGCCGGCCGATGCCGAAGGCCAGCAGCCCCGCTGCATAGAGGGTCCACACCGTGGACAGGGTGTAGGTAAAGCCGGCGAGACTCCAGGTGACCGAAGGGCGGTTGTAGTGGGCCCAGAGCTCGGAGGTAATCCAGAGAAGAGCGAGCAGGTTGGCGCCCCCGGCTACTGCGTCTACCAACTTCGAGCGAGTCGAATCAGCGGTTTTGCGAAGCGCGATCGCCGTGGCCGCGAGAATCGCTATCTGAACAAGAAATGGTGCGGATTCGACCGAGAGAACCGGGTTTGCGGGCTCGTACGTGGCTCCGAAGCCGCTGGAAAACACCGAGATTGCCAGGGATAGTCCGAAGATTGCCATTGCCGGCGCCCTGGTCCATTTGAGGTCACGGGCCAGGCCGAACCCACCGATTCCGGCTCCGTAGAGGGCCCAGAAGGTTGCCACTGCGAATGGGAGCGTACGCAGGCTCCAGTCCGCTCTCTGGTACTGACCTGCCAGTTCGAAGGTGAGCCAGAGCAGGTTCAGCACCAGCGCCAGGATCGCCGAGGTATCGGCTGCACGTTGCTCGAGGGCTGTTTCGCCCTTTCGGCGGAGAAACATAGAGGTGACGGCCAGGGCGGCGATCTGAGTGGCGAACGGAAGTGCGTCCACCGAGAAGAACAGGCGGGGCGGGTTGTAGAGAGCACCAAGCCCGCTGCCGAACAAAGAGATCAGGAGCGAGAGGCCGAACACAATAAGCCCGGCAATCCGCAACTTTGATAGCCCGACCCGAACAGATCCAACCATGATCAGCACTGCCTCAACCGCCCAAACCGTCGATAGGACGGGACCCTCGAACTGGAGTGCGACGGCCGTGGTCGCAGCCCCGACCCCCAGGGCGATGAAGGTCAGGACCGCGTTGGTGTCGGTCTTGAGTTGGGACCGCCACACAAGGCCCATGCCGATGTGTACAAGGCCCAGCAGAAGGGCGAATAGGGGTTGTCCGCCTGCCGGAAGCAGGAGCACCCCGTAGGCGAAGAACACCATCGAATTGATCGAAATGAGGACCAGATCCTCCGGCTGAACCGCGGTCCGGGTTTTGAGGTACTGCACCAGCAGGGCCGTGGTGAACATGAGGAAGAACACGGTGCCGAATGCCAGCAACACCAACCGTTGCGACTGCGTCGTGCCGAAGATGCTTCCGAGGACCAGCAGCCAGGTGGCGGCCATCGCAACGACGGTCAGCGGACGCCACCGCCTGTAGAAAGCGAGACCCAGGATTCCTGCGTTGAGCAAGAGCAGATAGAGGTTCAGCGCCGCGATGGAACCGCGGCCCGTGCTGACCAGAACCGGGTTCAGGAAGCCGCCGAGTGCGGCCATGATGGCGAGGGCCACCGAGTTGTGGCGTACCGCAAGCGCTCCTCCGAGCACCACGACCGCAGCCAGGGACACAAGCGCCAGCAACGGTGACATCAAATCGTAAAGCTGGTAGCCCGCCCACACCGACAGGTACATGATCGCAACGCCTCCGCCGGCTACCGCCTGTGCGAAAAGGGGCCAGGTCTTACGGTGCGCCCACTCGCCCCATCCGATGAAGGCGGCGCCCAGGAGGACGCCGATAGCGATGCGGCCGGCGGGGCTGATGAGATTGCGGTCCACCGCGTACTTGAATGCAAAAGCCGCCCCGAGAAAAATGGCGAACGCTCCGATCCGTGCGAACCAGCTTCCGAGCATGTTCGCCTCAAACTCACCGCTGCGCAGTACGCGCGCCGGAGCGCTGGGGGAGAGCGGAGGAAAGGCGGGGAACTGCGGACCGGCGCCTGCTGTGGAGTCGGATGCGGAACCGACCGGGAGGGAGGGGGGCCGAAGGGGAGCCTCACGCTTGGGCCGCTTCGGGGGCTTCACGAAGGCGGGTCGAGCTGGAAATGGAGCCCGTGCCGCCGGGGGTTGCTGCCAGACCTTCTGAGCGGGAGTCGGCGGGGGCGTTGGAGCGGGGCCGACTCTCAGCGAGGGATTCGGCGGTGGCTGTACGGGTGGGGGAGCGATCGTCCGGCTCTGCTGGGATGCGGCCTGCCGGACCAGGGCTTTGACCTCGTTCAGCCCTTCTTCAATCCTGGCGATGCGGAGTTGGATCTCATTGAGATCATCCATATCCATGTAAACGACTGCCTCCCCCGCGGCGTTACAGTCTTTTTCTGCCGGTTTCTAAAGTGAGGCTATGAGGCGGGCGACACGGTCGTCAACACTTTTGAACGGGTCCTTGCACAGCAGGGTTCGCTGAGCCTGGTCGTTCAGCTTCAGGTGAACCCAGTCCACCGTGAAGTCGCGCCGGCGCCGCTTGGCGGTCTTGATGAACTCCCCGCGCAGCTTGGCTCTGGTGGTCTGGGGCGGCTCCAGCTTGGCGGTGTCGATCTCGGCGTCGGTCACGTAGCGCTCCGCCAGGCCGCTGCGCTCCAGCAGGTAGTAGAGGCCCCTGCGGCGGCTGACGTCGTGGTAGGCGAGGTCCATCAGGGCAAGTTTGGGGTGACCCAGACCCAGGCCGTGCTTTGCCCGGTAGTCCTGGAGCATGGTGTACTTCATGACCCAGTCGACCTTGGTGTCGAGCTTGGTGAAATCCTCCTCGAGAAGCACCAGGCACTCCTCCCAGGCACGCACCGTTTCTTTCATCTCCGGGTCGTCCCTGCGGTCGACGTAGTCGGCTGCCCGGCTGAGATACTCCCACTGCAGTTCGATGGCCGAGGCCTCCCGGCCGTTGGCCAGGCGGACCTTGCGCCGGCAGGTGATGTCGTGAGAGATCTCCCGGATGGCCCGGATGGGGTTTTCAAGCGACAGGTCCCGCATGACGATGCCCTCCTCGAGCATCCTGAGCAGCACGGCGGTGGTGGCGATCTTGATCCAGGCGGTGTACTCGCGCATCGACGAGTCCCCGACGATCACGTGCAGACGGCGGTACTTCTCGGCGTCGGCGTGCGGTTCGTCACGAGTGTTGATGATGGGCCGGGAACGGGTGGTGGCGGAGGAGACTCCCTCCCAGATGTGCTCGGCACGCTGGGAGATGCAGAACCTGGCCCCCCGGGCGGTCTGCAGCACCTTGCCGGCGCCGGTGAAGATCTGACGTGAGACGAAGAACGGAATCAGGTGTTCGGCCAGCTTGCCGAACTCCCCGTAGCGGCTGACCAGATAGTTCTCGTGGCAGCCGTAGGAGTTGCCTGCGGAGTCGGTGTTGTTCTTGAACAGGTAGACCTGGCCGGCGATGCCTTCTTCCCGAAGCCGCATCTCGGCGGCGTTGACCAGGGCTTCGAGGATCCTTTCGCCGGCTTTGTCGTGGGCAATCAACTGGCGAATGTCGTCGCACTCGGGAGTGGCGTACTCGGGGTGGGATCCGACGTCGAGGTACAGGCGTGCCCCGTTTTCAAGGAAGACATTTGAGGACCGGCCCCAGGAGACGACTCGCCTGAACAGGTACCGGGCGACCTCATCGGGGGAGAGGCGACGCTGGCCCCGAAAGGTGCAGGTGACACCGTACTCGTTTTCCAGGCCGAAGATCCTGCGTTCCATCAGGAAGTGTCCGCCCAGATCATGTGGCTTTCACCCGGAAGGGGTTGATGATTTCCGCACCATGCACAGAAGCTG
>JAJCYF010000097.1 GCA_029263035.1 Actinomycetes bacterium
GCCTCAGACACGTACATATCGCCATGGCCCGCCCCGCCCGACGTCGTTGTCTCGCTGCTACCCGCCGCCTCGTTTGTCATCGTGGCACCTCATCTGCATCTGCAGTCGGCCCGACACATCTCAGATAGATCGTCGGCCGACCGCCGACGAAATTGAGGGCAACCATGTTGCAATGCCCGCCGGAGACTCAGCGCCCCCCGCCGCCCCTGGGCTATCCAAGTCATGTTGGTCTCCGTCATCTACACGTGGGTCTACAACCACAACGGCCGAAGCATCCTGACCGCGATCCTCCTGCACTTCGTCTGGAACTCGGCCGACACCATCCTCGTCGGAATCGGCGACGACGCTCTCTCACTCGAGATCGCCACCATCCTTCTCGCCGCTGTCGTCGAAGCAGCTGCCATCGTCCCAAGGTCTGGACTCGCCGGATCGAAGCAAACCCGAGGACCGACCAAACCTGCGAGGCGCCCCGAACCAGCAATACGGTCCTGACAAGCCCCTCGATATCGCTCCCACAGGACCCCGCTTGACCTCCGGAATCTGGCGCCGCATCACGGCCCTTCGGGTCTGCCGCGGGCACGGCGACATCTGACCTTGCTTGCCCGAGGGTAGGACTTCACCCTCGAGTCCACCCGCCAGATGCGACCGGCGGGGGGTGTTGTCGCCGTTGGTGCAGTGATCGGTGCAGCCCTACCCGACCAAGTGGTCTGGGTGCCGGGGAGCGCCGATCGAGGCGTTCGGCAGTTGGACCGTGGGCGCAGTCGGCGCGGCAGCGCTTCGCTGCCCCTGCTGCTCACGACGGTCGGACTCGTGTCGGTTGGGGCGGGGGAGTGACGTCCAGCGATGGCTCCCCACGGCCAGCGATCTCCGGCGCGTTGCCGCGTTGAGCCTAGTAGAGGCTTGGTGACTCAGACCGCCCGCTGATGTGTCCCGGGTTCCACGCGGTCAGTTCGTTTGAATCTGGTCATGCGATGGATTGGTTGTGGTGAAGGTTCTCATACTCGATTGGGGTGAGCATCCCGATCGATGAGTGGCGGCGTTGGCGGTTGTGGAAGATCTCGAGGTAGTCGAACATCGCGTTGGCCAGCTCGACGCGGGTCTTCCAGCGTTTGCGGTTGAGTAGCTCGGTCTGCATCCGGCCCCAGAACGATTCGATGACAGCATTGTCGAAGCAATCGCCGATGGATCCCATCGACGGAAGCAGGCCTGATTCTTGAGCCCGGCGGGTGAAGGCCCATGACGTGAATTGCGCGCCCTGGTCGGAGTGGATGATCAGCCCTGAGCCGGGTTCGGGTTGGCGGTTCTGGATCGCCATGCCGAGCGCGTTGGTGACCAGCGTGGAGGTCTGGGCCGAGTCGATCGACCAGCCGACGACGCGGCGGCTGAACGCGTCGAGCACGACGCAGCAGTACAACTTGCCTTCTCGCGTGGGGTGTTCGGTGATGTCAGTCACCCAAAGCTGATCCGGCTCGGTCTGGGCGAACGCACGGTCGACGAGATCCAACGCGGTCGCCATGGCCGTGACCTTGCGACGACGCTTTCGGTTGCCGGGCAGGCCCTGGAGGCCGGCTCGGCGCATCAACAGCTCGATAGCGCCGTGACCAACCTTTACCCCGCGCCCGAGCGTGAGCTCGGCGTGAACTCGTCGCGCGCCATAGACGCCACGCGACGCCGCATGTACGTCGATGATCTGATCGGTGAGCCAGGCGTGACGTATCGCCCGGATCGATGGCGGTCGTTTCCGCCACATGTAGAACCCCGAGTTCGACACCGAACACACCCGGGTGCACACCTCCACTGGGTGACCTTCTTCGGCCATCACCGCGACGGCCTCGTATCGCCTTTTGGGGACACCACCGACTTCAACAGCTCGTTGGCTCGCCTCGTCGCCGCCAGCTCGGTCTCGAGCTCAGCAATGCGGCGACGCGCCGCGACCAGCTCAGTGCTCTCGATGGTCGTGACACCGGGCTTGCGGCCAGTGTCGATCAGGTGCTGGTTCCACCAGTTGTAGATCGTCTGAGCCGTCACCTCCAGGCCCGCCGCGACCTCGGCGACGGTCTTGCCCGCCTCCAACAGATCGAGCACACGACGGCGATACTCAGGCGGATAGGAACTCGGCATGACGGCAACTCCTCGTCAGAGAAGCATGACCGATTCAAACAAGCCGACTGCACCAAACCCGGGACACATCACGCCCTGTGCGAAACCCGGTGTGGTTCAGTTCGAGCGGTGCGCAGCGGCTGCAGTAAATGCGTTCGGTGCCTCGGCCGAGCTGATCCGCGGCCCCCACCAAGGACCGTGGCGCACGATCGAGGACGTCGAGCTGGCCACCCTCGGCTGGGTTCACTGGTTCAACACAGACCGGATCCACAGCTACCTCGACGACGCATCGCCCGACCAACACGAGGCCGCCTACGCTGCCACCAACACCGACCAGCCACTGGTTGGAATCCAATGAAACAGTTTCGGGCACCCACAGGCCAAGGCTCGGACGGGGTCACGTTGTTGGTCACCGCCGGAAGCACCCGCCGCCCGAACTGGTGGTCGGCCGTCGAACATCGCCGGTTGGCCCGGCGGGCGAAGTTGGCGTCGGCGCGTGCCGCTGGCAAGTGAACGGGCAACGGGTTAGCGTAACTTTTGATTCAGTCCCGAGGTCCACTCTCGACCTCGGTGATCAGCTCGCGACGTCCGGGGGACCGCGTGAATGCCGACTCGTCTGGTGGAACTGGCCGTAGTCCGAGGCTGTTCGAGTTGTTCGAGGACTCGCCGAAGACCGGACCGAGTCCGACCGTTTGGGCCTTCCCCCAGCTGATCAACCATCTGAAGGTGGCCTCACAACCGGTGCAAGGGCCCTGGCCTCCCCACCAGGAGCCTCGGCCGGAACCCGACGCCGAGTCGCTGCCGGTCGCGATTCCCGACCCGCACCCGTCGAGCGCCGATTCGTAGAGCGTCCAAAGGACCGCCAGCCGCATGTACCCATCACGATTCGATTACGAAGCGCCTACCACTGTCGAGGAAGCCATCGAGCTGCTTCACGCCGGGCAGGGCGAAGCCAAGGTCCTGGCGGGCGGCCAAAGTCTGTTGCCGATGATGAAACTCCGCTTCGCGTCGCCGCGGATGCTGGTCGACATCAACAACATTCCTGATCTCGCCTACCACCACGCCGACCCCGACGGCACGTATCGCATTGGTGCGTTGTGCCGTCACGCCCACCTGGAGAAGTCGAAGGACCTCGCCGCATCACAACCCACCATCGCCGCCGCCGCACCGCTGGTGGCCGACCCGATCGTGCGTTCGCGGGGCACCTTCGTCGGGTCCGTCTGCCACGCCGACCCTCAAGGCGACTGGGCGTCGGTGATGATCGCACTCGGTGGCTCGGTCGTGGCCCAGGGGCCCGCAGGTCGCCGCTCGGTTCCGGTCGCCGACTTCGTCAAGGGGCCGTTCCAAACCGTGCTCGACTTCGACGAACTCGCCGTCGAAGCGCTCGTTCCCGCCCCGGTGGGCGAGCGAGCCGGCGGCTACCTCAAGCTCGAACGTCGGGTCGGTGATTTTGCGACCGCAGGGGTGGCCGTGTCGATCGAGTTCTCCGGGAGTTCCGTCGCTCGGGCCGGCATCGGCCTCACCGGCGTCGGCAGCTCGACC
>JAJCYF010000098.1 GCA_029263035.1 Actinomycetes bacterium
CGAGTTCGCCGAAGCCCGCACCGCCTACCTGGACCACAACGACCTGGACGTCCTGGGCTACGCCGAGTGGCTGGAGGCCCTGGTCGCCGGCGTCGCCGCCCACCACGCCGGGCTGATCCCGGTGTTCAAGGAGACGGTGGAGGAGCTGTTCAAGGCCGGGCTGGTGAAGCTGGTCTTCGCCACCGAAACCCTGGCCCTGGGCATCAACATGCCTGCCAAAACCGTGCTGATCGAAAGCCTCAATAAGTTCACCGGCGAGCGCCACGAGATCCTCACCCCCGGCCAGTTCACCCAGTTGACCGGCCGCGCCGGCCGCCGGGGCATAGACACCGTGGGTCACGCCGTCGTGCCGCAGCAGCCCGACATCCCGTTCCGCCAGATTGCGGCTCTGGCCCTTACCCGGACCTACCCGCTGATCTCGTCGTTCCAGCCCTCCTACAACATGGCGACCAACCTGGTTCGCAACTACTCCCGGGAGGAGGCGGAGCACCTTTTGAACTCCTCGTTCGCCCAGTACCGTACGGACAAGGACGTGGTGGTGGTCGAGCAGCTGGTCGACCGCAACGACGCCTACCTGGCCTCCTACCGCAAGAAGATGCACTGCGACAAAGGCGACTTCGAGGACTATTGGCGCCTGCGGGAGACATTCCACCGCCTGACGCAGTCGGTGAAAGCCAGGGAGGCGGAGCAGTCCCGCAACCGCATAGAGAACGCCCTCGCCTCAGCCGCCGCCGGAGAGGTGTGGGCGATCCGCACCTCCCGGGTGAACGGCAACGTAGTCGTGGTGGCCACCGAGCCCACCAACCGCGGGGGGACCAGGGCGATCGCTCTAACCGACACCTCCAGGATTATCAAGGTCGGCGCCAACGAGCTGCGGGACACGCCGCAGCTTCAGGGCATCGTCAAGCTGGACAAGGCCTCCTGGGCCACGCTGCGGTCCCGGAGCGGCAGCCGGCTCGACCACGCCCTCAGGCGCAAGATGGCCACCGCTCTCAAGGCATTCGAAGGCAATGGGGCGGAAGGCAGGACCTCCGCCCCGGCGGAGGCGGACGAGGATGTGGAATTGGCGCTCGCCCGCACCGCCATGCTCCAGCACCCCTGCCACAGCTGCCCGGACAAGGACCGGCACGCCCAGTGGGCAGAGCGCGCCACCCGGATGGTCAAGGAGAACGAGTCCCTTCACCGCAAGGTCCAGTCCAAGACCGAGACCCTCTCCCGGCGGTTTCAGCGGATCCTGGGGATCCTGGAGGAGTACACCTACCTGGACGGCTTCAACCTCACCGACAAGGGCTGGAAGCTGGCCCGCATCTACAACGAGAACGACCTGCTTATCACCGAGACCATTGCCCGGGGCTGGTTGGAGGATCTCGAGGCCCCCGAGCTGGCCGCCCTGCTGAGCGTCTTCGTCTACGAGAGCAGGGGACCGGTGGAGCTCGCCGGGCCGCTGCCCAGCGCCGGGACCAAGCGCGCCTACGGCAAGATCGCCCGCCTGGAGGAGCGCATGAAGCGAAGCGAGGCCCGGGCCGGACTGGAGATGATCCGGGGGACCGAAACCGGCTTTGCAATGACTGCGTACCGCTGGTGTCTCGGGGACCCGCTGGAGGACGTGATCGACGAGGACTCGAGCCCCGGAGACTTCATCCGCTCCACCAAGCAGACCATCGACCTGCTCCGGCAGATACAGGGGGCGGTGGACGACCCCGAGATGCGCAGCAAGCTGGGTGCCGCAATAGAGGGCATGAACCGCGGGGTAGTGGCCTACAGCGGCGTCTCCTGGTAATCGGCGACAATCTCCAGATGACCTCCCCCTACGGCAAAGCTACGGTACTGGTGGGGCTCACCCCGGCCGGCAGGCCGGTGCTCGGCGAGCAGCGGATCCATGAGCTGCTGGCCAAGACCGAGCTCGAGTACGAGATCCAGACTGCGGCCAGGCCGGGCGACTGCACCACCCTGGCCCGGGCGGCGGTGGAGAAGGGGAGCGGCTACCTCATCTGGGTCGGTAACGACTGGGTCCTGCACGAGGTGGTCAACGGGATCATGGACGAAACCGGCCCCCTGAATCCGGATCTGGTCCTGGCCGGGATCCCGGGCGAGGAGGGGAGCGACTTTCTAAAGACCCTGGGCATGGACAACGATCCGGAGGCGGCCGCCCGCCACCTGGACGGCGACCCCTACTTCGGTATCGACGTGGGCCGGATCACCTGGGCCCCGCCGGTCGAGCCGGGCTACGGCTACTTCATCAACATGGCTCAGGCCGGGCTGTCGGGCGAGATGGCCCGGTGGCGGGGGAGGCTCCCGCGCCGGATGGGCAAGCTTGCCGACTTGATCGCCTTCTGGGCAAGCCTGGCCCGGTTCAAGGTGCCCCAGGGGGCGGTGAAGCTCGATCGCCGGTCGTACGGCGGACCGCTGTCGAACGTGGTGGTGGCCAACGGCCAGTTCATCCGCAGCGGCGTCCGTCTGGCGCTCAAGGCGCACCCGGGCGACGGCAAGCTGGACGTGCTCATCCAAAAGGGCAACAAGCGGGATTTCGTCGAGACCATGACCCTGTCACTGAAGGGGGAACACGTGCCTTCGCCGAAGATCAAGGAGTACCTAGCCTCCCGGGTTGAGGTCGCCGCCAAATCGGTGCTGCAGGTGGAGGTCGACGGCCGCCTCGGCGGGCAGACCCCGGCGATCTTCGAGATCGTGCCCCAGGCCTTCCGGCTGAAGATATGACCATGAGCCAGGAGCTGATCGAACAGATCCACACCGTTTTCGGCTCGGCGGAGCTGGGCAACGGCCTCTCCCTGCACCAGGCCCGGGCCATGGACCGCCTGCAGCCGCCTGAGGACGTGCTGGAAGCCAGGCCGCTCGACACCGAGGAGCGGTGGCAGGAGATCCCCGACGACAAGGTCGAAGAGTTCCACTACGCCCTGACCTTTATGGACCCGGTAGGCCTGCGTTTCCACCTGCCGCGCTTCATGATCTTCGCACTGGAGCACCCGGGGCTGGACTCCCCTGCGGTGGACGCCGCGGTCTACGCCTGCGACTTCGGCGACGAGCTGGAGCAGGATGTCCTGGCCCAGTTCAATGCCATGTCCCGCCGCCAGATGAAAACCGTTGCCCGGTTTCTGGTCTTCATCGCCGAGTCCCGCGACGAGGACTACGACACGATGGTGGCTGCCATCGCCCTGGAGTCGTTCTGGTACCAGTTCCTAGACGAGGCTCCGGCGCCGGAATAACGCCGGCTTGTTCCATCAAGCGGGCCGCAGGCATAATTTGAGGCTGGCGCAGTTGGAGGCTCGGTGTGGCGCAAAAACTGCTGTTTGCCCTGGGTGGCATGGTTGCCGTGGGCATGGTCGCCACGTTACTCCTCGTCCGGGAGAACCCGGACTCGCCCCAACCCGAACCGAGCACAGCCCCTTCGCAGTCGGTTTTCTCGGTGCTGCCCGAACTTTTGGCCTTTGTCGAGGAAGCACGCGGGCTCAAGTTCCTCGAAGAGGTGAAACCCACGGTCCTTTTGGAACCTGAGTTCCAGGAGGAGCTGGAAAAGCGGGCGGCGGATCCCACGGACGCCGCTCGGACCGAAGCGTTGCTGACGGTTGTGGGATTGCTGCCTGCCGGAACCGAGGTGACCGAGCTGCAGACAGACTCCGACCGGGAGTTCGGGTTCTATGATCCGGCCACCAAAGAGCTTGTGACCAGGAACGATCTCACCCCGTTTGCCCGAAAGGTTCTGGTCCATGAGCTCACTCACGCCCTGGACGACCAACACTTCGGAATCGACCGGGACATAGGCGGTGACCAGGCGGCTGCTGCCTTCGGGGCCCTGGTCGAGGGAAGTGCAATCCGGGTGGAGCGACTGTTTGTAGCGTCGCTACCGGGCGAAGAGCAGGACGACATCGCAGCCCGGGAGGAACAGATCGGCGGGGCGACCGGGCCGCCTTCCGCGGCGGAGCAGATACTGGGCTTTCCCTACCTGTTCGGCCCCTCTTTCGTCCAAGCCCTGGTCGACGCGGGGCCCGACCGGCTCAACCGGGCCTTCTCCGCACCTCCCACGAGCTCGGAGCAGGTGCTTGATCCGGCTCGATACCTGTCCGGGAATGCTCCGCAGATCGTCGCCCGCCCCCCGACGGAGGGAGCCGCCACCGACGAGGGTGAGTTCGGCCCGCTGTTACTCCGGCTACTGCTCGAATCA
>JAJCYF010000099.1 GCA_029263035.1 Actinomycetes bacterium
TCCCGAAGGCAGCGCCATTCGGGTCGAGCAACACCGCCCATTGACTTGTTCCATCGTCGCCCCTGGCATGCATCAACTCGCTCCCGCCCAGTTCGAGCGCACGCTGCACGCTGGCCCCCACATCGGCGACCTGGATGTGCGGCATCCATTGGAGGGGAAGACCGGCATGCTCAGGGCTGCGGGGGCCCAGGCCGATGATCGGTATGCCGCGATTGTTCAACAGGGTCTCTTCGCTCCACAGCGGATCTTCGCCGGTGCTCAGTATCCGAGAGTAGAAGCGCATCTCCCGATCGTGTTCGGGAACCGCGATATCGGCACTGAGGATTCCGCCGGCGCACGCCGCAAACGCTTCACTCATGGGTCGTCGTCTGCCGGCGCACAATTTCGTTGATCCAGATGGGGGCAAACGGAGACGTGCAGCCCTTGGACACCGGATAGTCCCGATAGATCCCCAACTTCTCGCCGATCGCCAGCGCCCGCCCGCGGTGTTCGGGAAAGTGGATTCCGATCTCCGCCAGCGTGTTGTTCATAGTCCACTGCACCTCAGGTGGGGCACCTGCCATCTCCGACTCGAGGCGATTCAGCAGGCCCGGCAGATCCAGCCCATCGGAATCCTTAGCGACCCGCCTGGCGGTGAGGTCCCAGCCGGACCGGGCGGCCCAGGGGTCGTCCGCGGCCATCCAGCCCTCCCGCAGGGACTCGGCGCCGGGGTATTTTGCGACGACATAGGAGTTGAGCCAGTCCGCCACCCGCACAAAGGCGGTCGAGCGCACCATGCCGTCCACGGCTTCGGCCGAAAGCGTCTTAGGCTTGATCAAGAGTGTGGCCAGGAACTGGGCGTCCGCGATCCCGGTGGCCCACAAAGCGGCGGCCAGCTCGTTGTCGGGCTTGATCTTTGCCGCGACCTTGCGGATGGCACCAAGCTGGACGCCAAACTGATTGTCTCCCGCGCCGCTCTTCCGGTTCTGCGCACGAACGCTTGCGCTGTCCAGGGACTCCAGCTGCGCCAGAGTGTCCCTGACGGTCGTTTCCACACCGGTTGGGTTCTTTGAGACGGGCATGCGGCTATCGTACGACGCCCGCGGCCGGTCAGCAGTCGAACACCGACCAGCAGATGTCGTTTCTCAGCCGCTGGTCGTCCAGAACAAGCTCACGAATCGCCTCCGGCAGCTCTTCGCGCTGCCACCGGCACTCAAGCCGGCCGGCGCTCTCGGCCTCCCCTTTGGGTGCAGCCGATCGCGCCGCCTTGATGGCGTAGGCCGCCGCACCCAGCTCGTGTGCTGCGACATGCGCAACCGCCGCCGCCTGAGCGGCAGAGAACGCGGCCTCCCGGGCGGCCCCTCTCAGATCCCTGGCGGCGGCATTTGCGTGGCCGGCCGCAGCGCGGGACTTTGTCATCGTGATCTCGCCGCGCACCCATGCCCGGGCGTGCTCGATTGCGATCCGCGGCCGTGGATCGGAGACCCGCACCGACTCGAAGAGGGGTAGGACGTGCTCCGCACACGCGGCCGCCCACAGCGCCAAGAGCTGATGGTCCGAATCCGCGAGCGACCCGCCGCGGCGGATGGTGATGAAGCGAGGGTCCCGGACCCTGGGGAGGATCATCGGGCCGGGTCTGACTACACCCGGCGCTGAAGCACAACGTGGGTGGCCTTCTCAGAACCCACGAACTGAACGCATTCGTATCCCAGGGCGGGCAGGTCGACCCCCTCGAAGAGTCGCTCCCCTCCGCCGAGCAGGACCGGTGAGATGGCTATGTGGAGCTCATCGATCAGTCCCGAACCAAGATACTGCTGAATGGTGTTGGCCCCGCCGCTGATCTGCACGTCCTTGCCGGCGGCCGCCTCGCGCGCCTGATTGAGCGCTTCGTTGATACCTCCGGTCACGAAGTGAAAGGTCGTGCCGCCTTCCATCTCCAGGGACGGACGTGCGTGATGGGTCAGGACAAAAACCGGACCGTCAAAGGGCGGGTCGTCCCCCCACCAGCCTTTCCAGTCCATGTCCGGCCAGGGGCCGCGAACCGGTCCGAACATGTTCCTTCCCATGATCCAGGCACCAACATCCCTGTGGCTCCGGGCGGCAAAATCGTCATCTATGCCTTCGGCACCGCCCTCCATTCCATGCGCCTGCCTCCAGCTGCGCGCCGACACGATCCACTCGTGCAGGGCCTCAGCGCCGACTCCGAGCGGATTGTCAACGCTTTGATCCGGCCCCGCTCCGTAGCCGTCAAGCGAGATGGAGAAGCTTTCAACTCGGACTCGCGTCATTCTTAAAGCCTCCTTTGGATTGAGGCAGAATATATTGCGTCGACGATGCCGGCGGGTTGCTGTTCCGGCACCCGCTCGCCACAACACCGGGCCCCTGAGTCGTGCATCCGAGCAGTATCGTCAACGTGCTCATCCTGAGGCTTGCTGTTTGAGCTCTTGGGCAAGGCCGATCAGAATTCCTTCGGGGCCCCGGATGTAGCAGAGCCGATACGAGTCTTCGTACTGCATCACTTCGCCGACGATTTCCGCTCCGAGTTTGCCGAGCCGGGCGAGCGTATCGTCGACGTCCTCCACGGTGAACATGACCCGTAGATAACCTAGAGCGTTTACCGGGGCGCTGCGGTGGTCGGCAACCACAGGCGGCGCCAGGAATCGGGACAGCTCGACACGGCCGTGACCGTCCGGCGTACGCATCATGGCAACCTCGACCCGCTGGTTCTGCAATCCGGTGACGCCATCTGCCCAGGGACCTTCGATTGGGGCACGCCCCTCGAGCTCGAGTCCAAGTTCGGTGAAGAATTCTACGGCGGCGTCGAGGTCTTCTACCACGATGCCGACGTTGTCCATTCGTTTGACTGTCATGACGACTCCCTGTCCCAGCCGGTGCCCGTCACATCGCCTCCATTGTTACAGCGAACGAGGGACCAACGAGCCCATATTCCAGCATTCCCTTTTCGCTGGATAGACTCGTTGGCCATGGGACTGTTGACCTTCAGCATCAACCTCACCCTGGACGGCTGCGTCGACCACCGGGAAGGAGTCGCCGACGACGAGACGCACGCCTTCTTCACCCGCCTCATGGACGAGAGCGGGGCAATGCTGTGGGGCCGCACCACATACGAGATGATGGAGAGCTACTGGCCGGCCGTCGCCCGCGGCGACGAAGAAGCGCCGCCGGCGCTGGTTGAGTGGGCGGTCAAGCTGGAGGCCAAGCCGAAGTACGTGGTGTCGTCGACGCGCAAGGACTTCCCGTGGGCCAACAGCCACCACATCGCCGGCGATCTGCGCGCCGGCGTGCAAAAACTCAAGGACGCGACCCCGGCCGGCGTGCTGCTCGGCAGCGGCAAGCTAGCGACCGAGCTCGACCGGCTCGATCTGATCGACGAGTACAAGTTCCTCATCCACCCCAGGATCGCCGGCCACGGCCCGACGCTGTACCAGGGAGGGCTGCCGAGCACGCTGCAGCTCGAGCTCGTCTCGGCCGAGCCGCTCCGCTGCGGCGCGGTGTCGGTGCACTACCGGCGCGCGCGCTGATTCAGACGAGGCCCATGACGGCCGGCTCGAGGATCGCGCAGCCGGGCAGTTTCGACCCCGAGAGGTGGCCAGGTGAAGGAGCCGACGGAGCCCTCAGCGGCATAAGGCCGGCAAATTGGTCGAAGTACACCGCCCGCTCGGCTAGATCGTGAGTACGAACGAAGGGTCCTCTGGGCCGCCCCGGGAGGGGCGATTTCGCGTAGATCAACTGGTGCCCCAGGGATCGAACGCCTCGCCGGCGCCGCCGACCTCAAAGAACCGAAGTCCGGGTGCCCTGCGAGGGTCCCGTACCTGCCGGGCACGACTTCCGAAGCTCACGCTGATGGACCCCACCACTCACTTCATCGGCATAACGTATCGCCGGCTCAGCCGCCGCCCGCGAAGCCGGCGGTCGGTTGCAGTGGCTAGTTGATACATATCCACCCTGATCCACCACTTCACGAAGCTCCTGTGCGAGTAAGGGGCCTTGGGTTGTGGTTAACGACAGGGAGGTGGCTGTGGGATACATCGGAGGGGCTGAGCAGGGCAGGTTTGTAGAGCGGATCCGAAACGCCGAGCGGGACAGGTTGCTGGCGGTGCCGATCGACGTCGGCAAGCGAACCGCTGCGGCGCTGGTCTGCGACTTTTGGGGTGAGATCGTCACTGCCCCTTTCGAGTTCGACCTGAACGAATCCGGCTTCACCAAGCTTAGGGCCGAGCTGGCCCGAGCGGAAGCCTGCAGAGATGTTGCGTTGACCCGG
>JAJCYF010000100.1 GCA_029263035.1 Actinomycetes bacterium
AGCCGGGCGCCGACATCGCCGCGGCCGGCCCCCAGAGCCCACGCCATCGCGGCTCTCAGGTTGTCGTTCTCATCGTCGAGCCGCCCCAGCCACTCCAGCTGCTGGGGACCCTGCAGCAACGGCTGTGCAGTCATGGCCAGGCCGGCGAAGTAGTCGGCGTGTGCCTGGTGAATCTGGGCACCCTGTTCGCTGAGTCCTATGAGCTCGTCGGCGAACTGGCGCACCGGCTCCAGTGCCCAGTAGCGGGTGCCGGTGCCCTTGAACTCCGCCTTGAGCAGCGACTGTTCGACGAGATGCTCCAGGTCGTCCATCACGTCGCCGCCGGCCAGCGCCTCGGCAGCTTCGAGGGTGAACCCGCCGGCAAACACGCCGAGCCTGGTAAACAAGCTGCGTTCCCGGTCGCCCAGCAGGTCGTAACTCCAGGCAATCGTGTTCCGTAGGGTTTGCTGGCGGGCCGGCAGGTCCCGGGCGCCGCCGGTCAGCAGGGCCAGGCTGTTGTCCAGCCGGTTGGCCAGGTCCTGCGGGTCCAGGAGCCGGATGCGGGCTGCCGCCAGCTCGATGGCCAGCGGCAGTCCGTCCAGCTTCCGGCAGATCTGAGCCACCGCCGCTCCGTTGGCATCGGTAAGAGTGAAGTCGGGCTTGACCAGCTTTGCCCGGTGGACAAACAGCTCCACCGCCTCGGAGCCGGCGAGGGCCGCCGCCGTGGTGTCGTCCGCCTGCGGGAGGGTCATCGAGGGCACCGGGTACTCCTGCTCCGAGGCAAGCCGGAGGGCGGCCCGGCTGGTCACGAGGATCTTCAGCTCGCGGGTGGCCTCGAGCAGCCCGGCGACGAACCGGGCCGCGGGCAGAACATGTTCGAAGTTGTCCAGATACAGCAGCATCTGCTTGCCGGTGAGGTGCTCGGTGACGGTATCGCCGATGGGAGTCAGGCCCTGCTGGCGCAGACCCAGGGCCTGGGCGACGGTTGCCTGGACCAGGCCGGGGTCGGAAAGGCCGGCGAGGAAGACGACGAATACGCCGTCGTCGAAGAATTCGCGTAACTCCGACGCCGCCTCCAGCGCCAGCCGGGTCTTGCCCGTGCCGCCGGGGCCGGTGAGGGTAACCAGCCGGTGGTGCTTCACCATCTCTTTGATGTCCCCCAGCTCGGCGTGCCTGGCGATGAAGGTACTGGGAGGCGTGGTCAGGTTGGTGGGCCTGGACTGCAGGGATCGGGGTGGCGGGAAATCCGCCCTAAGCTCCGGAGCGCCCACCTGGTAGAGGTGCTCCGGGCTTTCGAGATCCTTCAGCCGGTGCTCGCCCACGTCCAGGAAGTAGCCCTCTCCGGGCGAGGACTCGGCGAGCAGCCGGGTGGGATCGGACACCAGGATCTGCCCCCCGTGGGCGGCGGAAGCGATTCGGGCTGCCCGGTGCACGTCGATCCCACGGTAGTCGCCTCCCACCAGGCGGGCCTCCCCGGTATGCATCCCGATCCGGACGGCCAGTCCCGCTTCGTGACCGGCCATCGCCCGCTGCGCCGCCACCGCAGCGTCGACCGCCTTGCGGGCGATGGGAAAGACGAAAAAGAGCGAGTCGCCCTCGGTCGGCATCGCAATGCCGTCCTGCGCCGACAACCTCTCCGAGACCATCGAGTAGGCGCGGCTGAGGATCTCATCCAACCGGTCGCCCACCTTTTGACGCAGGTCTTTGGGTACCTCGACTACGGCGAAGACGAAGGTCAGCGTCCCGGTTGGAAGCTCGCTCACCGGATCACCTTGCCCCTCAGGCGCTGCAGCCCGTCGTACGCGGCATATTTGTACGCCTCGCTGTAGGTGGGGACGTTGTAGGTCGACAGGACGAAGTGGTCGATGGGCAGCTTGAGCTGCACCGCGATCTGGCCGTGGGCAACAAGCTCGGCGGCGATGTCGCCCAGGATGTGAACCCCGAGCAGGACCCGGTCCTGTTTCCGGAAGACGAGCTTGACCAGGCCGTCGGTGGCGCCGGCGATATTCGCCCGGGTGTTTCGCTTGAACCAGCCCCGGCCCACCTCGAAGTCGATGCCCTGTTCGGCCGCCGCCTCCTCGGACAGACCCACCATGGCGACCTCGGGGATCGAGTAGACGCCGAAAGGTGCCACCTCGGCGACCACGTTCTCGAAGGGCGTGTCCAGCGCGTGGTAGGCGGCAACCCGGCCCTGCTCCATGGAGACCGATGCCAGGGCCGGCGGCCCGATGATGTCGCCGGCGGCGTAGATCCCCTCGGCGGTGGTGCAAAAGTTCTCGTCGACCAGGATGCGGTTACGGGCGTCGACCTCAATGCCCACCCCGGCCAGGTTGAGGCACTCGCTGTTGCCGGCCCGCCCGGCGGCTACTAGCACCTGGCCCGGTCGGATCACCTGCCCGTCGCCCAGCTCCACCCGCAGACCTTCGCCGTCTCTTTCTACCTTGGCCCGGCCGGCGTCCAGCATCACGTGCATTCCCATCCCCCGGAACGCCCCGGCGACCAGATCGGACATCTCCCGGTCCAGGAAGGGGAGCAGCCGGTCGGCTCCATCCACCAGGTGAACCTCCGCCCCCAGGGCGGTGAAGATTGACGCGTACTCGCACCCCACGGGACCGCCCCCGATCACCACGGTGGAACGGATCGGACGGTCCACCCGCACGATCTCCTCCGAGTCGTAGACGTCGGGGTCTTCGAACGGGATGCCCGGCGGATGGAAGGGCCTGGAGCCGGTGGCGATCAGGATGCGCTCCGCCTCCAGCGTTCGCTCCTTGTCGCCGGCACAGGCGACGATCACCCGGCGGCCGGGGGCCAGGCGGGCCTCGCCGTGGATGAGCTCGATGCCGTGGCGCTCGATGTTTTCCCTCACCGCCGCCCCCATGGCGGCGATCACCTGCTCGGTTCGGCTGCGCAGGTGCTCAACGGTGGCTCCCGCGTCCAGCTCCAGATGCACCCCGTAGACTTCGCGGCGGCGAAAGCCGGTGAGATAGAGGGCGGTCTCCCGAAGGGTTTTGGTGGGGACCCCGGCGTTGGTAACCACCACGCCCCCGGGGATCTCGTTGCGCTCGACGATTGCAACCCGCTTGTCGAAATAGGCTGCGAGAGCCGCCGCCTTCTCACCGGCGGGGCCCGAGCCGATTACTACGAAGTCGAAATGTTCAACCATGCGAGCTATCCACGATAGCGCAGAGGGTCGATGCCGGCGGGGTCGAGGTCCTTGCGTGCCGGGCCGTGGAACACCTTTCCGTCGAACCGGTAGCGGGAGCCGTGGCAGGGGCAGTCCCAGGACTTGTCACCGTCGTTGAAGTCGACGGTGCAGCCCATGTGCTGGCACCGGGGCGACAGGAAGTGGTGCGTGCCGTTCTCCTCGATATACACCGCATACCTCTTTCCCTCCAGCGTCACCAGCCCGCCGTGGCCGGGGGTCAGGTCCTCCAGGGTCCGGTCGGTGGTCTTGGCGATCAGAACGTCCCGGCCGGCCCGGTGGGCCAATTCAACCGGGACCGAGGCCAGGGCGAACCGCCGGGCGCCGGTTACTCCCTTGTTGCCCACTACGATCAGGTCGGCCACCCCCGACTCCGCCAGGGCGGCGATGGCAGCGGCCGGGTTCTGTTGTTTGACGAGCCGGGTCTCGACCGGTACCCAGTCCGGTTTGGCCGCCTCAGCCTTCTCCAGGATGATCGCTCCGATGAGCGGGTCTCCGGCAACGTAGACCACCGTAATTTTGGTCTCCAGGACCATGCCCAGGTCGAAGGCCTTGCGGACCGCCTCGGATGCGGTCGGGGAGCCGTCGGTACCGACTACCAGACCTTTGTAGACTAGCTTTCGGGGCGGACCCTCATCGGGTCGTTCGGTGCGAACGATCAGGACATCGCACGGGGCGGTGTGGGCTGTCTGCTCCGCGATACCCCCCAGGCTGAACCTGCGGACCTTCCCCATGCCGGCGCTCCCGACAACAATGAGATCGGCACCGGTGCCGGCGGCCACCTGGGTCAGCACCTCGGAAGGCCGGCCCTTTGGCGCCAGGACCTCGGCCTCCACGTCCCTCCGGGCGGCCGCCCTTTGAGCTTCACCAAGCAGGTTCTCGGCGTCCTCGGAGGAGGGAGATTCGGCGGCTACGGCGGACACCAGCACCAGCCGGGCGCCGGTGATCCTGGCCAGCCGGGCGGCCTTGTCCACCGCCCTGGCCGCGGTCGGGGATCCGTCGGTCCCGGCGACTATCGTGCGGTAGCCCACTACTGCACCACCAGGCTGCCGGTCATCTGCTCCGGATGCAGGTCGCACACGAAGACGTATTCGCCCGCAGCCAGCGAGCGAACCCCGTAGGTGACCGTCCGGGGGCCGGTGAAGGTTACCCCGGTGAACAGGACCTCGTTGCCGGACCTGATGGACAGGTTGTGCGGCACCGGGGAGCGGTTTTGTAGCGCCAGGCCGAACTCCCGCCCGGCGGGAGCGACCAGGGAGGTGGAGCTGAAGGTGGTCTCGGTGGCGGCCAGGGTGACCGCGGGCGGGCCGGGAGGCGCAGCAGCCGGTTCCGGCGCCATGCCGAGCGACGGCTTGAACAACATCAGGTACAGGATCAGCGCCAGGCCCACGAACCCGATCCCGGCGATCACCATCCCCCGGGGAGCGCTCAGAGCTTCGCCGTACTCCTGCTCGCCGACTGCCTGGGAGCCGCCCACCATCGCATCGGTGATGAACCGGATGCGGGCGAAGTGCGGGCGGGCCACGGCATACATCGCCACCGTCACCAGGAGCAGCAGCCCGATCGACCACCAGATCCAGCCGTACCCCCACCACCGGCCGCTGAAGCCGGCGAGCACCCCGCCCAAAAGCAGCAGGGCCAGCGACGGGTAGAAGCCGGCGAGTGAGGCGCTGGACAGGCCGAGCAGCGCCTGGACCTTCGCCGGGTTCCGTTCGCTGCGGAGGCGGAAGGTGACCGCCACCGACACCCCATGGGAGATTAGAAAACCGAAGACCCCCGCCAGGTGGAGGTAGACCCACCACCGGTGCACTCTAGGCCGGCTCCACGGGTTCGGTCTCCACCGAGCGGAACGGACCGCCGGCCAGTATCGCCTCTTCGGAGCGTCCGTGAAGGGCGTAGACCACCGCCTGCTGGGGCGTCAGTTCGCGCCCGGCCCGTAGGGCTTGTTCGAGGCCCTCATGGCCCAGGCCGGAGCGAAGCATCTCCAGCGTGCGGTCGTACAGGTTGTCCGGCGCGGCCAGGTAGATGTACCGGGGGACGCCCCCGGTTTGGCGGATGGCCTCCGAGGCGCCGAGCACCCTGGCCGCCCGCTCCAGGTCGCCCCCGCCGGCGAGCACCAGGGCGTAGGTCTCCAGGAAGTAGGTGAGGCGGGTGGGGTTGCGCACCTCGCCGGCCACGGCCAGCCCCTCGCGCAGGTACGGAGTTGCGGCGGCCGGGTCGTTCCGGGCGAGCGCCACCTGGGACAACGTGTAGAGGGCGAAGTAGGTGCTGACCGGATCGCCGATTCGGCGAGCGACCTCCAGGCCCCGGTTTGCCCGCTGGTCCGCAGTTTTCAGGTCGCCCTGCATGTAGGCCGCGGTCCCCAGATTGCTCCAGGCGCCGGAGACCATCATCTGGTTGCCCTGCTCCCCGAACAGATCCAGCGCCTCCTCGAAACAGGCAACCGCGGTGTCCCAGTCCGACAGGTTGAGCGACGACAGACCAAGCGACTGAAGGCAAAACGACAGGCGTTCGGTATCGCCGATGGCGCGGGCCAGCTCGATCGCCTCCCGGAACCAGCGGTTGGCGGCGGCGTGGTCGCCCTGTACCAGGGCGGTCGACCCTGCGATGGCCAGCGCCAGGGTGCGGTGGGAATCGGCCGGATTATGCTCCAGCAGCGCCTCCATCGACCTCCGGCCCTCCTGCTGGTGGCCGTGCAGCCACCAGAACATCCAAAGCGACCAGCCCAGCCCGGCGGCGACCTCGTCGTTACCCTCTTCGAGGGCCCACGCCATCGCCGACCGCAGGTTGTCGTGCTCCACCTCCAGCCGCCCGAGCCACTCGACCTGGGACGGTCCCTGCAGGTGTGCGGCTGCATTCCGGGCCAGGCCGCAGAAGTACCGGGCGTGCTTCTCGCGGGTTTCGGCGGCCGCACCCGACTCCTCGAGCCGCTCCAGTGCGTACTCGCGCACGGGGCCGAGCATCAGGTAGCGGGCACCGAACTCGTCGAGCGTCGCCTTCACCAACGACTGCTCTGCCAGCAGCTCGAGCAGGTCCAGAGCGTCGTCGCAGCAGACCGCCTCCACCGCCTCCAGGGAGAATCCGCCGGCAAACACACCGGTCCGGGAGAACAGGTCGCGCATCGCGTCGTCGAGCAGGTCGTAGCTCCACGCGATGGCGTTGCGGAGCGTCTGCTGGCGGGCCGGCAGGTCGCGGGGACCTCCGGTGAGGAAAGAAAGGCTCCGGTTCAACCTGCGTACCACTTCGTGAGGCTCCAGGGTCCGCACGCGAGCGGCCGCCAGTTCCAGGGCCAGCGGGAGGCCGTCCAGTCGCCGGCAGATCTCCACGATGTCCCGGGCGTTCTGCGCAGTGAGGTCAAAGTCGGGCCGCACCGCCCGGGCTCTAAGAAGGAACAGCTTCACCGCCTCCGCGGTCTGAAGGGCGGTGAGGTCGCTGAGCCTGTCCGCTGCGGGGAGCGACATCGGGGGGACCGGGTACTCCTGTTCGGCGACGATACGCAGGGGCGCCCGGCTGGTTACCAGAATCGAAAGCCGGCTGGTCTCGCCGAGGAGGGCGGACACAAAAAACGCCGCCGGCAGCAGGTGCTCGAAGTTGTCGAGAATCAGCAGCAGTGACCGGCCGGAGAGGTGCTGGGCGACCGTCGCCTCAACCGAGGCGGTGCCCTGTTGCCGCAGCCCCAGCACCTGGGCGATCGCCGGGGCCAGCAGTGAGGGGTCGGTAACCGTCGCCAGCGGCACCAGAAACACGCCGTCCTGGAAGTCGGGCAGGAGCTCGTACGCGACCTGGATGGCCAGGCGGCTCTTGCCGGTGCCGCCGGGGCCGGTGAGCGTGACCAGCCGGTTCTCCCGGAGCTGTTTGCGGATGTCCCGCAACTCCCGCTCCCGGCCGACGAACGAGCTGGCCGGCGCGGTGAGGTTGTTGGGCCGGAAGTCGATGGAGCGCGGCGGCGGAAAGCCGGACAGAAGGCCGGGTCCCGTCACCTGGAACAGCCGGTCCGGGTGCTCCAGGTCTTTCAGCCGGTGCTCACCCAGGTCGGTGAATCCCAGGTCCTCCCCCGGCGAGCCCTCCACCAGGGCCCGGGTGGTCTCCGAAACCAGGATCTGACCGCCGTGGCCCGCCGCGGCGATACGGGCCGCCCGGTGGACGTCGAGCCCCCGGTAGTTGCCCTCGACCAGCCGGCCCTCTCCGGTATGGATGCCCATGCGTACCCGGACCCTGACTCCGCGGGAGAAATCGTGGGCGGCGAGCGCCCTCTGGGCGGCAACCGCGGCATCTATTCCGGCCCGGGCGCCGGTGAACACCACAAAGAACGAGTCGCCCTCGGTGCCGACCTCGCGTCCTCCCTGCGCCGAGAACGACTCCCGCAAAATTGCGTGGTGGGCGGTCAGCACCGTGTCGTACTGTTCCCCCAGCCTTTGGAGAAGCTGGGTGGACCCTTCTATGTCGGTAAACAGGAACGTAACTGTCCCGGTGGGGAGCCAGGTGTCCACCTGCTGCGAGTCCTCCGCGTCAAAAGCCCGGATGATCGCTGTAAACAGTAAACGGTTCGGGTCGTGGGAACTAACAATTTCCTGCGGTTCCGGGCGGGGGCTACCGGCGGATCTCGACCACCCGGTACCGGCTGGTCACCCGGAACCTTTCAGGATCTTCGTTTCCCGCCCGAAGTGCGGCGAGTGACTCGGCCTCCATAGCCTCCAGGCTCCCCGCCTTCTCCAGCAGCGGCCGGGTGGCCACGCTCATCGGATGGTTCTGCTGGTTGCGCTGCAGGAAGTCCTCCGCAGTGTCGGCGAAGAACTGCAACTCCCCTTCGTGGAAGCGCACTGCCGCCCC
>JAJCYF010000101.1 GCA_029263035.1 Actinomycetes bacterium
GCTCGAGCCCGAGCGCCGGCTCGATCAGCCGGTGACGGATCAGGCAGCGGTAGATCGCCGAGCGCGAGGGAGGGTGCTCGATCTGCAGCTTCAATTTGCTGAGCAGGGTTCTGGGGCCCCGACCGGGATGAGCCCGCCGCATCGACACAATCAGCACCTCGACCTCCGGCTTGATCTGATGAGGGCACCGATCCGGCCTGCTCGAGCGGTCGGCCAAAGCAGGCATGCCATCGTTGGCGTAGCGGACCAGCCAGCGATGAAGGGTTCGCCGATCTACCCCGTAACGGGTGGCGACACCGGTGACGGTAGCCCCGGTGTCCCGCACCTCTCGTACCGCCAGGTAGCGCTGCTCAACCATTGAAAGCTCCACCAGCTTGACGTGATCCTCCTCGGCTCAATTGAGCACGAGTAAAGAACAGGTTGATCCTCAGATTGGTGGATTTGGTGGGACACAGGTTGCGAAGCCACTGTCGCCAGGGAGCCGAAGCCGGGCCGGAGAGTGGGACGCAGGAGCCGGAGCCATAGTGAGACAGACCTACCGGACTCCTACAAGGGCGATACATCCCGGTGTAGTGGGCACGACAGGTTTCGAACCTGTGACCTCTGCCGTGTGAAGGCAGCGCTCTCCCGCTGAGCTACGCGCCCGGGACTGCGGCCCAAACGAGCCGTCCACGAATTATAGGCCCCGCCGGGCTAGCTGATCCGAAGTGCGACCATCAGCCCGTCCCTGGTTGGGTTGATCGTCGGTAGAAACCTCGGGTCGCTGTACACCGCCTCGTTGTGCTGCCGGATTGCCTCGGTCTCGTCCTCGTCGTTCTCCTCGTCGGCAACCTTTCCCGACCACAGGACGTTGTCGCAGATGTACAGGCCGCCGATGCGGACCCGCTCGGCCGCCGCAGCGAACGCCGCCGGGTATTCGATCTTGTCGATGTCGCAGTAGACGATGTCGTACTGACCCCCGATGGCGACCAGGGCGGTGACCGCAGAGGTGGTGAAAACTTCACACCGGTCCGCCAGACCGGCGCGGCCCAGGAAGTCTTTCGCCAGACGGGCGTTGGCCAGGTCCCCGTCGGTCAGGGTCACCTCACCTTCAGGCCCCACGGCCCGGGCGAACCACCAGGCGGAGTAGCCGAACCCCGAGCCCAACTCGAACACGGTCCGGGCGCCGATGGAGCGGGCCAGCATCTCCAGCGTTGCACCGACCATCCGCTCGACTATCGGGAATTTCCTCTCGGCCGCCAGCGCTTCCATCTCAAGAAGGCTCGGGTCGTCGAAAAAGCCACCCTCCGCCAGCGAGCGCATATAGCGGTCAACGTCTTCAGGAAGCAGATTCATGGGTAAGAGTCTTGCAGGGCCGCCGTTCACATACCAGTCGGGTCGTGCGGCACTAAGCTTGGGAGCACTCACCCCCGCCGAGAAGCGAGGCCGATCCCAGGCTTAAGGCAGCGCAGGCCGCTCGCGGGGACGAGGCAAAAACAACGCCGCCGGCAGCAGGTCACCGAGCCCCGGTCTACCTGCACCGGCACCTATGGAGGTTTCGATGAATCGACTGCACCAGCTTCACCAGGCCGGAACCGCAATATGGCTGGACTTTCTCCGGCGCGGCCTCATCTCCGGCGGCGAGCTGGAGCGCATGATCGACGAGCGGGACCTTTCCGGGGTGACCTCCAACCCCAGCATCTTCAAGAAGGCTATCGGCGGCTCCACCGACTACGACGAGGCGATCGCCGAGATCTCCTTGGAGGAGCGGGATGCCATCGACGTCTTCTACGAGCTGGCCCTGAAGGACATCCAGGACGCCGCCACCGTGTTCGCGCCGGTGTACGAAAAGACCAAGGGCAAAGACGGATTCGTGTCCTTTGAGTTGGAGTCCTCGCTGGCGAACGACGCCGAGGGAAGCATCGCCAAAGCCAAGGAGCTGTGGGCCCTGCTGGACCGGCCCAACGTGATGATCAAGGTCCCCGGCACCGCCGAAGGCGTTCACGCGGTGGAGGAGTTGACCGCCGCCGGAGTGAACGTCAACATCACGCTGCTTTTCTCCGTCAAGTCGTACGAGAGGGTCGCCGAGGCCTACGTCAGCGGCCTGGAACTCCGCCGGGACGCCGGCCTTCCGATCGATCAGGTCAACTCGGTGGCGTCCTTCTTCGTCTCCCGGGTGGATTCTGCAGTCGACGCGTTGCTTGACTACGACTCGCCGCTCAAGGGCAAGGTGGCCATCGCCAACGCAAAGGTCGCCTATCAGCGGTTCCAGCAGATCTTCTCCGGCCCCCGGTGGGAGAAGCTGGCCGCCGCCGGGGCCAACGTCCAGCGGCCGCTATGGGCCTCCACCGGCACCAAGAACCCGGCCTACCCCGACACCTACTACGTCGACGAGCTGATCGGCCCCAACACCGTCAACACCATGCCGCAGCAGACGATGGACGCCTTTATGGACCACGGCAACGTCAACGAGGACTCGGTAACGAGCAATTTCGGCGATGCCCTTAAGGTCCTCAGCAGCCTGGCCGACAAGCAGATAAATCTGGAGGAGATCGCCGCGAGGCTCGAGACCGAAGGGATTGAGGCCTTCGAGAAGGACTTCTCGTCCCTGCTGGTGACGCTGGAGCAGAAGATCGAGAAGGTTTGTGCCGGACGGGTGCGTTGGGAGGCACGGCTGGGAAGCGAGCTGGCGTCCCTGGTCGACACGATGGTTTCCGAGGTGGCCGACACCGCGGTCGTCGAACGTATGTGGCGCAAAGACCACACCGTCTGGAAGGAGGACCCCACCGAGATCTCCGACCGCCTCGGGTGGCTTACCGTGGCGGACGCCATGCTCGAGCGGGTCCCCGAGCTGGAGGAGTTCACCAAGAACGCCCGGGCCGACGGGTTCACGCACGCGGTGGTCCTGGGCATGGGCGGGTCGTCCCTGGTCTCGGAGGTCTTCCGCAACTCGTTCGCAGCGGATGACGGCATGGAGCTGCTGGTGCTGGACTCCACCCACCCGAAGACGATCGCCCGGCTGAGGGATTCGCTGCCGCTCGACAAGACGCTCTTCATCGTCGCTTCCAAGTCCGGAACGACGGTGGAGTCCATCTCCCATTTCGGCTACTTCTACGAGCTGGTCAACAACTCGCAACAGTTCGTGGCCATCACGGACCCCGGCACGCGCCTGGCCCGTCTGGCGTCTTTGATGGGGTTCCGCAAGGTGTTCCTCAACCGGCCGGACATCGGGGGCAGGTATTCGGCTCTGTCGTTGTTCGGTCTCGTGCCCGCCGCTCTGGCAGGCGTGGACCTGTACGCCATCCTGGACGATGCGGAGGAGATGGCCTGTGCCTCCCACCACTGCGTGCCCGTGGAGCAGAACCCCGGAGCCTGGCTGGGAACCGCGCAGGGCGTCGCCGCCACGCAGGGGCGGGACAAGATCACTGTGGTCCTGCCCGAGGAGATCCGCAGCCTTGGGGACTGGATTGAGCAGTTGATCGCCGAGTCCACCGGAAAGGAGGGCCGGGGCATCCTTCCGGTTGTCGGCGAGGATCTCGGACCGCCGGAGGCCTACGGGTGGGACCGGCTGTTCGTGTCCCTGGGCGACGTTGCCGGCATCGACGAACTGGCCGCCGCCGGCCACCCGGTGATCAAGATCGACTACAACCGCCCCACCGACCTGGGCGGGGAGTTTTTCCGCTGGGAGTTCGCGATCGCGGTTGCCGGCTACATCCTGGGGATCAACCCGTTCGACCAGCCCAACGTCGCCCAGGCCAAGGAGGCCACCAAGGCGATCCTGGACTCGGGCAAGGCGGAGGACCCCGGCACCGACGATCTGTCACCGTTGCTGGATTCGATTCAGGCGGGAAACTACGTGGCGATCCTCGCCTACCTGGACCGGACGGAGCAGACGGAGTCGGCGCTGCAGAAGGTCAGGTTGAAGATCAGGGACGACTACAAGGTGGCCACCACGGTCGGGTTCGGCCCCCGCTACCTGCACTCAACCGGTCAGCTTCACAAGGGAGGGCCGGAATCGGGAATCTTCATCCAGGTGATCGACCCGGACCCGGGCGAGGACCTCGCGATCCCACATGCAACCTACTCATTCGGTGACCTGATATCGGCGCAGGCCCTGGGGGACTATCGCAGTCTCCAGCAGGCCGGACGCCGGGTGGCACGGGTCACCCTGGAGCAACTTCAAGAGGTGATGTCATGAAGATCGGACTGGTAGGGCTCGGCCGCATGGGCGGCAACATGAAGGAGCGCCTGGAGCGGGACGGCCACGAGGTGATCGGCTACTCCCGGTCTAACACGCAGCAGGCCAAGGACCTGGCGGATCTGGTGCGCCAGCTTCCGACTCCCCGGGTGGTCTGGCTGATGGTCCCGGCGGGGGACGTGACCCAGATCAACATCGATGAGATGTGCAAGCTCCTCGACGAGGGCGACGTCCTGATCGACGGCGGCAACTCCAACTTCCGGGACTCCATCCGCCGGGCATCCGAGGTGGAGGCGATGGGCATCCGCTGGGCCGACTCGGGAACCTCCGGGGGCATCTGGGGCCTGACCGAGGGCTACTCGCTGATGATCGGCGCCCATGAGGAGACCTTCCAGATCATCGAGCCGCTGGCGCGGACGCTGGCGCCGCCGAACGGGTACGCGCGGGTGGGCCCTCCGGGGGCCGGCCACTTCGTGAAGATGGTCCACAACGGCATCGAGTACGGAATGATGCAGAGCTTCGGCGAGGGTTTCGAGATCATGCGGGCCTCCCAGGAGTTCGACCTGGACCTCCACCAGATCGCCAACGTCTGGCGGCAGGGGTCGGTAGTCCGGTCGTGGCTGCTGGATCTGGCGGCGTCGGCCTTCGAGAAGGACCCCGACCTGGAGCAGCTGAAGGGCTACGCCGCAGACTCCGGCGAGGGCCGCTGGACGGTCCTGGAGGCGGTCAACACCGGCGTTGCCGCCCCCGCCATCTCCGCCGCGCTGTTCGCCCGTTTCGTCTCGCAGCAGGAGGAATCCTTCGCCATGAAGGTCATCGCAGCCCTGCGCAGGGAGTTCGGCGGTCATGAGGTTAAGAGCTGATTGATGATTAACTGTTATTCAACGTTGTAAATAGTTCTGAGTAGTCATGGCGGAATAAAAAGTTGGTCCGATCGCTTCTAGATACGACAGAGAGGAGGAAGGTCCCGGTCATCCTGAGGGAGAGGGTCATTCATCGACCCGAGGATGTGCACAGGGGCCTATCCAGGACATGGGAAATCTTAAAGAAGTAGGCGACAGCGATTTTCAGGAAGCCGTTCTCGACTCCGACGTCCCCGTTCTCGTTGACTTTTGGGCGGAGTGGTGCGGACCCTGCCGGGTAGTTGCCGGCGAAGTTGAGAAGCTTTCCGCCGATCTTGCGGGCCGGATGAAGGTCGTGAAGCTGAACATCGACTTCAACCCGCAGGTCACGGGCAACTACGGGATCATGTCGATTCCGTCGCTGGTCCTGTTCAAGGACGGCAACGAGGCCACCCGCGTCGTCGGTGCCCGTCCCGCCAGCGCCATCCGCTCCGCGATCGAGAGCTTCCTTCCCGCCGCTGAGGCGGCTTCGGCCGAAGCCTGAGCGCATCGATCTATCAAAGGCCGGCTCCTTCGGGTGCCGGCCTTTTGAGTTAACGGGTGGGTACCGTCTGTGTTCGAGGAATCGGCGACGTGGGCTCTGCCGTCGCCCACCGCCTGTTCCGGGCCGGCTACCGGGTGTGGATCTCCGACGACCCGGCCCCGGCGGCTCCCCGAAGAGGTATGGCCTTTGCCGACGCAGCCTTCGACGGCTCGGCGGTGCTGGAAGGCGTCACCGCCACGCTGTATCGCGACCAGGGACGGCTGTCCGAGGCCCTGGATGCCCGGCAGGGCATCCCGGTATTCCTGGGCGATCCGTTTGCAGTGCTGCGGTTCCTGGGCACCGAGGTGATGGTCGACGCCCGGATGCGCAAACATGCCCACCCGGAGAGCCAGCTGGACCTGGCCCCGTTCACGGTGGGTCTGGGCCCGAACTTCGAGGCCGGCGTGACCACGACCGTGGTGATTGAAACCCAATGGGGCGACGACCTCGGAAAGGTTCTGACTTCGGGCCGTACGAAGGAGCTTGCCGGTGAGCCCCGCGACTACGGGGGCCACGCCCGGGACCGCTTCATCTACGCCCCGGTGGCCGGAGTGTTCCTTACGACCCGCCGGATCGCCGGCCGGGTGGAGGCCGAAGAGGTGGTTGCCTTTATCGACGGGCGGGAGCTGAAGGCGCCGCTCGCCGGCATCCTGAGGGGCCTGGTGCACGACCGGGTCACCGTTCAACAAGGGGCCAAGGTGGTCGAGGTGGACCCCCGGGGTGATCCGTCTAAGGTTCTGGGGATAGGGGAGCGCCCGAGGCGGATAGCAGAAGGGGTCCTTGAAGCGGTTGACCTCGGCCTCAAGTTCGGCTAGCCGGTCCAGCCACCGGCCACGACCATCCGTTCAGCAGAAGCGATTGCTCTGGCCAAACTGGGTGAGTTTCGTCTGGCTCTATCTATGTCCCAGTAATCAGCCGCGTACTTTCGGACCGTTGCAACATACTCGGATCCGACCGCGCGGCGACCTTCCGGGCGAGGCACCATCGCCGAGCGAATGTCCTTACTCTTTGATTTACGACAAAGATTTACCAGCGCAGTTTTCGGGTGGTCGAGCAGATCAGGGGATGTTGGGATTTTGCTTGCCGTGATTCGAAAGTACGCAGACAGGGCATCTGAGTCGGCCATCAGCCACGACTCAACCGATCTCACCGCCAAGCGAAGCATGAGGCCCTGCCTCCGTTCACCGCCAATCAAGCCGGAGAGAAGGTCGGGAATACAGATCCTTCGGTCGTCGAGGTCGAGATCCCTCAACACCAACCAATTGAGATGGGCTGAACTACGGTTGTAGCCCTGTATTTTGGGATCGAGCTTTGGCTTTCCTCCAGCGGTAAACGCTCTTCGAGGATCACAGCCAGAGGCGATAATGAGCTTTTCCGCGACTGGCTCATCGGTGACGCCTTCGACCGCGTAAAGGACTTCTGGCACCTATTAGAACAGCGCTAGATCGTTCACAGCGGACGGTTCGGTGTGGGGCTGAAGGATTTCATCAAGGTTCATCCCTGTCTCAATCAGCTCTGAAACGCCATCGATCGCCGAAGCAAGCTGCGCCGTCGTTCCCTCGTCTCCTGGAAAGAGGACGACGGCTTCGTCTAAGCCCAGTCCTTGATCCGCCAGGATGTCTCCCGAATGTGTGGTCAGCAAGACTTGAGGACCGCCCGTCCGTTGAACGCGACTGAGTATCGTGGGAAGTTGGCGAACTACCGCAGAGTGAAGCGATAATTCAGGTTCCTCTAGGAGTAGAGGACCGGCACTCTTGCCCGTTTCCATAAGAGTCCACAAAAGCCCTATTAGCCGCAAGGTTCCATCGGAGAAGTCGCTTTCGTCCTGGCGTGCCCCCTGTGCTCGCCAATGTTTGTAGCGAGCTTGAAGGTGGGGCTTGCCGTCGTCATCCTTAATTAGCTCCAACTCTTCAAGTTGTGGGACCGCAAGTTGGAGCGAGTCGTTCAGCCGCCTCAACCTTTTCTCCTGGGTTCTCGCTGGCGTACGCGCGATTCGCACGAGGAGATCTCCACCAAATGGATCATCTTTGCGGTCACCGGCTCGGTCAGGTTCGCGGACCACCTGTGGCACGACATGGAGGTAACGAATTGAGTCCAGGAACTCGGCTAGTTCTCGGAAGTTCTGATTCGCGTTGACTTGCTCTAGAGCTGTTTGGGTAAGACGCTCCTCGTCGTTCTCATCGTCTGGATCCGGACGATCCAGGCGGATCACACCTCGCTGCAAAACCCTTTCCTGGATGATGATCGGTCGATGTTGACCACGCGATTCAGCTGTGAACTCCAAGAGATATGTCCATTCGTCCGGAACCTTTGAGTCGCCGACCGAAATCTCAATTCGTATACGTCCATGATTGAAGCTACGAGCAGCCAAGCAGCGGATCCGCTTAAGACCACCCCGACTGGCTACCGCCTGTTGAAAACCACCGCCTACGCGCGCTATGTCTCTCAGGAATCTCAACGAATCAAGCATGTTGGACTTGCCCGACGCGTTCGGACCCACGATGAACATTCGCTGTTGGATGTCCACGTCGACTGATTTGAAGTTCCGCCAATTTAAGAGCGTCAGGTGGGTGATCCGCACTTCAGCCTTTCTCCGCGCTGGAACATCCATTCTTGCCTAGATAGTCAAGCGAGGGCGGTTTTAGATTGGAGGCTCGTCACTCAGTGGTGGTTCTGGAGGCCCAATAATGGGCTACCTCCCCAAGACCAGCTGGAGTCGGTAGGCTGCCGGAGCGGGTCCAGAAGCGAAAGGGCCGCTCGAACTTTTATTCGACCGCGGCCGACTTCTCGGCCGTGAACACCAGGTAGTCCCCCAGGCCCCCCCGGGCGCCCAGCAGCTCCACCCTCGACCTCTCGGAGAGGTACCGCAGGTAGTCGGCATGGCGGCCCTCCGCCTGGGCCTTCACCGCCCGGCGGCGCAGATCCGCAACCACCTCTGTAAGCCCCAACTTCTCCAGCCAGGCCTTTTGGGTTTGGAGCGGAAGGACGTGCAGCCCGGCGTCCCGGGCCGACCGTTCCAGGGCCGAGAAGTTCACGTGGGCGGTGATATCGGCGCCCCCCAGGTTGTCGAATGGGTCGATGCCCAGGTCCCCCCGCCGGTAGGTGACCATGGATCCGGATGGGTGCCGGGTCCAGATCTCCGGCTCTGTTGCCCCGTAGTCGACCACCAGCAGCCGGCCCCGCTCCAGCACCCGGGCAGCTGCCGTCACCCATGATCCAACCCCGGTTCGGAGCTCGAACCGGTCGCCCTCCTCCAGGTGCTCCAGCGCCGGGGCGGCCAGGTCGAAGACCTCCGGGCCGATCGGGAACAGCACCTCGGTCAGATGGTGCCGGGCGGTTCCGACCCGTACCTCCTTCGGCCCGTCCCCGCCAACCTCGAACAGGCGGAACGGGAAGTTGTCCAGGACCTCGTGGGCAAGAACCATGCCTGTGACCGGCTCCACCTCGCTCAAGGACTCCACCCAACGGTAGCGTCCGGACGATCCGAGGCGGAACCGCTGCAGCCGCCGGACGGTGTCGATGGGCTCGACGAAAAACCAGCGCAGTGCCTCGCTGAAGCCACCCTCAACGGATGCGACTGCAGCCGCAGCCAGGTCCCCGCTGCCGGCCCCCACCTCGAGCACCGTGAACTCCTCCGGCGACCCCAGCTGCTCCCATGCCGCCTCCAGCTCCTGCAGCACCAGCCGCCCGAACCAGGGCGTCAGGGTGGGGGAGGTCTCGTAGTCGAAGCCGGAGCCGGGGACGTGGTTGCGGTAGTAGCCGTGCGGGTCGCTGTACAAAACGATATCCATGAATTCATCGAATCTGAGCGGTCCGGAGGCACCGATACGGCGCCGCAGAAGGTAGAGGAGCTCTGGTGACATGGATAATGGCCTTATATGAGTGATCCCCGACGCAAAGACGCCGTAGCCTACATGGTCCCTGATGGAACGTTGTTCGACCTCTCCCGCCCGCCCGAAGGTGATGCGATTGTCCTGCTCCAGAAGGACGATATCGGCCGCCAGGTGCTGAGGCACTCCGCAGCCCACGTGCTGGCGCAGGCGGTGTTGTCCATCTGGCCGGACGCCAAGTACGCCGGCGGCCCGCCGATCGAGGACGGTTTCTACTATGACTTCGACATCGGTCGGCCGTTCACCCCCGAGGACCTGGAGAAGATCGAGGCCCGCATGGCCGAGATCATCAAGGAGGACCAGCCGTTCTCCCGTGAGGAGGTCTCGATCGACGAGGCAGCGGCACTCTTCAAGGAGCAGCCCTACAAGTCCGAGTGGATCAGCGAGATGGACCCCGAGGCCTCCGAGCAGGGCGTCATCGGCGACAAGGTCTCCCTCTACAAAAACGCCGACAAGTTCGTCGACCTGTGCCGGGGCCCCCACCTTCCGTCTACCGGCCGGATCCGCTCTTTCAAGCTGACCCGCAGCTCCGCCGCCTACTGGCGAGGAGATGAGAAGCGCCCGATGCTCCAGCGGATCTACGGCACCGCCTGGGAGTCCCCCAAGGCTCTGGAACAGTACCTGTGGCGCCTGGAGGAAGCCCAAAAGCGCGACCATCGCAAGCTGGGGCCGGAGATGGACCTGTTCAGCTTCCCGCCGGAGATCGGCGGCGGCCTGGCGGTCTTTCATCCGAAGGGCGGCCTGATCCGCAAAATCATGGAGGACTACTCGCGCGCCGAGCACGAGGCGGCCGGCTACGAGTTCGTCGTCACCCCGCACCTGGCCAAGGAGGCGCTGTTCCAGAAATCCGGCCACCTGTCCTGGTACAAGGACGGCATGTACCCGCCGATGGAGATGGAGGGTGCCACCTACTACCCCAAGCCGATGAACTGCCCGATGCACATGCTGATCTACGGGTCCCGCAACCGGTCCTACCGGGAGCTTCCCCTGCGCCTGTTCGAGTTCGGCACCGTCTACCGCTTTGAGCGGTCCGGGGTGCTGCACGGGCTCACCCGGGTCCGCGGCTTCACGCAGGACGACGCCCACATCTTCTGTATGCCAGACCAGCTGGAGGACGAGCTGGCCAGCCTGCTGCAGTTTGTGCTCAAGGTTCTGCGGGCCTTCGGCATAACCGATTTCGAAGCGGAGCTGTCCACACGGCCCGAAAAGTACGTCGGCGAGCCGGAAGAGTGGGACCGGGCGACCGAAGCGCTGCGCCGGGCACTACAGACCGCCGGGATTCCCTTCACCGTGGCCGAGGGTGAAGGCGCCTTCTACGCCCCGAAGATCGACGTCCACATCAAGGACGCTCTGAACCGCCGCTGGCAGCTATCCACCCTGCAGGTGGACTTTCAGTTCCCGAACCTGTTCGACCTGGAGTTCGTTGGGGAGGACGGCGCCCGCCACCGCCCCTTCATGATCCACCGGGCGCTGTTCGGCTCTATCGAGCGGTTCTTCGCGATCCTGCTGGAGCACTACGCCGGCGCCTTCCCCACCTGGCTGGCCGCCGACCAGGTGACCGTGGTCCCCATCTCCGACCGGCACTACGACTACGCCAACGACGTCGCCGAGCGCCTCAAGGGTCACAAGATCAGGGCCACCGTCGATGCTTCGGACCAGTCGCTGGGCAACCGGGTCCGCAAGGCCCAGATGTCCAAGGTGCCCTACATGCTGGTGGTGGGCGACAAAGAGGTCGAGGCCCGCACGTTGTCGGTCAAGCCCCGGGGAGGCAACGAGAAGCGCGGGGTTGCGCTGGACGACTTCACCGCGGAGATCGTCAAAGAGGTCGACGAACGCCGAACAACGGTCGGTTAGCACCGTGGAGCGGCTGTTCCGGCAACGGATGGAGTATGTGACCTCATCGCATTTCGATGGCTGCTTTTTGTGCGTCGATGCCGAAACCGACGACCTCGAAGCCAACTATGTGTTGATGCGCGACGACCTGTGCGTCGTGGTCATGAACCGCTTTCCCTACAACAGCGGTGCCCTGCTGGTGTCTCCTCGGCGACACGTAGGAGCGTTGGAGGAGCTCACCGAGCAGGAGCGGAACCGTGTGATGGCGCTCACGGTCAAAGCGGTTGAGGCATTGAAGGTAACCATGTCTCCGGAGGGGTTCAACATGGGAGCCAACCTGGGTGCAGCCGGCGGCGCCGGGGTGCCCGGGCACCTGCACATGCACGTGATTCCCCGGTGGAGCGGCGACACCGACTTCATGCCGGTGATAGGCGACACCAAGGTGCTGCCGGAGACTCTGGAGCAGAGTTACGCCCGGCTTAAGCCGCTGTTCTAGATTCTTAGGCCGGCAGATTCTCGACGGGCCCGGCCGGTATCTGCGGCTGCGAAGTCCTTTGCGAACTCTGCGTAGAACAAGCCCGCGATGGACAGAGTCAGGGCCGCCACGAACCAGGCCTGCGCGGCGGCGGTCCACCCCGATGACTCCAGCGTGTACCCGGTCAGCATCAACAAGCTCAAGCCCCGGCCTGCGCAGGCGATACACCAGATGATCTTCAGCTGCCGGTCCTTGTCGGCTACTCCCGCCAGGCGGTGAAGCGCCCAGAGTATCGACGCGACCAGGACGGCTGAAGCGGGCAGCAGGGCAGAGCCCGGAAACAGCAAAGGTACGAACAGGGCACCGGACAGCCAGAGCCCGGCGCTGGCCCGGCAGGTAGCAAGGCGGCCGTGGCGAAGGAGGAAGGTCCTCTTTCCGAAACGTGCGTCCCCCTCCACGTCCCTGAAGTCCTTCAGGATGATCCGCCCGGCAAAACTGAGGTACAGGCCGGCCAGGAGCAGGAATCCTTCGCGGCTCAAGGTGGGTGCGGCGCTGAATGCCCCGACCAGGAACGGGACCACAACGTAACCAAGCGGGAGCAGGGCCGTGGCCAGCCCGCCGCGGTCGGCCAGCCGGATCGGCGGCACGGAGTAGGCCACGTTCAGCAGCAGCCCGGCACCGACCACCAGTCCGACGCGCCAGTCGACCGACCAGCCGAGGAGAAGGCTGGCGGCCCCGGCCACGGCAGCGATGACGAAGAGATCGTTGGGGCGGGCGGAGCCTTCAACCAGCGGCCGGGATCCCCGGCCTGCGAAGTTGACCCGGTCGATCGACTCATCGGTGATGTCGTTCAGGCAGGTGGCGTTGGTGAAGCCTGCCGCCAGGATCAGAAGGACGGTGGTGAACAGGGGGTGAACCTTATCGATCTCTCCCGCCTGTGCCATCCCGAGCGCAGCAAAGATCAGCAGCACCAGGGCTGCCGGAGGGCGGACCATCGCCAGAATCGTCTTCATGCCCGTACGGCTCATTTGGTGCCGCTGGCGGAGAGGGAATCGGAGAGGGCGCCGGCGAGCGCCGACAGGAAGATGAATGCCGCGATCACGAAGAAACCGGCCAGCACCGAAACGGCACCCAACCCGACCGTCAGGACGAGAGCGGCCATCTTCACCTTCTCGGAAGCTTCTTCAGCTTTCGTCAGCTGCAACCAGGCGCCCGAGATGAAAGCGGAGAGCAACAGCGCATAGGGAAGGTGGCCGGCAGCGATCTGCAGCGCGATGGCGCCGATCCCCAATCCGAGGGCCCATAGCAGCCCCCGCTTCATCCCGGCGGGGCCCGGCCCGTAGCCGACACCGGCCATCACGCAGATGCAGGTGAGAAACGAAATTATCGTCAGGAGTGCGGCGGTCCAACCCACTGCGGCATCCACGGCCTAGCAGAAGTCCTTTCCGAGTGCCGCCAGCACCTCATCGACAACCCTTGAGATCTCAGCATTGTTACTGAAGGTTCTATCGGCGAGAGTACGGCCGAGTTGCATCTCTTTCTCAAAATTCGCCAGACGTGTGCCCGGGGCCGAATGGCTGCCGTCGCGCTTCGCGAGGCGCTGCCGGGCAAGCTGCGCATCGCACTCGATCTGGTAGACGAGGTTCGCCGGGAAGTGGCGGTCGACCAGGACCAGCATCGGCGCCCGCACGATGATGGCATCGACCGTGCCGGACCTACGGACCGGAGGCAGGCCGTAGCGGTAGGGCAGCCCAAAGGGCTGCACCACCTCGAGAAAGCGACCCTGCTGCTGCAATTGGGAGAATTCATCGGTGTCTACGAACCGGTGGCCGGCACCGGGCCGCAACTCGTCCTCGCGGGGAGGCCGGTCGGTCCACGATGGGTGAAGTTCGACGGCGGCTCTGCGAACCAACTCCCCGACAACGGTCGACTTTCCGGACCCCGATGGTCCGACAACCACCAGAACGGGAGCGGCGTTCGAGCCTGGCATGCCCTGACTGTATAGGGCCACCGGCGGCCGGAACATCGATCCGGCGCCCGTTTGACTAGAATTCCAGGGGGACAACCCCGCACCGGCTGGCGGAAAGGCCCGTTTGTGATTAGACGTTTGATGACCGCCCTGGCCGTGTGTGTTGCCGCAACCGGCTGCGCCCGCAACGCCGGTCAGGTGATCGAGAGTCCCAGCCCCACATTCAGTCCCACGCCCTCGGCGAGCCCTTCGCCCACCGCTTCTCCGGTCCCGATAACGCTCGAGGGGGAGCTCAACAACAAGGCGGTTACCGATATCAGCGGCATGGGGACGGCCGCTTCTCTGGAAATCGTCATGGCGGACTTTGCCTTCAACCCCACCTTCGTAAAGCTGGCACCCGGCGCCAACCTCACCCTCAAGCTGACCAACCCCGGCGGCCTGGCCGACCACACGTTCACCCTCGACGCGCTGGGAGTGCACCGGCAGCTGGGGCCGGGGGAGCAGGCCGAGCTGGTCGTCCAGTTGCCGGCCGAGGAGGCGTTCCGGTTCTACTGCCGGCTGCATGTCGACAGGGGGATGCAGGGCGCCTTCTACTTCGCCGAGGGAGCCCCGGTCTCCGCCGTCTCCATCGCTCCGGTGCCCGCGCCCGCGCCCGCGTCGGGCCAGGGATCGCCGGCTTCCGGGTCCCGCAGCTCAGGCACCCGGCAGTCCAACGGCCCCGCTCCGGCTCCGGCGGCGCCGCCCGCACCGCGCTCCGGGGATCTTCACATTCCGGACCTCGACATCAACAACGAGGATGAAGAAGGCAACCTGGATGGTGCCGACGGTACGGTTGGCGCCGAGGGTGTGCCCGGAGTTCGCGGCCTCCCCGGCGAACAGGGGGAAGGGGGGAACTAACCCTTCTCCTCGGGATCCTTCCAGGAGTCGTCCAGGTTGCGCCCGCCCCGCAGGGTCATGTCCAGTGCAATCCACAGGCTGCGGGAGAACGGGTAGAAAAAGATCGGCCCGGCCACCGCCAGCAGCAGAGCCACAACTGCGAACGGGACCGCATCCAGCCTGAGTTCCGGGTTGGCCGATGAGATCGCAATGTAGGGGACCAGACAAAGCAGCAGCAGGCCTTCGGCCACTGCGAAGTTGATGGCGTAGGCCCCGATGTAGAAGCCCTCCTCCTGGTTGAAGCGGTGGCCGCAGCTCGGGCAGCTCTCCTTCAGCTTGAACCAGGAGTCGAAGATGGGGCGGTGGCCGCAGAACGGGCAGCGGCGTCCCAGGCCGCGCAGAATCATTCGCCGGGCATTGACCGTTTTGATGGTTTTCAATGACCGGCTCTATGCTCTTTGGCTTGCTTAGCCTCGGTGATGATCTTGTCTGCCAGGTGGGACGGAACCGGCTCGTAGTGGGAGAAGGTCGAACGGAAGGTTCCCTGGCCGCCGGTCATCGACCGCAGGTCGATGGCGTAGCGGGCGATTTCAGACAGCGGCGCCTGGGCCTTGACCAGCTGGCGGCCGATCCCCACGCCCTCGGTGCCCTGAATCCGGCCCCGCTTGGAGTTGAGGTCGCCCATGATGTCGCCCAGGTACGAGTCCGGGACCATTACCTCAAGGTCCATGACCGG
>JAJCYF010000102.1 GCA_029263035.1 Actinomycetes bacterium
TTGTTCGATTCTGAGGTGTTGACGGTTGGCATCCGGACAAAGGGGGGGCGTTCCTACGGGACGCTGGGGAGCCCTTTTCGTCTACCATGCTAGTCAACGGGAACCGCCGGGTTGGCCCCCCTCACGGGGGGCTTACCGGGCGGATTTTATGTGGCGGCGGGTAGCGCTCACCACCGCCCGAAATGAGGCGGCGATCGTAGCGATTTCTCCACATCAGGCCACCAGTCCCCTCAGGGTTCTCATTGCCGAGGACCAGTTCCTGTTGCGCGAGGGAACCCGGCGCCTGCTGGAGGAGGAGGGACTGGAGGTGGTCGGCGTTGCGGTCGACTACGACTCGGTCATCGAACAGACCCGCAGCCTGCATCCCGACGTTGTCCTCATGGACATCCGAATGCCGCCCACCCACACCATGGAGGGCATCAAGGCGGCCCACGAGATCAAGTCGGAAGCTCCCGAGGTTGGGGTCGTCGTGCTCAGCCAGCATGATGATGAGAGCTACGTATGGGCACTGCTCAAAGAAGGGGTTGCCGGCTACGGTTATCTGCACAAGGTGCGGGTGGGCGACGCCGCCCAGCTGGTCCGGGCGCTTCACGAGGTGGCCTCCGGCGGGTCGGTGCTGGACCCTCGCATCGTCGAACGCCTGCTGGCCCTGCGTTCCCGCAAGCCGGGTTCGGCGCTCGGGCAGCTTTCCTCGCCCGAGATGGAAGTCCTCCGCCTCATGGCCCAGGGTAAGAGCAACGTCCGGGTGTCGCAGGAGCTTTCGCTTTCGGTGGGCTCCATCGAAAAGCGAATTGCGGCGGTCTTCTCCAAGCTCGGCCTCTCCGAGGAGCCTGATCTCAACCGCCGGGTGGCCGCGGTGCTGATCTACCTGAGGGAATCCGCAACCGTCAATTGATGTGATGGCGCCTAAATCGGGATCCGGGCCAGCAGCCTAACCCCCTCGCCGGGGGCAGTGATCACATTCCAGGACCCCCCAACCGCGTTGACCCGGTCGGCCATGTTCTGCAACCCGGCCCCTATCCGGCCCTGACTCGGGTTGAATCCGGGGCCGTCATCGGAAATCTCCAGTACCACCTCTCCGGGCTCCTCCCTCAGGGCGATCGTGAGCTCGGCTTCCGGGGCGTGCTTCTGGGCGTTGGACATGGCCTCCATGGTGACGAAGTACAGGGTTCCCTCTACCTCGGGACTGAACCGCCGCTCCGCCGTCTCCGGCGCCACGTCCAGCCGCACCTGCATCGGCAGGCGGCTGGCCGAGGTACGCAGCGCAGCCGCCACCCCCTGGTCACCGAGAACGGTCGAGAAGATGCCCCGGCCCAGGTCCTGCAGGGCAAATGCGGCTTCCTCTGCCTCGGCGGCAAGGTGCTCGAGATTCAGCGGGTTGGGCGGCTCGTCTGCCGCTGCCAGCTGCTTGATCTTCACCGCCAGCACCACCAGCTGCTGCTGCATGCCGTCGTGCAGGTCCCGGGCCATATTCTGACGCTCGTCCTGTTGCGCGACCAACAACCGCTTCGATGCCTCCTGCAGACGCCGGGTCTTTCCCTGCAGCTCTGCGGTCATTTGCTGGAGGGCGCCGGCAAGACGGCCGATCTCGTTGTTTCTCCGAGCACTGAAGGTGGCGCTGAGGTCGCCCTGCGCAATCCTCGAGGCGGTGCGGGAGAGTCCCACCAGCGGCCGGACCAGTGTCCAGAACAGCACCAGCCCCATGAGGAACGCCGCGCCGGTCAGGATCAGGGTAGACAGGAAGCGCACCAGGGTGAGGCGCTCGGTGAGCCCCTCCACCGGATCGGGCACCGCTACACCGATCGCACTGGTGGCGGGGGATTCCCCCGGGCCCGCGATGGAGCTGTAGGCCACGAGCATGGGCCCGCCGTCCATTGACACCCGCATTGGTTCGTCGGGGATGGGCTCCCGGCTCGGATCCCAGCCCGGTACCTCATTGTCCAGCTCGAGGGTGCTGCCGACCACCTTTCCGCCGGCAACCAAAATCACCTGTCCCCGGTCACCCAGGGTTCCGCGTAACCCGTGGGCGATACCGTCGGCAAAATCGAGGCCCCCCACCAGTACGTTCCCGTCCAGGCCGATGGTGGTGGACAGTACCCGCATATAGCGACCGTTCTCCACCGGCACCAGGCGGGAACGCAGCCCCGGTGCTGCCTGTACCACCACGTCGGATCCCTCCAGGGTCCGGCCCTCGCCGGCCACGAACTTTCCGCTTGAGTCAAAGACGCCCAGAAGGTCGAGGTCCAAGGTGCTGGCCGTTCGGCTCAATGAGCTCACCAAGGACGGGAAGTTGCTCTGGTCGGTGGCACTGCTGATGTTGAGCTGCTCCGCAAGGTACCGAAGAGTCAGCGCCAGCGTTCGCTCCCGGGCTTCATAGGCCGCCACCACCACACTCAACCGGCTGTCGGTGAGACGGTGGGCCTCCACTGTGAGAGCCGACTTGGTCATCCGCTCCTCGAAAAGCCCGGTTAGCGCCGCGGAGATCAGAATCACCGAGACAAGGGCGGCCAGGAACTCGGCGAGGATGGAGACGCGCCCGGGCTTGCGGGCGGGTTCGGGCGATGCATCCCCCTCCATGCCCCGGCCGGTATTGCGGCGGAGGACTACGGCCACCGGCTAGCTCTCCGGGACGGTCTGGGAGGCCTCAGCCCTGGCCTGGGCCGTCCGCAGGGTGGCCAGCGGATCGGCGCCGTTCCGCAGGACCTCGGTGATTGCCGCGTCCCAGGCCGCCGCGGCTTCGGGGAAGGCTTCAATCAGCAGAGGATGGGCGGTTTCGAGCTGCTCGAGCACCACGTCGAGGA
>JAJCYF010000103.1 GCA_029263035.1 Actinomycetes bacterium
CTGGTGGCCGAGCCGGGCGCCCGGGTCTGGACCGACGACTTCTCGGACGTTTTCTCGGTCTTTCGCTGGAGATCCGGGAGCGGCTAGTTTTTTAGAAGTTACGACTTGAGAATATTCTCAAGTCTCGTTAGGATATGCCTCTCTCCTCCGACTAAGAGATGAGACCGACCGGCTACGCCATAGCGGTCGCGTGCTGTTACGGGCCTTGAACTGGGAACGGGCCCGGAAGAAGGGCCGGTCCCCCAAAGGACCGGCCCTTCTTCGCGTCAGGCCGGATTCCGCCGGCTGAGATCCACCCGCCGCAGCAGCTGGGCGTTGAGGGCAACGATCACCGTTGACGCACTCATCAGGACTGCGCCGACCGCCGGTGAAAGCGTGATCCCTATGGGCGAGAGGACCCCTGCCGCGAGCGGGAGGGCAAACAGGTTGTAGCCGGCCCCCCACGCCAGGTTCTGCAGCATTTTGCGGTAGGACGCCCGGGAGAGACGGATCAGCCCGGTCACCGCCCGGGGATCCGACGAAACCAGGACCACTCCAGCCGACTCGATGGCCACATCGGTTCCCGCGCCGATTGCTATCCCCACGTCCGCCCGGGCGAGCGCAGGAGCATCGTTCACACCGTCGCCGACCATGGCCACCTGTAGTCCCCGGGCTTGCAGGTCCGAGACCGCCCTGTCCTTCTGATCCGGCAGTACCTCGGCGAACACCTCGTCGATGCCCAGCCGTGCCGCCACCGAGTCGGCCACCTGCCGGGCGTCGCCGGTGATCATGGCTACCCGCACCCCCAGCCGGTGCAGCTCATTGACCGCCTCCGCCGATTCCGGCCGGATCTCGTCCTCCAGCGCAATCCCTCCGACAACCCGGCCGCCGGCCAGGACAAACAGGACCGCCGCTCCCCGGCTGCGCCACTCGTCGATCCTGTCCGACAGCTCCGCCGGTTCCTGGATGCCCAGCTCCTTGAGCAGGTTCGGTCCGCCCACCGAGACCTCGATCCCATCGACCCGGCCGCTCACTCCGCGGCCGGTTGCCGACCGGAATCCGGTCACCGCCCGGAGAGGACCGCGCTCGGCGGCCGCCGCAACTATCGCCCGACCGACCGGGTGCTCCGACTCCGACTCCACCGAACCGGCCAGCGCAAGAACCTCGTCGCCGGAGATACCCAGGCCGCCGACCCCGGTCACAACGTGCGCACCGCGGGTCAGGGTCCCGGTCTTGTCGAACAGGACCACCTCCACTGTACGCATGCGCTCCAGCGCCAGCCGGTCCTTGATCAGGATGCCGGCCTTGGCGGAGATGGAGGTCGAAAGGCTGACCACCAGGGGAATTGCCAGACCCAAAGCGTGGGGGCAGGCGATTACCAAGACCGTCACGGTACGCACGAACGCGTTTTCCGTCTGGCCTATCGCCCACCAGACCAGAAACGTCGCCGCCCCGGAAACCATGGCGACGTAGAAGAGCAGCGCGGCCGCCCGGTCGGCCAGTGCCTGGGCCCGGGAGCGGGAGGCCTGGGCCTCAGCAACCAACCGCTGGATACCGGCCAGGGCGGTCTGCTCACCGACCGCCTCCACCCGAACCCTGATCGACGAATCGGTTGCGACGGTACCGGCGACCACCCGTTCTCCCTCGTCTTTGGCAACCGGCCGCGACTCGCCCGTGACCATCGATTCGTCCAGCTCGGCCCGGCCGGCGACGATTACCCCGTCTGCCGGCACCCTGCCTCCCGAGCGGACCAGGACCACGTTGCCCGGAATCAGGTCGCCGGGGGCAACGGTTTCGATACCGCGGTCGGTAACCCGCTCCGCCTCGTCCGGCAGCAAAGAGGCCAGCGCCGACAGGGCCCCCTGGGCCTGACCGAGCGAGCGCATCTCAATCCAGTGGCCGAGCAGCATGATGGTCACCAGGGTGGCCAGCTCGGGCCACAGGTCAACATCCAGCCAGCCCAGGGTGGTTGCCGCCGAAGCTCCGAACGCCACCAGCAGGCCCATGGAGATCAACAGCATCATGCCGGGCGCCCGGGACTTGAGCTCGGACCAGCCGGAGCTCAAAAAGACCGGACCGCCGTAAAGGAACACCGCGGTCCCCAGAACAGGCGGGAGCCAGCGTGAGCCCGGGAAGGCCGGAGCCATCCACCCCGTGAGCTCCATCAGCATGTGGCTGTAGAGAACTACCGGGATGGTCAGCGCAAAGCTCAACCAGAACTTGCGTTTGAACATTGCGGCGTGGTCGCCGTGGTCGCCGTGGGATCCGTGGCCGTCATGGGATCCGTGGCCGCCGTGCGATTCGTGGCCGCCGTGGCCCGCGTCCACCTGCTGTACACCTCTGCCGTCAACCACTCCGGCTGGTTCCATGGAACCTCTCCTCACCTTGCCCGGTTCAACCGTTATATCCACTGCGCCGCTCATTTCCAACCTCCCGACTAGCACCTACTCCAGAATCGAGGGATAATGCATATACCCCCCGGGGGTATGGAGTACGGTACCCCCCTAGGGTATAGCTGTCAACAGTGTTGGGAGGAAAATTGGCCACAAGGGGTTACACCACATCCAAGGACGACCTGCGGGAGCGGCTCGCTCGGGTCGAGGGTCAGGTCAAGGGAATCACGAAGATGATCGAAGAGGACCGGTACTGCATCGATGTCCTTACCCAGATCAACGCGGTACGGGCGGCGCTGGACAAAGTGGCCCTGGGCCTGTTGGACGGACACGTGCGCCACTGTCTGGTAGGCGGAGAGGGCGGACCGGAAACTCCGGAGGACCAGGCCGGGGAACTGATGGCCGCCGTCGGGCGGATGGTGCAACGGTAGGCGGGAGTCGAAGGGTACGGCCACCCGGCTGGTACCATCTCGGCCATGCCCGAATTTCGCTGCACGGACTGCGGCCAGACCTTCAGCCTCAGCGATGAGGTTCTCAGCCGCTACCCCGGCTGGACGCCGAGGCAGTGCCGCAAGTGCAAGGCGGCCAAGAGCCCCAAGCCCTCCAGGGCTCCGGCGACGGCCGGAGATCCCGACGAGGGGCTGTTCACCGACGGGGCGTGCAGCGGCAACCCGGGGCCCGGTGGCTGGGGCGTGGTCTGGGTACGGGCTGGCCAGATGATCGCCGAGGCCAACGGCGGCGAGCCGCACACCACCAACAACCGGATGGAGCTGACCGCGCTTATCGAGGCCTACCGGATGCTCGACGCCACCGCCACGGAAACCATCTGGAGCGACAGCACCCTATGCGTAAAAACCGTCAACGAGTGGGCGCAGGGCTGGGAACGCCAGGGGTGGAAGCGCAAAACCGGGCCGGTGGAGAACCTGGACCTGGTCCAACCCCTCTACGAGCTGGCCAAGGACCACCCGCAGGTCAAGCTGCGCTGGCTGAAAGGCCACGCCGGGCAGCGCTGGAACGAACGGGCGGATGTCCTGGCCACCGCCTACCAGCAGGGAGTGGAGCTGGTCGGCCGGGCAGAATGACCCTGCCAAAAAGGGAGAGCACTAGTCCGTAGCGGTCGCTTCGAACTCTACGAGCAGGTCGGGAAACGCCAAGCGACTCACCCCCAGGAGCGTGCCGGGCGGCATCACGTCGGCAGCGCCCAGGCCGTCAGTGACTTTCGAAAGACCTACCCCGGAGCGTGCACCGAAAACCGGCCCTTTGTAGTGTGGGCGGATCACTTCAGCCAATGAAACGACCCAGCAGTGGCACCCCGAGCCCGGATCGGAAGGCGGCCTGGCCCCGGCGGCGGTTGAAACCCACGTCTCGATGCTGGTTTTCGCCGGGGACAGGGCCTACAAGCTCAAGAAGGCCGTCCGCACGCCGTTCCTGGACTTCTCCACCCAGCAGCTGCGCCGCAGCGCCTGCGAACGGGAGGTGGAGCTCAACCGCCGGTTCGCCCCGGACGTCTACCTGGGTGTGGCACAGGTGCTGGGAGCTGGCGGGGAGCCGTGCGACTGGCTGGTGGTCATGCGCCGCATGCCGCCGGAAAAGCGGTTGAGCAGGCTCGTTCGGAAGGGACGGTCCGCAGAGTGCCTGGATGCGGTCGCCGGCGTGGTGGCGCAGTTTCACGGCCGGGCGCCGGCGGGACCGGAAATCGACCGGGAGGGCACCCGCGATGCGGTGGTTGCCAGGTGGGAGTCCAACATCGAACCGCTCGATCAATTTGCGCAGCATCTGGACGACCCGGCGCTTCCCGGCCGGATCGCAAGCCTGGCCCGCACCTACCTTGCCGGCCGCAAACCCCTTTTCGACCGCCGGATAGCCGAAGGCTTCATCCGCGACTGCCACGGTGACCTGCTGGCCGATGACGTTTACTGCCTGGACGACGGGCCCCGGATCCTCGACTGCCTGGAGTTCGACGACCGGCTGCGCTACGTCGACATCATCGACGACGCCGGGTTTCTGGCAATGGACCTGGAGCGCCTCGGCGGACCCGAGCTGGGCGACCGGTTTCTCAAGGCATACGCCGCCGCCTCCGGGAACACCTTCCCAAAGTCGCTCTCGCACCACTACCGGGCTTACCGGGCGCATGTGAGAGCCAAGGTCGCCGGCATGCGCTTCGAGCAGGGCGACGAACAGGCGCTGGACGACGTGGCGGCCCTGCTGAAGATTGCGCTGCGGCACCTGGAGGCGGGCCGGGTTTCGCTCGTCCTAGTCGGAGGCCTGCCGGGGACCGGCAAGTCCACCGTCGCCCGCAGCCTCGCCGAGCAGCGAGGCTGGGTGGTCCTGCGGTCCGACGAGGTGCGCAAACAGCTTGCCGGCGTGGACGGTTCCCGGCCGGCGGACTTCGGCAAGGGGCTGTACCGGCAGGAGATGACCGCGGCGACCTACGCGGCGCTCCTGGCGCGGGCCGGTCCTTTACTGGAGGAGGGATCCTCGGTGATCCTGGATGCTTCCTGGGCATCGGCAGAGTGGCGGGAGGCCGCCGCCCGCCTGGCCGGAGAATGCTCCGCCGGGTTGGTGCAGATCAGCTGCGCGGCTCCCATGGAGGTCGCGGAGCAGCGCATCGCGGCACGTTCACGGCAGGGAGAGGATCCGTCCGACGCCACCGCCGCAGTGGCGGAGGCCATGGCCGCTCGGTTCGAGCCGTGGCCGCAGGCCGAGAGTCTCGACACTTCGGGAGGGCTGGCCTCGACCCTGGAGGCTGCGGGGCAGTTGCTCTCAGACCGGCTCGACCGGACCTGACACAAGGCGGGAGCTCGGGTTCAGGCCTGGCCGGTCGTACCGGTGAGGATGACCTCAAAGCAGCCATCGGGGTGCTGCTTTTCCACCCTCTGAAGCCAAAACATCGACTCGAAAAGAGCCAGCTTGGTTCCGTCATGACGCTTCATCACGGTAGCTCCGGTGGTACCCGCCAGCTTCGCCACGGTTGCGTCGTCGGTTCGGCGGGCTACGGTGTACGGCGTCGGGGACAGGTCGACCGCAGCCCCGAACTCGTGTTCCAGGCGGTGGGCGAAGACCTCGAACTGCATCTGCCCCACGGCGGCGAGGATCGGAACCGTTCCGTCGTCGAGGTCGAAGAGCACCTGGACCACCCCTTCCCGCTCCATCTGCTCGAGCCCCCGGCGGAACTGCTTGTAACGCCCGGTGTCGCGGGCCCGGGCGCGGACGAACAGCTCGGGAGCAAAGGTCGGGATGCCCGGAAAGACCACCCGGTCGCCGTCGTAGAGGGTGTCGCCGATTCGGAGGTCGCTGGCGTTGACCAGCCCGATCACATCTCCCGGAAACGCCTCGTCGATGGTCTCCCGGTCGGACCCGAACACCGAGGAGGCGTACTTGGTGGCGAACGGCCGACCGGTAGGGGCGTGGGTGACGGTCATCCCCCGCTCGAAGTGTCCCGAGCACACCCGGACGAAGGCGATGTGGTCCCGGTGAGCCGGGTTCATGTTCGCCTGGATCTTAAAAACGAATCCCGATAGCCCGGATTCCAGGGGCCTGAGCTCCCCCGCGACATCGTCGCGGGGCTCGGGCGCCGGGGCCAGGTCAACCACCGCGTCCAGCAGGTGGCGCACGCCGAAGTTGGTCAGTGCCGATCCGACGAACATCGGGCTGCTTTCTCCGGACAGGAAGGACTTCGGATCCAGGTCGGCCCCCACCTCGGCGAGAAGGGAGCACTCCTCGGTCGCCTGCTCCCAGGCGTCCCCTTCCTGGCGGGCGGCCTGATCGGCGGCCACCATCTCCTCGGGCACCGCAGTCGCCCCGCGAACGGTGCGGGTAAAGCGGACAAAATCGCCGGTTCGCCTATCGATCACCCCCCTGAAGTCGCCGGGAACACCAACCGGCCAGGTGACCGGCGTTGGGCTCAACTTGATCTGGGAGGCGATCTCATCCAGCAGCTCCAGCGGGTCGCGGCCGGGCCGGTCGTACTTGTTGAGGAAGGTGATGATCGGCAGGTTCCGTGACCGGCAGACCTCGAACAGCTTGAGGGTCTGTGCCTCGATTCCCTTGGCGACGTCCAGAACCATGACCGCGGCGTCGGCGGCAGCCAGCACCCGGTAGGTGTCCTCCGAGAAGTCGCGGTGACCCGGGGTGTCGAGCAGGTTGACGACATGGTCCCGGTAGGTGAACTGCAGCACCGTGGAGGAAATGGAAATGCCCCTTTGCTGCTCCATCGCCATCCAGTCCGAGGTGGCCTTGCGCCGTCCGGACCGCGCCTGGACCGCCCCCGCCTCGGTCACCGCTCCGGCGTAGAGCAGGAACTTCTCGGTAAGAGTGGTTTTACCGGCGTCCGGATGGCTGATGATGGCGAAGGTTCGCCGCCTGGCCGCCTGTTCGCTAATGCCGGTGCCGGTCGCCCCGGTCAAGGTGTGCTGCCGGCGGGGCGCTTGGACCCCGGCGCAGCCTCGCTTGTTTTCCCGGCCGCACCCATCAGCTCCCTCAGGTCCACGATCGCTCCGTTGTCCACGCCCTCGTCGATCAACTTCCAGATCCACCGGGCGACCTCGCCGGCCGGGACGAGCATGCCGTTCTCGTGCAGATCGATGAATCGCTGGAGGGACGGGAACTGATCTTCGTCGGCCGCCCGCACCCGGCTCTGCATACCGGTGTCCACCACCCCGGGGGCGACTGCAAACACCTTCACCCCGCCCCGGATCTCCTGCTCCGCTCCGGCGATCCGGACCCACTGGTCCATTGCCGCCTTACTCGCCCCGTAGGCCGACCAGCCTGGGTAGATCTTCTGGGCGGCTCCGGAGGAGATCATCACCAGCGATCGCTGCGCCCCCACCCCGGCGGCTGCCGAGACGAAATGCCGGCCCAGCACCTGGGAGGCCACGCCGTTCAGCATCAGGTTGGACAAATACTCTTCGGGGTCGGCGTCGGCGGCGAAGGCG
>JAJCYF010000104.1 GCA_029263035.1 Actinomycetes bacterium
GGTGACGTAGACGTTGGTGTCCGCGCCGGGCTGGATGTAGCGGGCAACTGCCTGCGGAACACCCAGGTTGATCGTCACCGCGTTCTGACCGGCCGGGATGTCCAGGCCGCCGGAGCTCGAGGTGTTGAACTGGCTGGTGGTCACGATTTCACCCTTGGCAATGCCGCGAATCGCAGCTTTGCCGTTCAGCTGGGTGGTGGTGGCAACCGCAGTTGCCGGGCGGACGTCGGCCGGGACGTCCTTCTTCTTCCAGGCGCCGACCATGTCCTCCCACCGCGTTCCGGCGGGGATGTCGTTCGTTGCGACGTATGCGGTGCCCGCTGCGCCCGAAACTCCGGCGCCGGCGCGGACCCTACCTGCGTATGTGAAGACAAGAACCATGCCCAACAGGGCAACAATGATTCCTCCCACCACGACTCCACTTGACCTCTTGTTCATTGCTTTCCTCTCCTATTCCTCGCGTCCCCGAGCGGAGACAGTTACCGTTGTCGAGCTCGGTAGGAACGCACCCCCACCGAAGAAAGCTCCTTTTACTGCATTGGCGATATCCGCCAATGGTCCGTAGTCCATTTCGTGTGCGATGGTCACCGTGACCAGTTCGCCCGGAACGGCGAACATTGGACTCGGGTTGACCTCCACCGCCGCTGGATCAATCGTTCCGTCCGATGAGTCGCTTACGAACTGCCGTACTTCTCCGCTGCTTGGCCGACGGGTAAGAGTCACGCCGTCTTCCGCGTAGCGGGCATTGGGGTCGGTTCGGCTTGCGTATCGAACCCCATGGGCAGCAGCGCGCTGGATGACCATGTATTCGTAGCCGAACTTGATGATCGGGGCGACGAAGGCTAGGAAGACCATGAGGATGGGCAGGACAATGCTCAACTCCACCGCCGCAGCTCCCTCGTCGCGCCGCACGAACTTGCGCATGTTCACTCCCTCCTCGACTCTGCCGTAGCCGTCAGCGCGACGGTCGGCGAGATTTCGTCGCCCCCGAACAGCGCCTGACGGAAGCCATTGGCTGCTTGTCCAAACGGGTTGGGATACTCACAGTCGACCGTCAAAGAAACGGGCTGGTTAACCCCTGCTGGCGGGGGGATGTCAAGGGTGCACGACCCTTCCGGAAAGAAGGGTGTAGAGGCCGCTACCTTTGTCATTACATCGGAGTCGCTCGGATACGCCGTACCGGCCGCATTGCTGGGGATGGCGGCATACCGCACGGCGACATTCGTTGCATAGCCGAGCGATAGCTGGGCGGCGAACAGCATCAGCAGGTAGAAGAGACCGAACAGCAGGAAGAACACCAGCGGCGCCAACAGAGCGAACTCGACCGCTGCTGCACCGGCTTCCTCCCTGCGAAGCCTGATCGTCCGGGTGACCCGGTCTTGAAGGGCCGCCACGTCAGTTCACCAGGGTGGCCTGGAAAAGGCCTCGAGCGTTGACGGCATCCTCAATGAGATCACCGGTGTTCAATTGACCATCGGCCAAGTTGTGTGCAGCCACGATTGCTACGTCGAGAGTGGGTATCTGCGTTGACCCCAACAGCGGCTGCAGCGCCGTTGCCACTATGCCGGCGAGAGGCCCTGGAGTCCCGACCAGGTCACCCAGGATGGCCGGGTTGGGTCCGGCCCCGATGACGAAGAATGCTTCGCCCGCGGCATCCGCCAGGGCGGGGCCGCCTCGGCTCGTTATCGTCTGGCTGGCGCCGATCGCCTCGTCAATGAGGTCTCGCCCTGTCGGGTTGGGTCCCCCGCCGGGCGGGTTGTAGATATCGGCGATGTCGTTCTGAACCTCAGACAGCACGTCTTGACATCCGGCACCTGGGATCAACGTGTCGAACAGGGTGTTGAGTTGGTCGTCGACCAGTCCGAGCGTGTTGACCAATGGTTCCTGCACCTCCTGCAGGGCAGCGGTGATGTTGATGTTGGTGAGGGGAACTCCCGGGGTGGTTGGGACCACCACAGCGTTCTTGAGTGTGCGCTGGGCAGTAGCGCTGACGGTCATCTGGATGCCATCGTCCCCGGTCACCAAAGACATGAGAGGAGGTTTTACGCCGCTCGTCACCTCCACGGTCATCGTCGGCGTAAGAACAGCCGGTGCCAGCAGGTTCAAGTCATCGACTAAGCCGTTTATCGGGGCCAGGACTTGCGCCAGGATGTCGTTTAGGGACGGCAGGCAAATGAACAGGATGCAACCGCCCAGTCCGCTGATAGGGTCGAGTAGTTGGGTGACTCGGGTGGTCAGACCGCCTACCAGGCCGTCGACGCACTCTGCCAGCTGCGTGGACTGCAGTAACGGATGAATCCGGTTGTCCTCGCAAGTCCAGCCGCCGGGCGATGACGCCGGCGGGGTGCCGAACGCGCTGACAAGTCGCGCCGAGTCGGCAGTAAGGCTGTTCGCGCCGTAGGCGCACGCCACTGCACGCGGGTCGGGCACTATGTCGTCAAGCCTTGGGATGTCCAGACCGGTAGTGCCGGTGATCGTGTACACGGCAGCAAGGCCGGGCAGCGGTACGTTGTCGGTTATGACGCCGGGGTTAATGGGCGGAAGTGCAGCGGCACCTGCGAGAGCCGCCTGATCGGCCGCCTTCTGCATCTCCCGCTGGCTTCCGTACAGCGTGAACAGCATGATGCCGCCCGCGGAAAGAGTCAGGAGGACAGACATGACTAGGGCGACGATTACAAGAACGGCTCCTCGTTCGTCGCGTGCGTGAGCTTGCAAGTTTTTCAACCCCCTTCTTCTTGCCCGAGCTGATGGAATTTCGAAAGCTTGATGGTGGTGTTGCGGTCGAATGCTTGATCCAGGGAACCCGGAGTGACCCGAAGTGCGTTTCGGGTCCTACCGGGTTTTCTGGTGGTTAGAAATCGCGCTTAGGTGCCGGTGGTGCCGGAAGGAACCTCGGCCAGCTTGGTGTTAACGAAGTCGAACATCTCGTCGAGCTTGGTGCCCAGCAGGGCGACTGCGGCGATGATGGCTACTGCGATCAGGCCGACCAGCAGGCCGTACTCAACGGCAGCGGCGCCGTCTTCGGAGTCACGGAGCTCTGCGATGCGGTACTGAAGCCAAAGGCTCATTGCAACCATGGTTCTGTTCCTTTCTGTAGGTGCTGCTACTGACCCGAACCCTGCTTAGAACTAGGTGGTCGCTTTGAGACCTGTGCCGGCCGGGTGCCTGCCCCCTTTTCTAGCGACGCTTCTGTATCGGCAGCTTTAGGGAATCGTTTAGCGGTTTCTCAAAAAAAGGTTTGGCCAGCCCTTATCCGGGCAAAGCGACACGCTCTGCTGCAGGGCCCCTCAACCAAAAAAGGCCCGGAGGCCTTTGTTGGTCTGGTTTCCGGCCGCCCGAAGTGCGTTTCGGGGCGGCCGGATCCGTGTTGAAGGTGACTAGGTGCCGACGGTGCCGGCGGGAACCTCTGCCAGCTCGGTGTTAACGAAGTCGAACATCTCGTCGAGCTTGGTGCCCAGCAGGGCGACTGCGGCGATGATGGCTACTGCGATCAGGCCGACTAGCAGGCCGTACTCAACGGCAGCGGCGCCGTCTTCCTTGCCCAGAAGCTCTTCGATGCGGTACTGAAGCCAAAGGTGCATTGCAACCATGGTGCACGTTCCTTTCCTGTCGATGCTGCTATTGAGGACTGAGATCCTTGTGCGTTGGCGAGTCCCGGTTGTTGCTGCGTTCTGCTGGAACCCGTTTCTTGCGACGCCCCTTGTATCGGCAGGATGCGCGAATCCTTTAACTTTTCGGCCAAAAGTTTTTTGCGACTGATGTCGGCTCGGCTCCATCGGGAGCTCAGATGACTTATCGGCACGCCGCCCTTAATAGAGGAAGAAATCTGCCGATACAGAAGGGACATCTAAGACCTTCAAGGGGGCAACATGACCGTTTCTGTGATGGAATCCGCGCCTGAAGACGGCGCAATTGAAACCAAGGAGCCGTTTCTCAACCGGCGGAGGCTACGTTACGGGCTCTGGGCCGCCTTGGCCTTGTGGATCACCTGGATGCTCAGCGTGGCTCTGGGTCCCGGTCACCTCGACCTGGCGGGCCAGCGGGTGGGCAACGACCTTTCCCACTTCTACGCCGCCGGCCTGACGGTACGTGACGGTGAGGGAGCCCGTCTTTACGACATTGGTTATCAGTTCGCCCTGCAGGCGTCGGCAGATGTGATCGGGAGCACCGAAACCGGGTACTCGGCCTTCCTTACCCCCCCGTTTCACGCCTTGACCTACGTGCCCCTCACCTACCTGCCCTATGAGGCCGCCTTCGTTGTCTTGAGCCTTCTTGGGTTGGTGGCTCTGGTGGCCTCCCTGCGGCTGGTGGGCGCTGATGTTCGCCGGATGTTGCCTTGGGCTGCATCGTTTTTCCCCGTGTTCGCAACGATCAGCTTCGGCCAGAACGCATTTCTGAGCCTGATCATCCTGGCCGGCACCTATGCTCTGTGGCGCTCCCGCCGTCTATTCCTGGCGGGGCTGGTGCTGAGCCTGATCCTGTATAAGCCCCAGCTGGCGGTGGGGGTGTCGGCCCTCTGGGCGCTGCAGTGGCGCCGTGACTGGAGAGCTCTGGCGGGACTCGCCGCCGGAGGAGCGGCCTTCGCTGCCATCAGTTTTATCGGCATGGCAGATGCCAGCCGCGCCTACCTCACCTTCTCCCGCGACGTCCTGCCGAAACTGGTGACCTGGAGCGAGCCGTCGGTATGGCATATGCACACGCCGCGCAACTTCTTCGAAATCCTGATCGGACCAGGCCGGGTCGCCGACGGAATGGCGCTGATGATCGCAGCCGTCGCCGTCGCCGGCTTCATCCGCTTCCGTCGTGCGTTTGCCGAGAACCCGGCGATGACATTCGCCGGGGCAATACTGTTGACTCTGCTGGTTACACCGCACGCTCTGGTCTACGACTGGGTGGTTCTGCTCATCCCGGCGGTGCTGCTCTGGAACGAGCGAGTCGCTGACCGGGCCTTTCTCACCCGGGCGTACGCCGCAATCTGGATCGTGATCTGGTTCGCCGGGCCTCTGACCAGCGCTCAGCTGTACTTTTCTGACCGCGCGTTCCAGGCCAGCATCCCGGTCCTGCTAATTGTGGTCTACAGGTTGTGGCGGCAGCTGACGGGGACTCCGGCCCCGCAGGCAGCCACACCCATGCTTTCCGGCGAGCCCGCGGTCTGACCGCCGGCTTAGCCCGGGAGGGCAAATAGACTGGCCATTGAGTCCCTTTCTCAATTCAGGAGGCAAGATGGCCAAATACGCAACGTTCGTCACCACCAAGGGCAACATCAAAGTCGAGCTTCTACCCGATCACGCTCCCGAAACGGTGGAGAACTTCGTCGGTCTCGCCACGGGAAGCAAGGAGTGGACCCACCCCAGGACCGGCGAGCGCCACAGCGGCGACTCCCTGTACGCCGGCACCATCCTCCACCGGGTGATCCCCAACTTCATGATTCAGGGCGGCGACCCACTGGGCACCGGCACCGGCGGCCCGGGCTACAAGTTCAAGGACGAGGTCAGCGGCGGTCCGTCGTTCGACGGTTCGGGCTGGCTGGCAATGGCCAACTCCGGCCCCGGAACCAACGGCAGCCAGTTCTTCATCACCACCGCTGACACCTCGTGGCTGACCGGCAAGCACACCATCTTCGGCAAAGTCGTTGAGGGCCAGGATGTCGCCGACGCGATCTCCCTGGTAGCCACCCGCTCTGGCGACCGCCCCTTCGAGGACATCGTCCTGCAGGAAGTGAAGATCGAGGACGAGTAGCCCCGATCAGGCGGGGAGTACCAACTCCTCCAGCTTGACCAGTAATTCTTCAGTGCCGGCGGCCACCGTCATGGGGCCGTGCGTGCGGGCCACCCCGCCGGCATCGTTCACCAGAGCGATGCCGGCGCTGACGTCCCAGTGCTGGACCCCCTCCTCGTAGAATCCGTCCAGGCGGCCGCACGCCACCCACGCCAGGTCCAATGCGCACGAGCCGACCCGGCGGATGTCACGAACAATCGGCAGCAGGTTGGCCACGGTAGCGGCCTGGCGAGCCCGGGTCTCGGCCGAGTAGGCAAACCCGGTCCCGATCAAAGAATCGGCCAGGTCGACTTTGCGGCTGGGGGTAAGCCGGGAGGGGTCGGCGAAGGTTTCCCGCCGGCTGGGGTCGTACACCACGCCGAGGCGCTCAGAGCCCTCCACGCCGATTGACACGCACCAGTGGGGGAACCCATAGGTGTAGTTGACGGTACCGTCCAGGGGGTCGACCACCCACCGGATACCGCTGGTCCCCTCATTGGCCGAGCCCTCTTCGGCGATGATCGCATCGTGCGGGCGCAGTCTGCGTAGTTTGTCGACGATGTGGCGTTCCGCCGCCCGGTCGGCCTCGGTGACCAGGTCGGTGGGCGTTGACTTGGATGTGGTGACCCCGCCGGTCCCCATCGTCAGCAGGATCTCCCCCGCCTCGGTTGCCAGCTCGACCCCCAGGCTCCGCAGCTGCTCCTTCAGCCCCACGTCAGCCGCGATCCGCCAGGAAGGCGAGGAGCACCTCACGCCGGGGGTTGTCGACGTTGGGATCGATGAGGACGATGCTCTGCCAGGTCCCCAGGCTGACCTCGCCGCCGAGCACCGGCAGCGTAAGGGTGGGGGAGATGAATGCCGGGAGGATGTGGTCGGCGCCGTGGCCCGGCGAGCCGTGGGAATGGGTGTAGCGGTTGTCCCGGGGCAGCAGGTCGTCCAGGCGAGCCCACAGGTCTTCCTCGCTGCCCGATTCCAGCTCCATGAGAATGAGCCCCGCCGTCGCGTGCGGGACGCTGACGTTGATCAGGCCGTCCCCTTCGGCGTGAACGAAGCGCCGTACCTCGGGGGTAAGGTCGACCATTGACCTGGTGCTGCCGGTTTCCAGCCGGAGCCGGTGAGTCTTCATGGAGCCAGTGTATTGGCGCAATGCCCGGATGCGCGGAACGGGGGGATGATCTACGCTGGGTCATGGAGTACGTCCGCCTGGGTTCTACCGGCGTAATGGTCAGTTCGCTCTGCCTGGGAACCATGATGTTCGGCCAGTGGGGCAATCCCGACCAAGACCAGGGCGTGGAGGTGATCCGGGCCGCTCTCGATGCCGGCATCAACTTCATCGATACCGCGGACGTGTACTCGGCCGGAGAGTCCGAGGAGATCGTCGGCAAGGCGCTCAAGGGCCGCAACCGGGACGACATCGTGCTCGCCACGAAGTTTTACAACCCCATGGGGGAGGGCCCGAACGACCGGGGAACCTCCCGCAAATACATCCTCCGGGCGGTGGAGGCGTCGTTGCGGCGCCTGGGCACCGACTACATCGACCTATACCAAACGCATCGGCCCGACCCCCAAACCGACGTGGAGGAGACGCTGTCGGCGCTCACCGATCTGGTGCGCCAGGGAAAGGTCCGCTACCTGGGCTCAACCACCTACCCGGCTGCCGACCTGGTCGAGGCGCAGTGGGTTGCCGCCGACCGCCGTCTCGAACGCTACGTCTGCGAACAGCCGCCCTACTCGATTCTTGTGCGCGCCATTGAGAGGGAGGTTCTGCCGGCCGCCCAGAAGCACCGCATGGGGGTGATCGTCTGGAGCCCGCTGGCCGGCGGATGGCTGTCTGGCAAGTTCCGCAAGGGCAAGCCGGTGGAGAAGACCGGGCGGGCCGAGCGGATCCCCGCCCGCTTCGATGAGTCCCTTCCGGGAAACAAGCGCAAGTACGAGGTGATCGAGGAGCTGATCCCGCTGGCGGAGAAGGAAGGGATCTCACTGGTCGAGCTGGCGGTGGCCTGGACGCTCGAGCACCCGGCGGTCACCTCCAGCATCATCGGCCCCCGGACCCTTGACCAGCTCAAGGGTCAACTCCGGGCGGCAGAGGTCCGGCTGTCGGCGGAAACACTCGACGCCATCGACGAGTTGGTTCCTCCGGGCGTGACCCTCAACCCCGCCGATAACGGCTACGACCCGGTGTGGCTGCAGCCGGAGCACCGCCGCCGGCGGTAGCGGACTTCGAAGGCTGAAGATCCGGCGGCCCGGCTACGCCGCCGGCGGGGGTGATCTCACTGAAGAAGGCCAGGTAGGCCGAGGCCATGAGTAGCGCGAAAGTGAGCAGGTCCGGCACGAGCCTCATGGTCGCCAGGATCGTCAGGTGAAAGCCCACGCCCACCACGAACGCCAGCGGACGCAGGCGCCGGTTCCAGAACGCAACCGCCAGGAACGCCTCGGTAGCCACCGACGCCAGGGCTAGCAACATGAAAACCCACGGTGGCACCGACTCCATTCCGGGCAACCGCATGTTCGCCCTGAGCACCAGTCCGGACAGAAAGTACAGGTTCAGCTTGGCGGCCGCGGCAAAGCCGTAGACGATGCTGACCTGCAGGCGCATGAGAACCACCGGCCAGGCTGGAATCCCATCCACCGGGCCTGACCGCCGGGCGTCCAGGGAGAGCACGGCGCCGCTGCGAGCCA
>JAJCYF010000105.1 GCA_029263035.1 Actinomycetes bacterium
GCAGGTTGTCCATTGTCGACAGCACCGTGGTGTAGGCGATCGAGCGAGCCTCCCGCAGCCGCTCAAACACCTCCCGGACGGTGGCCTGCCCGCCCAAGGACCACAGCTGATCCATAACGACAGCCTCAAGCTCGCCGAAAACGCGCATCACACACCGTCCAGATCCATGACGAAGATCACCGGCCACTGTCCGACTCGCCGGGACCACCATTGCTGAAGTATAAGCTACTATCTACGTACGAAGATAGTAGAAGCGCGGTACGGGCATCTCCGGAGGCTCCACCGCGATCGATTACGAGGAGGAAGCGACGATGATGAACGGTTGCGGAGGCGGGATGGCCGGCATGGCCTGGATGGGCCTGTGGGGTCTGCTCTGGCTCGTCATCGTGGCTGCGGTGGTGACCCTGGTCGTCGTAGGTGTCCTGCGGTTGACCCGTCGTGGCGGCAAGGCCGGCGATGGGCGCGGGGGAGCGGACACCGCGCGGGACCGTCTGCGCCAGCGCTACGCCAGTGGAGAGATCGAGGAAGAAGAGTTGCAGCGCCGGCTCGCCGCGCTTGCGGACCGCTGAGCCGGTGGCGCCCTACCAAACGATTGAGACAACGCGACTCCTGAAAGTCGGGCACCTTCTGCTACTGTCTCGGTACGTAGATAGTAGATCAGGCTGAGGGTGGTCGAGCCCGTGATGAGTGAGCTGTTGGTGGGCACCGCGCTGCTGGTGTCGTTCCTGGGCGGGATCGTGGCGTTGCTGGCCCCGTGCTGTGTGTCGGTCATGCTGCCGGCGTACCTGGCCAGCGGTTTTCGGCATCGCGGGGGAGTGCTGGCGGGCTCTTTGGTCTTCGGGGCCGGCGTGGCGTCGGTGATCCTGCCCATCGGGTTGGGCGCCGCCGCGCTGAGCCGCTTGTTCATCGAGCAGCACTTCGTGATCTACCTGGTCGGTGGGGCGTTGATGCTGCTCACGGGGGTGGCTGTCGTAGCCGGCTGGTCGCCCAAGTTGCCCATGCCCGCCGGGCGGGTTGCGGGGGAAGGGTTCGGCTCGGCGTACGTGTTGGGGGCGTTCTCCGGCATCGCCAGCGCGTGCTGTGCGCCGGTGCTCGCCGGGGTGGCGTTGTTGTCCGGCGCCGCGGCGTCATTTCCGGTGGCGTTGGCCAGCGGGTTGGCCTACGTGGCCGGCATGGTGGCGCCGCTGGCGTTGGCCGGGCTGTGGTGGGAACGTCACCGCGCCCGCGCGACCCGGCTGCTGAGCGCCCGCAACGTGACCCTACGCATCAGGGGCTGGTCGCGGAGTTTGTCGGTTGCCGCGCTGGTCAGCGGCCTGTTGATGAGCGGCATGGGGCTACTGGCTATGGTGCTGGCGATCACCGGGCCGGGTATGGCCAGCGACGGGTGGCAGACCCGGGCGGCCGCGTGGCTGCAACACATGAGCACCGTGATCGCGCAGACGCTGACCTGGATTCCCGGCTGGGCGGTCGCCGTCGTCCTGCTCGCCGGGCTCGTGGCCCTGGTACGTCGCGCGTTGCGAACGTCTGCTGAGCCGAGTCCGCCGGACGAGGTCGTCCGGGACCAGGGCGATGCCCGGGCCGAGCGAGAGCAGCATGCCCAGCGGAACACCAACCCGGATCCCGAACAGCCGTCGGCGGCGCACGACGCCGCGACGGCGCAGAAGGAGGCACGATGAGCGGCGGTCGCGCGAGGACTCGACACAACACCGGACGGGGGACTGTCAGGGCGGCGCGAGGGTGGCGGTCCCGCACCCCGTGGATCGTGGCCGCAGTGGCGGTACTTGCCGGATTGGTGTTGTACGGCGTCTACGCCAGCGCCAACGGCCCCGCCGCTGGGGACGCGCCGGCGAGTGATCGCTACGCGGTCGGTTCGCCGGGCATCGGAGAGCTCGCTCCCGATTTCGCGCTGCCGAACGCGACCGCGCCGGCCCAGCCGGCGACGGTGCGGTTGAGCGACTACCGGGGTAAGACCGTGTTGCTGTACATGCACGAGGGGCTGGGCTGCCAGCCGTGCTGGAACCAGATCCGCGACCTGGAAGAAAACCCGGCGCTGCTCAGTTCGCTCGGGGTCGATCAGTTGCTCACCCTGACCAGCGGGCCGGTGGATCTGGTCGGGCAGAAGACGCGCGACGACGGCCTCAGCTCACCCGCGCTGGTCGACACCGACCTGCGGGTGTCCAAGCAGTACGAAGCCAACCGCTACGGGATGATGGGTACCTCCCGCAACGGGCACACCTTTATCCTCATCGGCCCCGAGGGGCGCATCCAGTGGCGCGCCGACTACGGTGGGTCGCCCAACTACACCATGTACATCACCCCCGACCAGCTGGCCGCCGACCTGCGAGCGGGCCGCAAGATCGCATGAGCGCCGACGCGTTGCGCATCACGATGCTCACCCAGCCTGACTGCGCCTTCTGCGAGCACGCTGAACAGGTTCTGGTCCGGGTGGGCCACGATTACCCACTGGTCATCCGTCGCATCGCCCTCGAGAGCGAGGAGGGCCGCGAGATGGCCGTCCGGCACGGCGTGCTGTTCGCACCCGGGGTTCTTCTTGACGGTGAGCTGGTCGGCTACGGGCGACTGTCCGAACGACGTCTACGCCGCCAGCTCAGCCGCCGTGACCAGCTTTCGGCGCCGGGCGATCTCCACGGGGCCGAAACGTGATGGGCGGCGCGGTGTCTCACGGGGGGTCATCATTCCCGCCGGCACGCCCCGACCTGAGCGAGAAGGTGGCTGCGACGCGGCCAGGAACCTGTCCACGGTGAAGATCGCGGACCTGGATTGCGGATCGCGGACCTGCGGGCCGATGCGTGCGCCACTTGCGCGCTTGGACGGCGACGTGGCCGCCCCGCCGGTCAGTCTGGCGGCCGCGCGCGATGCGCGAGCTGGCCCGCTCGATGCTACTGGCATTCCTGCCGCCCGGGCGACACTCGCTCGTGACAACGTCGTGGTGGCGGTCGGATCGACCGGGATGGGGTTAGGGCGCCTCGGCGACGGCTTCTTGGCCACGGGAACGTCGGCGCCGTCACCAGTTCCACTTCGAGGCTAGTGATACACGCACCGATCATCTACTATCTCCGTACAGAGACAGTAGATGCAGAGTGGTCGCCCGTCCCAGCAGCCGTCGGCTGGCGAGTTCGTCACGCGGAACCACGGGGCCGCTGCGGCGGTCGAGGTTGGGGGGATCGACGTGTTCACGAAGTGCCCGCGCGGTGTCGACACCGCCGTCTACCTGCTCGGCGGGTTGGACGCTGCGGAGAGTGCACAGTTCGCCCGGCACCTCGAGGACTGTCCCGGATGCCAGACCGAGTTCGATGAGTTGGCGCCGGTAGCGCGGCTGCTGGCCCTCGCGCGTCGGCGCCCCGAGGCCTTCAGGTAGGGCCACTTCGGCGCCGGCGCTCCGCTCAGTGGCCTTGGTGTCCAGGTAGCCGGCCGGCGCGGCCACCGCAAGGTCCTCGGCCGCCGCCGCGGTGGTCGTGCTTCGTCTGGTCGTGCTCGGCAGGATGTGCCTCCTGCTCACGTTGGTGTGCGGGTCAGCAGCAGGGGGCCGGATCGCCGGTCAGTTCGTGGGCCAGCAGTCGGCCCAGCTCGAACGCGTCGGCGACCGACAGCACGGCCCCCGTGGGCCGGTCGGCGAGCCAGTCTTGCGCAGCGTCGGGGGTGGCGAAGAAGTGCACCTGGTTGCAGAACGACGCGCGCACACTCGACCCGCCGCCGGGGATCAGGACCGACACCACCGCGGTTAGAGGCTCGAGCCCGGTGACCCCGGCGACGGGGTCCACGGTCAGGCGCACCAGTTCGCCGCTCCCGAGGGTGGGCGAGATGACCTGCGCGGACCGCCCGAGGACGGTAGGGAAGATCAGGGTGTCCAGCGCACACCAGGTGTAGAGCACCCGGTCATCCAGGGTGAACCGGTGCGGGGTGTCGCGCAGGGAGATCCCGTGCCCGACCACTGCGCCGCTGTCGTCGTACTCGGTGCCCGACAGGCCCGCCAGCACGTCGCGCACCTCGGCGGCGTCGCGGCCAGCCACCACGACGAGGCGCTCGACGGTGACCGGCCGGCCGCGCGCGAGTTCACGCACCAGGGCCGGCCACAGCCAGCTCATCGCGTCCCGACCAGAACCCGGGGTTGGGCTGATGATCTCGCTGAGTCGGGCGGCGAGGTGGTCGGCGTCGATGCTCACGACAGGCACATCCCCTCTTGAAGATCAGGCGACGGGTGGGCCCCAGGTTCAGAGCAGCAGAAGCGTTCAGGCGCAGCAGGAGGTGGGCATCTGGTTGCGGAACAACCCGGCCGCAATCCGGAGGCTCTCGGCCATGGTCAGGTACGGCGCCCAGGTGTCGGCGATGTCCTCGACGGTCATCGCTGCCTTGATCGCGTAGGTGGCGGCGAGCATGAGCTCCCCGGCGGCCTCGGCGGCGGCGTGCACCCCGAGCACTCGGCCGGTGTCGGCGTCGGCGACCAGTTTGACCACGCCGCGGGTGTCTCGGTT
>JAJCYF010000106.1 GCA_029263035.1 Actinomycetes bacterium
GGCGTGAGCGTCAGGTAGGAGAGGTCGTCTCCTTCGACCTCATTGGTCCGGGCGATGCAGGACTCGGCCACCTCGGCGGCGGAGACCTCCTTCGACGCTATAAGAGAGGCCAAGTCGGCGGCGGTCCGCTCCCACAGCTCCATCTAGCCCTCCTCTTCGAGGATGCGGGGCACCCGGAAGTGCCCGTCCTCGGCGGCGGGGGCGTTGGCCAGAGCGGCCTCGGAGCCGATCGACGGGATGACCACGTCGGGCCGCAGCACGTTCATCAACGGCATGGAGTGGGAGGTGGGCTCCACGCCCTCGGTGTCCAGGTTGGTCACCGTGTTGGCGTGCTCTAGGATGCGCGACAGCTGCTCCTCGAAGGTGTCCAGCTCCTGCTCGGTGAGAGCAAGGCGCGCCAGCTTGGCGACGTGCTCCACCTGCTCTCTGCCAATGCCCAAGGAGAACTCCTTCGTGTGTGCGGAAGAACCATTCTTACCAGATTGCAACCGTGGTGGCCGATCGGCGCTCCGCACAGACCCGCTAGGGCGGGGGCCTAACTTTCCGGGCTCCTCGACGTTGCATCCTCGGTCAGTTCGTCGGCCTTGGCTGCGACTGAGGGCGGGACGTCGAAGATCACCGGCGGAGGAGGCGTTTCCTTCAGGCTCTTCAAATCGGTGCATGCGCGGTATAGCACCCGATCGAGCTGGTAGGCCGGCTGAATCCCCTTCTTCGGACGATAGTCGGTGTAGGAACCAGGACCGGACTCGTAGCAGTAGAGCCCGACCGCATCCACCACCTGCGCCGCCGTCTCGGCCCACCTCACCACAGCGGCGAAGTCGGTTTCGCTCACTACCCGCACAGCCATGAAAAAGTAAATCCGAGGCCGGCTGGCATGTAACCAGGTGGAGAGATCCCCTCCCCCCGCCCCGCCGGTTGGGGAGATGCCCTTGTGCGACAACCGACGTGAGGCTTCCCCTTTGAGGTCAATTGACTTGAACGCCAGTTCCTTGACCCGCTTGTTGGTGTCGGCCGAACCTGCTCGGCCAAAGGCTTTCTGGCCGGGGCTGTTGGCGTGCTTTGGAGTACCCATCATCTTGGCTTCAAGAAGGAAGTCGATAGCCCGGCTCTCATCGCCGGGGTACACGCCGTCCAGATTGTGCTCGGCGATTATCAAGCCGGGCACCTGGCGCCTTACGTAGAGCGTTTCGATTCCGGCACACCGTTCGAGGAGCAAGGCGAGCAGATTGTTGAACCAGTCGCCCTTGCCGTTCTGCAATGCTCCACTCAGCTGCTTGCTCTGGAGATCCTTAATCGCTCCGTCTCCGGTAAAGGCTTGTGGGAGCCCCCGATCGAACGCTGAGATGGCCGCTAGAAATTCGTCCTCGATCTGATCCCAGCTCGTGGCTGAGTCTGCCGCCGTCCGGTCGTACATCTCACGCAACGGCGCACAATACGGGTTGGACAGCAGAACCGATTTCGGGTTGAGCGGCGCAACCTTGGGTTCGTCTACCACCTGTTCGGGGAGGGAAGCCCCTCAAGCCCATAAAGCTGCAAAGCTATGCCGGTGGCGCGCTGGACATCTCGTTCCACGAAGGCAGCCGCAAGACCATCCCGTTGCGAGCGGGAGAGTGACTCGGGGTCCGGAACCCTGATTCGACGAAGATACTGTGCCTGAAAGCGGTAGCAGCCGCCCCGCATCTTTACGCAGTAGGTTCCGACGAAAAGGTTCGCAATATTTGAGAGTAGAAGGCCGCCGAGGACTTCCAGATCCCAGGATTCGCTGACGACGAAGTACAGATTGTGGTGGGGGTAGAACCCGCCTTCGTCGAGAACGGGGTGGGCAGCGGCCTTCAAATCGGGGATCAGCAGCTTTGGACGGTCCGTCAACCGGGGGTCGACTCTGTCGATGGTGCGGTACCAGGTTCCAGGCCGGTTGCGGGCGATGTGCCGATTGCGGAGTCTGGCCTCGTTCTTTTCGAAGTAGCGAGCGAGTTGGCGGAACTGCGCCAAATCGACTAGTCCGTGTTCGTCCCAGGGATTGATCAAGTGGGTGCCCGACCACTGCCGACTGCCCGATGCAAGGTCGGCAGCCTTCAACATGGGAAGCAGGCGGTCTGCTTCTACCGCGTCGGGATCGGTAGTTAAGAAGAGCTCGTCGCAGCCGGAGGCAAGACCAATGCCAACGCGGGTCCCTGTGAGCTTATTTTCGAGTGGAGGGAACCGGCGTTCGAGGTCTGCGACGATACTCAAGCGTTGCGGGCTGGCAGCCGGCCACAGGTCTGGCCCTTGCGGCCAGTCATCCAGCCGTGCGGCAGCGACAGTGCTGGTTTCCAGGCTCTTGTCCCGGGGCTCGGCCACCCAGGAGCTCAGGCGGCTTGCATCTGCCGGACCGAAATCGCGTCCCGCCTCTGCGACTACCGCGGCGCCATCGGGGCCATTTCTGAGCACGACTATTGCCGGATATGCGGAAACCTGGTCCTCGAAAGCACTCACATCGTGCATCGTGATGACTGCGTCGACGGCGAAGCTTCGGCTGACGAAGTCCCTGAGCTTTGAGCCGTACTGGTTTCTCATCCAACGGTCCGAACAGATGAAGCTGAGGTTGCCGCCGGGTCGGAGAACGGTCAGACCTTTCTCGATGAAGCCGACGTAGATGTCGCTTCGTCCACGCATAGTCGGATGGAGACGCCGGTAGGTCTCCATGGTCTTGGGCGCAACCCCCTCGAGTCGAATATAGGGAGGGTTACCAACGACGTAGTCGGCGCGGTCGCTGTCAGATAGCAGAAAGTCGCCGGTGGAGATCCACTCCTCCGCCAGTTTTAGGGCGGTGGGCCCGCCGGCACCCCCCTCCTCCAGCATCTGGGCCACCGACTTGCGGGCCACCCGGGCGTTGGCGTCCAGAAGGTCGAAGGCTCGAATTGCCCCACCGAGAGATTCCGGCGCGCGGCCATGCCGGCGGGCCGATTTGATAAGCCGCTCGACGATCGGCAACAGAAAGGCGCCGGTTCCGCACGACGGCTCCAGGATGGTCTTGCGACCTAGATCAAAGTGAGATTTATAGCCGACCAGGTCGAGAATAAGATCAACGATCCAGCGTCGCGTGAAGACCTCGCCGTACTGGATCCCGGGTTCTTGGGGATGTCCCACCGTGAGGGAGGGCAAACTTAACAGTTCAAGTTGCTCCAACCCCGCCATTCCGTCCCCCGCTATCGAACGTGTGTTCGATAGTATCAAATCGAGGCCAATGGGGGAAGCGCTCACGCCGACTAACTATAGGTGGCCAAGATCTGCGACGTTCGGATCTAGGTGATCAGGTCCAAAGAGGCGGGCCGTCCGATCAACTTTAGCCTGCGAGGAACCTGCCGGGCAGCTAAAAGTAACAGTGCTCTCCGGCTAGCGTCCTAGACACGATGCCCAACCCTTCCGGACCGCCGGCCGAGCGATTCGAGCCCAGTGACACCCTGCTCAAAATTCTTTGGGGAATCGCGGTTGTCTCTGTCGTGATCATGATCGCCTACGGGCTAACACTGACCTGGTGGTGATTTAGATGAGCCGGACCACCTCGGCCGTCCTAGCCATCCTCATAACCCTCGGCGCATGGGGCATGATCGTCTATCTATACGCACTGAGCCAGATCACCTTCTAGCCTCGCCAAGGGCGTAGCCCGGCTGTTGCGTTATCTTTTGGTACACCATGGCTCCCGATCCCCGATCCATTCGCTTCCTGCGCGCCTGCCGCCGGGAACCCGTCGACACCACCCCCATCTGGATGATGCGCCAAGCGGGCCGCAGCCTGCCCGCCTACCGGGAGTTCCGGCGCAAGCACTCGTTCAAGGAGGTGGCGAGTACCCCCGAGCTGTGCGCCGACGTCACCCTGATGCCGCTGGACTACTTCCCGGTCGATGCCGCGATCATCTTTGCCGACATCATGACGCCGGTCGCCTGCCTGGGGATCGACTACGAGATCGTCGAGGGCACCGGCCCGGTGGTCGCCGACCCGATTCGCACGATCGCCCAGGTGCAGAACCTGGCCTCCATCCCTCCCGCCGAAGCCGTCGGCACCCTGTTCGACGCCATGCGCCTGGTCGCCGAGCGGCTGGACGGCCAGGTCCCCATGATCGGCTTCGCCGGGGCCCCGTTCACGCTGGCCAGCTACCTGGTGGAGGGAAAGCCGAACGCCGAGCTCACCGCCACCCGGGCGCTGATGAAGGATCATCCGGAGGTCTGGCACGGCCTGCTGGACCACATGACCGGAGTGCTCATCGACTACATGGGCGAGCAGGTCAAAGCCGGCGTCCAGGCGCTGCAGCTGTTCGACTCGTGGGTCGGCCGCCTGACGCCCGGCGAATACAAAGAGTTCGCCCTCCCCTACTCCGCCCACATCTTCGAGGGAACCGCCGGCCTGGGGGTCCCCCGCATCCACTTCGGCACCGGCACCAAAAACCTGCTGGAGCTGATGGCCTCGCCGGACCCCGAAGTCGTGGGGATCGACGCCGGTGTGCCGCTCGACGAGGCGTGGAACCGGGTCGGACACGACAAGGCGGTCCAGGGCAACCTCGACTCCAAGCTGCTGATGGGCGACGCCGACACCATGGTTAAGGAGGCCGAAGCCGTCCTCCGCAGGGCCGGGGGACGCCCGGGGCACATCTTCAACCTGGGGCACGGCGTCCTGCCCGACACGCCGCTGGACAACCTGAAGCTGCTGGTCGACACGGTCCACGGGTTCTCTGCATGAGCCGGACCGCGGTTCTGCTGATGGCCTACGGGAGCCCCCGGACCCCGGACGAGGTCGAGCCCTACTTCACCGACATCCGCGGCGGCCGACCCCCGTCGCCGCAGGTCCTGAAGGTCCTGGCCGACCGGTACGCCCGCATCGGCGGCAAGTCGCCCCTCAACGAGATCACCCGGGAGCAGGCCGAGTCGCTGGAGGAGCTTTTGGAGCACGAAAACCCCGGCTCCTATGCCGTGTTCACCGGGATGAAGCACTGGCACCCGTTTGTCGCCGACACGGTCGCCGGGATCTCCGAAGCCGGCATCGACAGGGTCATCGCCCTGGTGCTGGCCCCCCACTTTTCTAAGAAGAGCATCGGCGAGTACGAGGCCCGGATCCTGAAGGCCCGGGAAGCCACCAGGGCCGACTTTGAGCTCACGATGGTCAAGTCCTGGTACGACGAGCCGGCCTTCGTCGGCCTGGTGGCCGCCAACCTCACCGAAACCCTGAAGGGCTGGGACTCCGCCGACCCCGGTACCTGCGTGTTTTTCACCGCCCATAGCATCCCCGCCCGGATCGTGGCCGAGGGCGACCCCTACGCCGACCAGCTTGCCGACTCCGCCAGGGTTTTCGCCGAGGCCGCCGGCATCGCCAACTACACCACCGGCTGGCAGTCCGAGAGCACTACCGGTGAGCCGTGGCTGGGCCCCGACATCCTGAACCGCCTGGAGACCTTTGCCGCCGAGGGCGGAAAGCGAGCAGTTATCGCCCCGGTGGGGTTCGTCGCCGACCACCTGGAAGTGCTGTTCGACGTGGACATGGAGTGCGTGGAAAAGGCGCAGGAGCTGGGCATTGAGCTTCGCCGCATCCCCTCCCCCAACGCCGACGCCCGATTCATCCGGGCTTTGGCAGGCATCGTTTCGCGGTACTCTGATCCGTCATGATTGTTGCCCTAAGCGCTGGTAGGAATGCCCCGGTCGAGCTTCGCGACCGCCTCGCACTGACCGAAGAAGGCCAGCGGGAGCTGCTGAGCGGCCCCCGGCCGGGTATCGGTGAGCTCATCGTCCTCTCCACCTGCCACCGCACCGAGATCTACGCTACCGGCGACGGACTGGACTCCGACGTAGTCCACGCAGTGGCAGCGATCATGCCCGGCCTACTGCCCACCGACCAGCCCGACGTGAGCTTCATGCAGGGGGCGGAAGCCATTGAACACCTGTTCAGCGTGGCCTGCGGGCTCGACTCGCTGGTGGTCGGCGAACCCCAGGTGCTCGGACAGGTCCGCCGGGCGCTGACGCTGGCGCAGGAGGCCGGCGCCACCGGGCCGATCCTCACCAACCTTTTCGGCCGGGCCATCCGCCTGGGCCGACAGGTCCGCAACGAGACCCCGCTCGGCCGGCTGGCCCGCTCCATCGGGGACTTCGCCGCCGACTACCTGAACACCCGCTTCGAGCGCCCCTCCGACCGGCGGGTGCTGATCGTCGGCGCCGGCGAGATCGCCCGGGATGCCGCCTTCGGATGCCGCAAGTCCGGCGCAACGCTGACCGTGGTCAGCCGCACCCGGGACTCGGCGGAGCAACTGGCCGACGAAGTGGGCGCGGTCGCACACACTCTCGACCAGATCCGTCCGCTCCTGGCGGAAAACGATGTGGCGATCGTCGCCCTGGCCGGCGACTTCAAGATCACCATGGATGACTTCCCCTCTCACCCCAGCTCTTCACTGCTGGTCCTTGACCTCTCGGTCCCCCGGGTGGTCGACGCAGTCAGCCACGACATGATCGAGGTCCTGGATCTGGACGAACTCCCCGGCCCCCGGGGGCCGGAGATCACCGACGCCATGATCGACGCCGAGTCGATGGTCAAAAAGGAGGTCGCCGACCTGATGCACTGGGCCGACACCCGGGCGTCGGGGCCGACCATAAAAGAGCTGCACGAATTCGCCGAGCAGGTGGTTCGGGACGAGGTGCGCCGGGCGACCGGCGGACTCGGGCTGAGCCCGGACCAGGAGGCCAGGGTCCAGGCGGCCGGTCAGCGGATCGCGAACAAGCTGTTGCACGGCCCCACGGTGGAGCTCCGCCGGTGCAACGAGGCGGACCGTGCCACCATCCGAAGGATCTTCCACCTGACGGGCGACTGATGCCCGTTCTACGCATCGGCACTCGGGGCAGCCGGCTGGCCCTGGTACAGGCCCAGTGGGTCGCCGACCGGCTGCTGGAGCTATCGCCCGGCCTGGAGGTGGTCCTGGAGGTCATCGACTCCAAGCCGGTCCTGAAGGCGGGCGACCCCGGCCTGGGTGACGGAATCTTCGTAAAGGAGATCCAAAACGCTCTTCTGGAAGGCAAGGTGGATGTCGGCATCCACTCGTTGAAGGACCTGCCCACCGCCCCGGTCGAAGGATTGAAGGTGGCGGCCATCCCCATGAGGGCGGACGCCCGGGAGGCGCTGGTCGGCAGCACCCTGGAGGGGCTGCCCCGGCGGGCCCGGGTGGGCACCTCCAGCCCCCGGCGCACCGCCCAGCTTCGGCACCTGCGGCCCGACCTGGTGGTGGTCCCGCTGGCAGGAAACATCCCCACCCGTATTGAAAAGGTCGCCCGGGGCGACTACGACGCCGCCATGCTGGCCGCCGCCGGCCTGCACCGGCTGGGCATCGAGCCGGACGACGTGATCCCCATCCATCTCGCCCTACCGGCACCCGGGCAGGGGGCGCTGGCGGTGGAGGTGCGCTCCGATGCCCCCCAGGTTGCCGAGCTGGCCGGGCGACTGCACCACGAAGCGACCGCCGACGAGGTGGAGGCGGAGCGGGCGGTCCTCAGCAAGCTGGGCGGGGGTTGCATGCTCCCGGTGTCGGCCTACGGGCTGAGTGACGCCGAGATCCTGATCCTGGAAGCCCGGGTCATCTCGTCCGACGGAGGGGTCCAGATCAAACACATCGTCCGGGGGCGGGCGACGGACCGCCTGGCGCTGGCCGAAGAGGTCGCCCGCAACCTGATCGAGCAGGGCGCCCGGGAGATGCTCGGGCTGGACGCTTGACCGGGCCCCTGGACGGCGTCCGGGTCCTGGTTCTGCGGCCGGAGCACCAGGCGGGAGAGCTGGCCGGAAAGCTTGAGGCCGAGGGTGCGGTTGCCGTGGTGGTGCCCGCCATCCGCATAGTGCCCCCCGCCAGCTGGACCAAGGCGGACGAAGCGATCACCCGGGCTCCCAACTTCGATTGGGTGGTGTTCACCAGCGTCAACGGGGTGGAAAGCGTGATGGCCCGCATGGAGGAGACCGGGTCGGACGTCCAGACCCTGCCCGAGCGGGTGGGCGCCATCGGCCCGGGCACCAGGCGGGCACTGGAGGCCCACGGCGTGGCGGTGGAGTGGATGCCGACGTCGTACACCTCGGTCAAGGTGGCCGAGGAGTTGCCCGACCCGCCGGCCAACGTCCTGCTAATCCGCGCCGACATCGCTACCCGGGAGCTGGACGAGGCGCTGGCGGCCCGGGGGTTCAATGTCACCCGGATCGACGCCTACGGCACCGAGGTGTGCAACACCGATCTGGTTCAGGAAGCGCTGGAGAAGGTGGATGCGGTGGCTCTCACCAGCGCCTCGATCGCCCGCAGCTTCGTCGAGGCGTGCGGCGACAGCAGGCCGGGACCGGGAACCGTGATTGGCAGCATCGGCCCGGCGACCAGCGCCGAATGCCTGAGGCTGGGGCTAAAGGTCACGGTCGAAGCGGCCGACCACGACATTCCGGGCCTGGTCGAGGCGCTGAAGGGCTACTTCACCCGCTGACTAGCCCTGGGCCGTCGAACGCACGTCCTTGACGAATCGGAGAAATTTCAGGCGGTACTCGCACTCGGGGCAGTAGTTGTCGGCCCGGATGGCGGCCGCGTTGATCTCCCGCACGATCTCCATGTTCTCAAAACCGTAGTGGGCACCGGCCGGGACGCCCAGGAAGTTGGGGTCGAGTGATCCGAAGTCGAGCATGCAGCCGGTACACAGGACCAGCTCCCTGCCGCCCAGAACCCGTACCAGGTGGTAGGTCTGGTTCTTGGCACCGAAGCGGTCGAGGGATTCGGGGTCACCCCCGCACTCCTCGCAAGGTGCCACGTTGCGCACCTCCATGTCGGCCGAGCACAACGGACACTCTTCGTTGCCCATCTGCCAATCAACCTCCGCTTGATCCGGTGATTGATCGACTCTGCGCTTCGGGGACCGGCGGTGTCAACTGCCGCGGGCGGCTACTCCCCCTCGGGAACCAGTTCCAGCTCCTCACGGGAGAAGTCGGCGAACCAGACGGTTCCCAGGTAGTTCGACTTCTCGACGCTGACCCGGGTGTCGGGCGCCGGGTACTCGTAGATGACCTTGGCGACATCGCCAATCTGGGGGTCCTCCACCAGGCCCAGGGTACCGGCGACCTCACGGTTGGGGTCCAGCAACTGCACGATCTTCACGTTCTTGTTCATCCAGGATTCACTCATGGGGCAAGCCTAATGGCTCGCCGGGATTATGGGGATTCGGCGGAGACCTTCAGATTGGCCGTCGACAGGAAAATATGTAGCGGAATCACCACTCTAGGCGTTGACGGACGCCGGCTTCTGGCAGATCATTGAGCCCTGCTGCGGGGAACTCAAAAGGGGGCTGTCATGGGGCGTTGTAAAGTCGGTGGCCGGAGATGTGTGGCCATTGTCGTTCTGGTCCTGCTGGGAGCCTTGATCGCCCCTGCCGGCGGGGTGTCGGCGGCTCCCTCCTGGGCGCCCGCCTCCACCGCCCCGATCCATCCGGGGGTGGAGGTCACAACCGAAATTGGGGCCTGCACGTCGAACTTCATCTTTTACGACAACGACGACATCTTCATCGGACAGGCGGCCCACTGCACGACCACGGGCACCGCCGAGAGCCTCGACGGATGCGAGGCTCCCTCACTTCCCCTGGGCACGCACGTCCAGGTGGGGGGCGCGACCCAGCCGGGGACCCTGGTCTACAACTCCTGGCTGACCATGCAGGAACGGGGCGAAGCGGACCCCGACGCGTGCTTCTACAACGACCTGGCTCTGATCCGGCTGGACCCCGCCGACGCCGGGCTGGTGAACCCGTCGGTCCCCCACTGGGGCGGGCCTACCGGGATTAACGTCACCGGTACCCCGGCCAACGAGTCCGTCTACAGCTATGGGAACTCGCCGCTCAGGCTCGGCCTGGAACTGCTCAGCCCCAAGGTCGGCTTCAGCCAGGGGGACCGGGGTGCCGGTTGGAGCCACACCGCCCTGGTGGTCACGCCGGGCATCCCCGGCGACTCGGGCAGCGCCTTTTTGGACCGGGAGGGAAGGGCCCTGGGCGTGCTGAGCACGGTTGAGATCGCGGTTCCGGGAGGCCTAACGAACGGCATCGGCGACATCGCCCGGGAGTTGCACTACATGCGAAGCACGGTGCCCGCGCTGGCGGAGGTGGAGCTGGCTCACGGCACCGAGCCGTTCAACCCGAACCAGCTTCCGCTGGGGCCGCTGCCCATTCTGGAAGGGCTGCTCGAAGGACTGGGTCTGTAGCATCGGGCGGCGCTCTCCCAGGTGCCGGGCAAGTTCGATTTACACTGGATTAGGTTTCGGTCACAACTTCCCCGCCAATCCAAGGAGTTCCGCCTAGCTATGGGTCAGACGCTGTCGCAAAAAGTCTGGGAGCGCCACGTGGTTCACCGCGCCCCGGGTGAGCCGGATCTGCTTTACATCGACCTGCACCTGGTGCACGAGGTCACCTCGCCCCAGGCGTTCGACGGGCTGCGCCTTGCCGGCCGCAAGGTCCGGCGCCCCGACCTGACCATCGCCACCATGGACCACAACGTGCCGACCATCGGCATCAACCAGCCGGTGGCCGACCCCATCTCCGCCAAGCAGATCGAGGCCCTGCGCCGAAACTGCGAGGAGTTCGGGGTCAAGCTGCTGCCCATGGGCCACCCGGGGCAGGGCATCGTCCACGTGATCGGCCCGGAGATGGGACTGACCCAGCCCGGCATCACCATCGTCTGCGGCGACAGCCACACCTCCACCCACGGTGCCTTCGGGGCGCTGGCCTTCGGCATCGGCACCAGCGAGGTGGAGCACGTCCTGGCCACCCAGACGCTGTCCCAGATCAAGCCGGCCACCATGGCGGTCACGGTCAAGGGCTCTTTACCCGAAGGGCTGTCCAGCAAGGACGTGATCCTGGGAATCATCGCCCACATCGGCACCGGCGGAGGGGCCGGGGCGGTTATCGAATACCGGGGCGAGGCCATCCGGCAGCTGTCGATGGAGGGCCGGATGACGGTTTGCAACATGTCCATCGAGGGCGGCGCCCGGGCCGGCATGATCGCCCCCGACGACACCACCTACGCCTACCTGGAGGGCCGCAAGTACGCCCCCAAGGGAGCGGACTGGGAGCGGGCGCTGGAGGACTGGCGCACCCTGCGCACCGACGACGACGCCGTGTTCGACCGGGAGATCGTCATCGAGGCCGCCAACCTGCGCCGCTACGTCTCCTGGGGCACCAACCCGGCACAGACGGTGGGCATCGAAGGCAAGGTCCCCGACCCCGAGGACTACACCGACCCGTCTTTGAAAGAAGCCGCCCGCCGGGCGCTGGACTACATGGCGCTGACGCCCGGCACCCCGATCCGGGAGATCCCGGTGGATGCGGTGTTCATAGGCTCCTGCACCAACGCCCGGCTGGAGGACCTGAGGGCCGCGGCCGAGGTGGTCGCCGGCCACAAGGTCCGCGACGGAATGCGGGCGATGGTCGTACCCGGATCGATGAAGGTCAAGGCCGACGCCGAGGCCGAGGGGCTGGACCGCATCTTCCTGAGCGCCGGCTTCGAGTGGCGGGAGGGTGCCGGGTGCTCGATGTGTCTGGGCATGAACCCGGACCAACTTGGTCCGGGACAGCGCTGTGCGTCGACCTCCAACCGCAACTTCGAGGGACGCCAGGGCAAGGGCGGCCGCACCCATCTGGTCTCCCCCGCGGTGGCGGCGGCCACCGCGATCGCCGGGCACTTCGCCTCACCGACCGACCTGAACGGCGGATAGGTGTACCGTTCCGGAAATAGAGCGTGCACCGAGAGCTGGGCGTTCGAATGCCCCTGCATTTCCGGAACGGTGCACTAAGTGGAGCCGGTCACCCAGGTCGTCGGAAAAGGGGTCCCGCTCAGGCGCAGCGACGTCGACACCGACCAGATCATCCCCGCCGTCTGGCTGAAGCGCGTGGAGCGCACCGGCTTCGGCAACGGCCTGTTCTCCGCCTGGCGGGAGGACCCCGACTTCGTGCTCAACCGCCCCGAGTACAGGCAGGGCTCGATCCTCATCGCCGGACCCAACTTCGGCTGCGGGTCGTCGCGGGAGCACGCGGTGTGGGCGCTGGAGGAGTCGGGCTTCTACGCGGTCATATCGTCCGGCTTCGCCGACATCTTCCGGGCTAACTCCCTGAAGAACGGCCTGCTGCCGGTCCAGATCCCCGAAGAAACCGTTCAGGCGATCACCCAGGCGGTGGAGGACGACCCGGCGGTTGTCATCACCATCGACGTCGACGAGCGGGTGGTACGGGTTCCGGCGCTGGACATTGTGGTCCCCTTCCCGCTGGACGACTTTGCCCGCTACCGGCTGATGAACGGGCTGGACGACATCGGGCTGACCATGCAGCGGCAGGAGGAGATCGGCGGTTATGAGGCCGCCCGGCCGCCCTGGAGCCCGGCGATCAATGACCGTTAAGCGCTACCGGCGGCTAAGGCAGTCGGAGGGAATCCGAAGGCTGGTCGCCGGGACCCGCCTGGACCCCTCCCGGCTGGTGCTGCCGATCTTCGTCTCCGACGATGCCGAGGTGGAGACACCTCTGGAGTCGATGCCCGGGCACTTCCACTGGCCCTCCTCCCGGGTGGGACAGCTGGCCAAGCAGGCCGAGTCGCTGGGTATCCCGGGGGTTCTGGTCTTCGGCGTCACCGAGAGCAAGGATTCCGGCGCCTCCCAGGCGTTCGCCTCAGGGGGCCCGGCGCAGCGGGCGATCCGGGAGATCAAGAACGCCACC
>JAJCYF010000107.1 GCA_029263035.1 Actinomycetes bacterium
ACCTGGCTGCTACCTGGGTGCGATCCTCCAACGGCACCGCGGACGCGGCGGCGGTGGACGGCCCGGCGGAGGCCGCCATCGGTGCTCTCGGGGAGGAGGAGTTCCTGATCGGGGAGGTGGAGCCGGCTAAGGCGCTGGCGATGATGGCGTGGGCAGGCGCTTCCGGCGGCGCCCACGGCCGCCGGAATGGCGGTGCTGCCGGTAGGTCAGGCGCGTGGTGGGCGGCCTGCAGCCTGTGTGATCTGGTGTGGCCACCCAACCCGGATCAGTTGGGCGAGGAGCTGAACCACCTCCGCTGGTTCCGCTGGGAGCCGCTTCGCCCGGTGGGTGGGTGGCAGCTTCACCTGGCGGTCGAGGACGCCGAGAACGGCTGGTCGGCAGCGGTTGCGGCAGAGGACCGGGCGGAGCAGGACCTGGTCGAATCGGTCTAATTAGAGGTGATGACCGCCAGTCCCTTGGTCGCCCTGGTCGCCCCGATGAGGATCAGCGAGGCGTCCACCACAGAGCTCCGGTCCACCGTCTCCGGCCGGTAGAGCACCACATAGTCGAACTCCAGGCCTTTTGCATCAAGCGCCGTCAGGACCTCGAACTCGGCGGTCCGGCCCTCCAGCGCCCCCGGTTCCAGCGTGACGAAACAACCCAGGCCTCCCTGCTCCCGCAGCCAGGCCAGGCCCTGTTCGATCGCCGGCTCCGGATCTTCGTCGTACCGGAAAAAGACCGGCGGAGTTCCGGACCGGATGGACTGCAGCTCGCCGAGCGAGACTCCCGACGCCTGGGCGGCGTACTCCATGATCTCTTTGGGCGTCCGGTAGTTGATGGCCAGGGTGAAGCGGGTGACCCGGCGGCCCTTCAGCACCCGGGAAAGTGAGGCTTCCCACTCCTCAGGGGTAGCAAGCGTGGCCTGGGCCGGGTCGCCGACGATGGTCCAGGTGGCGTCCTCGCCCCGGCGTCCGAGCATCCTCCACTGCATGGGAGACAGATCCTGCGCCTCGTCGACAACGATATGACCGAAGCCGGTGGTCTTACCGGCCCCCCACTCGGCCTGACGGGAGGCGTCCAGGCGGTCCTGGAGCGTGGTTACCTCGTCGTAGACGTCGTCCTCATGGACCGGCGCTTCGCGGACCCTGGGGGAGGGACCCAAAAGCCAGTCCAGCTCGTCGATTAGGGGGAGGTCTCCTACCCGGGGACCCTCCCCGGCGGTCAGGTCGGCCACCAGGGCGTCGGCCTCGACGCCGGAGAAGTGGCTCAGCAGGATTGATCGGAGGTCCTCGGACCAGTCCTTCATCTCGGACCAAACCTCCACCGCCCGCCGCTGCGGGAGCACGGTTTCGACCGCCTCCAGGACATCGTTGTTCTCGGCCAGCGTGCGCGCCAGGGCGTTGATCTCCTGCGCCCGAGCGTTTCGGCGCCCGGATTTTTGCAGGAAGGCGCGGGCGATGGCGCGCAGGAGGCGGTCGGAGGCCATGTTGAAGCCCGAAGGCAGCGAGCCCAGCACCTCGTCGCGGGCGGAGCGCAGGTTCGCCGGCAGCAGCTTGACGATGTTGCCGCCGATGCTCACCCTCAGCTCGCCGGCCGGAGGGGGATAGCTGTGGATCAGGAACTTCTTCATGACCCTGGCCATCGCCAGGTTTCCCTTGGTCCGGGCGACCCCCAGCGGCTCCCGCTCGGCGGCGACCACCGGCTCCGTAATGTCGAAGACCGACCTGATGTTCACCGCGGTTTCGCCCAGTGAGGGCAGCACCCGGCTGATGTAGCGGCTGAACCTGCGCCCGGGTCCCACCAGCAGCACGCCCAGTCGCTCCAGCTCGGCCGCCCGCTCGTACATCAGGTATGCAGTGCGGTGGAGGGCGACCACCGACTTGCCCGTCCCCGGGCCGCCGGTCAGCACCACGCTGCCCCTGGGGTCGCAGCGGATAACCTCATCCTGCTCCGCCTGGATGGTGGAGACGATGTCGTTCATGAACTCGCCGCGCTCACGCATCAAGGCGTGCAGCAGCGCACCCTCGCCGGCCACGACCTCCAGGTCGCCGGCTTTCTCCGGCACCAGAAGATCGTCGTTGATGTCGACGACCTTCTTGCCGCGGGTGATCAGCGTCCGCCTTCTGACGACCCCCTGGGGGGACGATGAGGTGGCGCGGTAGAAGGAGGAGCCGACCGGGGCGCGCCAGTCGATCAGAATGCGTTCCTGATCGCTGTCGGACAGGCCGATCCGGCCGACGTAGAGCGGCTTGTCCTCGTCCTCATGGTCCATCCGGCCGAAGACGAGCTGCTGCTCACTGATCGACACCGCCGCCAGGCGGCGGCGGGAGTTGCTGGCGAACGCCTCGCGGTCGAACACGGACTGCGGCGTGTTGGTTTTCATCGAAATCGAGTTCTCGAGGCTGGACTCGGTGCGGGCGCGGAGCTCCGCGAGCCGGGTGTAGCAGAGGTCGACGTGTTCCTGCTCCCGCAGAATCTCGTTCTCTAGAAGGATGTTGTCGATTTGGAATGCCTTGCTTGGGGCTGGATGAGTAGGGCTTACATCCTAGTAGGACCGGGCCCCGGCCATTCTAGATCGCGACTCCGGGATTTACCGAGCCGCCGGCGGAGGGGTGCGGCGGCGGTGGCCGGTGTGGGCCGGGGTGGTGCCCACATCATCCGGTCGACCAGTAGACCGGGCTGCCACCGCCGTCGCGTAGATCACCGCCTCGCCAAAGACGAGGTTGCACGAGATCCGGCGCCGCTCTCAAAACGCCTTCCCTCGTCCCTCCAGGTTGCTTGCTACCTTGCCTTTTCAGTGTAGGGCCGGCGTCCGAAGCAGCGGGGTGAAAAGGGGGGCCGAATGGACCCCAATCGTGGGTCCATTCGGCCCCCCTTTTTCGTCGGGGTGAGTTGTGTCACCCCCGCCTGTCACAATCTGAGGTTTCCCGAATGAAAGGAGAGGCATGGCGTCCTGGTCCGAGATAGAAGCGGCGCACCCCGAGCTGGCAGGGCGGGCTCGGGAGCTTTTCGACGTTCACAAGCACAAAACGCTGGCCACTATTCGAAAGGACGGCTCTCCCCGGATCAGCGGCACTGAGATCACTTTTGTTGAAGGTGACATCTGGTTCGGCGGAATGCCGGGCTCCCGCAAGGCGCTCGATCTGAGGCGGGACCCGCGGTTTGCGCTCCACGGGCCCACCGTCGACCCTTCCGACAGCTGGAAGGGGGACGTCAAGATCGCGGGGCGGGCGACCGAGGTGGATGACGAGGCAATGCGGCGCAAGGTGGCCGGCCCGGAAGGCCCCCCGGGGGACTTTCACCTTTTCCGCGCCGACATTGCCGAACTGGTGGTGACCGCAGTGGACGGCGGCTACCTGAAGATAGATTCCTGGAACGAGGGAACCGGGTTCCGGACCTTCAAACGCACTTGAGGGATCAAATCTCGCCCGGCGGGGCCTCCGGGGGCCCGGCGGGGTCCTCGCCGGAGTGGGCCGAGGCGCCAGGGCCAACTGCGGAGGCCAGCGCCACCGCGTTGGGCACATCCACCCTGCCGCCGGCGGTCTGCATGGTCACGTAGAACAGCCCTATGTTGTCCACCCGGCCGCTGTACTCCCCAAGCGTTGATTTGATCACGGTGTTCTGACCGACGACGAACGGCCGCACCACCAGCAGGACCAGCCCGGCGAAGATGTTGCCCAGCGTCTGCTGCGCGGCGATGCCCAGCACCACGCCGGTCAGGGCGCCGCCGAGCAGGAGGGCCTGGATGCCCACCCCCAGGGCGCTCAACGTCCACAGAATCACTATGGCGTAACCGGCGACCGAGACCATCTTGGCCAGGGTGACCCCCCTGGCCTCACCGGCTTTTTCGCTGATTCCCTCCCGGGTGGCGGACGCCAGGGCGCTCACCGCGACCCAGCCGCCGAGCAACACGATGATTGCGCCGGCGATTGCCGGGGCAATAAATCCAGGAGCGTGGCTAGGATCTTTAATGTCACCGAAGCCGGCTACGACCGATCCGACGACGGCCACCAGGGCGGCAAGAGCCGCCCGCAGCAGCTTTCGGCGTCGCCGGCCGTCTGGTGGCATGGGCAAAGGTTATCCTGACCACAAAGGAGTGCGGACAGTTGACTAACACACTGACGGATCTGGCTCCCCAGGAGCTGTGGCGGCACTTTTCGGAGCTAAGCCGGATTCCCCGGCCTTCAGGGCGCGAGCAGGCCGCGCTGGACTACGTCAAGTCCCTGGCCGAAGAGCGGGGTGTCGGCTGGCGGCAGGACGACTACGGCAACCTGGTCCTGTTCCTGGATGGGGGATCGGGGCCCACGGTGGCGGTTCAGTCCCACCTGGACATGGTGTGTGAAAAGGACCCCGGCGTAGAGCACGATTTCACCACCGACC
>JAJCYF010000108.1 GCA_029263035.1 Actinomycetes bacterium
CGGCCCCAAGCCCTCCGGCGAGGTGTTTTCGGTGGCTTACGCCGATTACCCGGAGGACATGGCGACCGACCCCAAGGAGCTGCTCGACTCTGCCGTGGACGGCGCCGCATCGAGCATCGGGGGTTCGGTCACCTCCCGGGAACCGTCCACCTACCAGAACAATGAGTCCATCGACTATGTGATCGACGGCTCCGGGAGCCAGGTTCGGGCCCGGGCAGTCCTGGCCGGTTCCCGCCTCTATGTTCTGCAGGTGGTTCGGCAGGAGGACCCGGTTGAGGCCTCCCGCTTCGAGACCTTCGCCGATAGCCTTCAAATCCTTTAGCAACCAGGGGCGCTGGTCCGCCGCTTGCTACCTTTCCGGGGGATGAGCTTCGGCCTGGGAGTGCGACGATCTCAGCGTCCTTACGCGAATGCCGGAGAGTTCCGGTGGGCTACTGCAGTTCATTATCGTCGCCGCGCAAAGCCAATATCCACAAACTGCGCCTGCGACTCGATATGGTGCCCGGCTGCCCTGCTCGCAGGCCCCGCCTCGGGATGGGAGGTACCATCCCCGAAGAACCTTTCACCGCCCGGTTTCGCTCCACCAACTCCCAATGAGGCAGCCGATGATCGTTAAGAAGACACCGGAACAAATTGAGCTCATGGCCCGCGCCGGCAAGATCCTGGCCGAGGTCATCCGGGAGATGGGGCAAGCCATCAAGCCGGGCGTGTCGCTCAAGGAGCTTGACGAGATGGCCGAGCGCTCAATGCGCCTGAGAGGCACCGTGCCCTCGTTCCTGGGCTACCGGGGGTTTCCGGCAAGCATCTGCGCCTCGCCCAACGAGATGGTGGTCCACGGAATCCCCGACGGCCGCAGGCTCAAGGAAGGCGACATCTTCTCCGCCGACTTCGGATTGATCCTTGAGGGCTGGCATGCCGACAGCGCCTATACCTTCCCGGTCGGTGAGGTGTCGGCCGAGGCCCGCAAGCTCCTGGAGGTCACGCAGGAAGCCCTGGCCGCCGGGATAGCCTGCTGCAGGCCGGGCAACCGCCTGGGCGATGTCGGAAACGCCATCCAGGGGGTCATCGATCGGGCCGGGATGAGCGTGGTCCGCGAGTTCGTCGGCCACGGCATCGGCCGTTCCCTGCACGAGGACCCCCAGGTGCCCAACTACGGCAAGGCGGGAAGGGGCCCGGTCATGGAGGAGGGCTGGGTGATGTGCATCGAGCCGATGGTGAACACCGGCGGCTGGCAGACCAGGCTCCTGGACGACCAGTGGGGCGTGGTTACCGCCGACGGCAGCCTGTCGGCGCACTTCGAGCACACCGTGGCGGTCACGGCGGACGGCCCCAGAATTCTTACTGCGCTTTAGCCGAGCTTTAGCAGGTCGACGACGAAGATCAGGGTCTCGTTCGGCGCAATGGTTCCAACCGCGCGGCTGCCGTAACCCATGTTCGGCGGGATCACGAGCAGGCGCCGGCCGCCCACCTTCATGCCCGACACCCCGTAGTCCCACCCGGGGATGACCCTGCCGCCGCCCAGCGGGAAACCGAAGGGTTCGCCGCGGTCCCAGGAAGAGTCGAACTGCTCGCCGGTTGAGTAGGAGACGCCGACGTAGTGGACCGATACCCGCTCCCCGGAGACTGCGGTTGGCCCGTTTCCTTTGACCACGTCGGTGGAGTACAGCTCCCGCGGCGGCGGGCCGGAAACCGGCGGCACCCTGGGCTTGGTGCTCATGTCGGTGGAGATATCCAAAGGTTCCATGGCGACAGCCTACCGGGCGGAGTTCAACAGCGGGTAGGGGTTCACCGATCGTCCCCCGTTGGGCTTCCACTCGAAGTGCACGTGGCACGGTCCGCCTCTGGCGTTGCCGGTGTTGCCGTTGCTGGCGATCACGTCGCCGGCGGACACCCGCTTGCCGGGGGCGGATCCGTTGGAGAAACCCCGCAGGTGGGCGTAGTAGAAGACATCGCCGTTGGTGGCCTTCAGGTACAGGCTGATCCCGCCCAGGCCGCCGGAGGAGGTGCGCTGGATGGTTCCGTCGGTCACGGCGTATACCGGGGCACCGCAGGGAGCCATGACATCGGTCCCCTGGTGGCGCCGCCCGCCCGAGCGCGGTGCCCCCCAGGTGTTCGCGAAGCCGGAGGGGTTGAGGGGAAGGGTGAACCTGGCGAACCGCCCCGCGGAGGAGACCTGTCCCGCCGGCGCCGCTGCTGCGGAGGAGGAAGGCGCGGTGACGGCGGTGATCCGGGGAGCGCCTCTTGCCGCCGCCTCCAGCTGGGCCCTGCGCTGGGCGCTCAGCCGCTGGCTTCGCAGAGCCTCCTCGGCCTCCTTGCGTTTCTGTTCCTCGACCCGCTTGGCTTCGGCGAGCCGGCCCTGGACCGCGTTGCGCTGGGTGCCAAGATTCTCGGCCAGCCGGCTCTGGCGGGCCTCGGTGGCCTCCAGCTCGGCTGCCACCTGTCTGCTGCGGGTCTGCGCCACCGTCAGCTCCTCCATCAGCTCGGTGTCGTCGCCGCCCAGCACGCCCATGTAGTGGATGCGCTTGACGAACTCGCCGAAGTCGGAGGAGGTCAAAAGCTGCCCGATCATGGTGGTGGCGCCCCCGGACTTGTACATGTGCCCGGCCCGGGCCTCAAGGGCGGCCGATCTGGCATCGATGGTCGCCTGGGCCTCCTGCTGCTCCTTGGTGAGCGCGGCCTGTTTGGCTTCGGTCTGCGCCAGCTGGGTCTCCACCTTGCCGTACTCGGCGGCCAGGCGATCGAGCTCCTTTTGAAGGGAGTCACTGGACGCGCCGAATGCGCTCTGGACGGGCAGCAGGGCCATCAGCAGCGATATGACCCCCAGCGACACAAGCGGCCGGCGGGGTCTGGATGGGTTAGCAATAGTTCGCATCCGTTGTTGAGTGTGCCATTGAGTTGGGCAAAATGGAACCCGAACCGCAACTTTTTCCCGACCTGGAGGTGGATGGCGCGAGGTCCGTCATACTGGTGGGAGCGAAGTTCGGGGCGATGGCGAAGGGTGCCGATCGCTGGTATAGTTCTTTGTTCCGGCCCTAGGCTGCGCGCCTTACGCGTGTCCAGCTTGTTGGGCGGAGAAACAAATCCTTCGGCGTTGTCCCAAGAAGCACGCTTTTAGACCGAGAGCTGGGTCTGCAAGGAGACCGGATCCGCTGAAGTGTGAGCGGGACGGTACCTGGGAAAGCCGGAATTAAGTGAGGATATGGCCACTAAGGACAAGTCTGGCAAGGAAGCACCCATAAGGGTTGAGGGAACGGTCGTTGAACCGCTTCCCAACGCTATGTTCCGGGTCGAGATCCCCGGCGGCCACAAGGTCCTGGCTCATATCGGCGGAAAAATGAGAATGAACTACATCCGGGTGCTGCCTGGAGACAGGGTAGAGGTGGAGATGTCCCCCTATGACTTGACCAGGGGCCGCATCGTCTGGCTCTTCCGGAACAGATAGGACTTTTCGCAAATGAAGGTAAGACCTAGCGTGAAAAAAATGTGTGAGAAGTGCAAGATCATCCGCCGCCACGGCCGCGTGAGGGTCATCTGCTCCAACCCGCGCCACAAACAGGTACAGGGCTGATGGCTCGTATAGCGGGCGTCGACCTCCCCCGGGACAAGCGGCTGGAAACCGGTCTTACCTACATTTTCGGCGTCGGCCTCACCAGGTCGCAGGCCATTCTCAAGGGCACCATGGTCGATGGTGACAAGCGGGTCTCCGACCTCACCGATGACGAGATCATGCGCCTTCGCGGCTACATCGAAGGCAATTTCCAGGTCGAGGGTGACCTGCGCCGTGAGGTTGCCCAGAACATCAAGCGCAAGGTCGAGATCGGCTGCTACCAGGGGATTCGGCACCGCCGCGGCCTCCCGGTGCACGGTCAGCGAACCCACACCAACGGGCGGACCCGCAAGGGACCGAAGAAGACCGTGGGTATGAAGCGGAAGAAGGGGAAGTAAGGCGTGGCCAAACCTAAGAAGGCGAAACGCAAGGAAAAAAAGAACGTGCCCCACGGGCAGGCTCACAACAAGTCTTCCTTCAACAACACAATCGTTTGTATCACCGACCTCGAGGGCAACGCCCTGTCGTGGGCATCTGCGGGCAACGTCGGCTTCAAGGGCTCCCGCAAGTCCACCCCCTTCGCCGCACAGCTGGCCGCCGAGGCCGCCAGCAAGCGGGCGCAGGACCACGGCGTTCGCAAGGTCGACGTTTTTGTAAAGGGCCCCGGCTCCGGCCGGGAAACCGCCATCCGTTCACTTCAGGCGTCCGGCCTGGAGATCCTGGGGATCATGGATGCAACTCCGGTCCCCCACAACGGATGCCGCCCAGTCAAGCGAAGAAGGGTATAAGGCGTGCCAAACCAACCGAATCCCGTCTGCCGGCTGTGCCGCCGGGAGCGCGTGAAGCTTTACCTCAAAGGCACCCGCTGCGATTCCCCCAAGTGCGCCATCGAACGCCGTCCCTACCCTCCGGGTGACCACGGCCGCGGCCGCATCAAGGAGAGCGAGTACCTGTTGCAGCTGCGTGAGAAGCAGAAGGCCCGCCGAATCTACGGGGTCCGCGAAAAGCAGTTCCGTCTGTACTACGACAAGGCCACCCGTGCCAAGGGCGTTACCGGCGCCAAGCTCCTGCAGCTTCTGGAGCACCGCCTGGACAACGTCGTCTACCGCGGTGGTCTGGCCATGAGCCGTGCCCAGGCACGCCAGCTCGTGAGCCACGGACACTTCCAGGTCGACGGTAAAAAGGTCGACATTCCCTCTTTCCACGTCAAGCCGGGCTCCAAGGTGGAGGTCAGGCAGCGCTCGCGGGGCGTCGACCGAATCGTCGAATCCGCCGCATACGCCGCCGGAAGGACCATCCCCAACTGGCTGAACCTCGAAGCCGGTGAGCTTCGAATCACAGTTGTGGCCGAGCCGGCCCGCGAGATGATCGACGTTCCCGTCCAGGAGCAGATGATCGTCGAGCTCTACTCGAAGTAGCCCCAGGAAGGACATATCTCTACATGGAATCCAACATGCTCGTGGTCCATCGCCCCCAGATCAGCTTCGACACTCAAGAGGACGACAACTTCGCCCGAGTGAGCATCGAGCCCCTGGAGCCAGGCTTTGGGTACACGCTCGGCAACTCGCTTCGGCGGACGCTGATCTCCTCCATTCCCGGCGCTGCCGTGACGGCCATCAAGATCCAGGGCGTCCAGCACGAGTTCTCCACGATCCCGGGAGTGAAAGAGGACGTCACCGACATCATCCTCAACATCAAGCAGCTCGTGCTGCGTTCCGAGTCGCAGGAGGGGGCCTTCATCCGCCTGAACGTCGACGGTCCGCAGGATGTCACTGCGGCCGACATCGAGGTTCCCGCCGGTATCGAGATCCTGAATCCCGAGCTGCACATCTGCACCATCAACAAGCGTGCGCGCCTGGAGATCGAGCTGACCGTTGAGATGGGCCGTGGTTACGTGTCCAGCGAGCGGAACAAGCCCGCAGGCGCCCCCATCGGCCTGATCCCGGTCGACTCGATCTTCTCGCCGGTACGCCGGGTCACCTACACGGTGGAGCCCACCCGTGTCGAGCAGAAGACCGACTACGACCGCCTCATCGTCGACATCGAGACCAACGGCGGCCTGTCCGCCAAGGAAGCGCTGTCGGCCGCCGGGCGGACGCTGGTGGAGCTGTTCACGCTCTTCGCAGAACTGGCCGAAGGGCCGGGCCTGTTGCTCGGTCCCGAGCCGGGCACCGGAGACGACGGAACCGACCTGACCCTTCCCATCGAGGAGATGGACTTCTCCGTCCGCTCCTACAACTGCCTGAAGCGTGAAGGCGTCACCAACATCGGTCAGCTGGTGGAAAAGAGCGAGCAGGACCTGCTGGACATCCGCAACTTCGGCCAGAAGTCCATCGACGAGGTCAAGCAGAAGCTTGCCGAGCTGGGCCTGGGCCTCAAGCAGCGGAGCATCGGGTAATGCCTACGCCAACCAAGGGACCGCGTCTGGCCTCCGGGCCGGCTCACCAGAAGCACCTGATCAAGGGCATGATTGCCTCGCTGATCATCGAGGACCGAATCCGCACCACCGAGGCGAAGGCCCGGCTGGTCGCGCCGTACGCCGAGAAGCTGGTCACCCTGGGCAAGACGGACACGCTGCACGCCCGCCGCCAGGCACTGAAGTGGATCACCGATGACGACCTCGTCCACAAGCTTTTCGCCGAGGTGGCGCCCAGGTTCCACGACCGCAACGGCGGGTACACCCGGATCCTGAAGCTCGGCCCCCGCAAGGGTGACGCGGCGCCCATGGCAATTCTCGAGTTCGTGGAAGAGACCGCGGCGGCGGCCGCTCCCAAGGAGACAGAGGCGGCACGCAAGCGCCGCCTGGGCCGCCGCAAGACCGAAACCACCGAAGAGGCCGCCAAGCCCAAGGCCCGATCCCGCAAGGCCAAGGACGAGGACGCGGACGACTCTGCGGCGCCGGCTGAAGCTGAAGAAACCGAAGCCAAGGCGACCCCGGTGGAAGAAGCTCCCGCCGAGGCCCCGAACGACGACTCTGACGACTCCAAGGAGAACGAGTAGGCCGTTAGGCCTCATCGAGCGATGGCTACCTACCGAATGGTTGTTGCCTACGACGGCACGCCGTTCCACGGCTTCGCCAGGCAGCCTGAGGTGGACACGGTCCAGGGAACCGTTGAGGCCGCGATGGCCAAGGTTCTGGGCACCCCGATAGTCACCTCTGCCGCCGGCCGTACCGATGCCGGAGTTCACGCCCTGGGACAGGTCATGTCGTTCAACACCGATGTTGAGGTCGATCCGGACAACCTGATGGTCCGCCTGAACTCCATGTGCGGACCGGCGATCGCAATACTGGCGGCCGGGCGGGCGCCGGCAGGTTTTGACGCCCGGTTCTCCGCGGTCGCCCGGACCTACGAGTACGGCCTGTTCACCCGGTCGGTTGCCGACCCGTTCGCCCGCCACACCACCTGGCACTTCCCCCATCCTCTGGATCGGGAACTGATGGGTAAGGCGGCGGCAGCGTTGCTGGGCGAGCACGCCTTCGATTCGTTCGGAAGGGTCGAGGAAGGCAAGAACCCGGTTCGCCGGGTGGAGTCGATTGAAGTCGAGCACGACGGCGACCTCACCACGATCCGCATCACCGCCAACTCGTTCATCCAGCAGATGGTTCGATCGATAGTTGGAACCCTGGTGCAGGTGGGGACCGGCAAGATTCACCCCGATGAGATGGACCGGATTCTGCACGCCCGTAACCGGGCGCAGGCAGGGCCGGTAGCACCGCCGCACGGCCTGTTCCTGGTCTCGGTGGAATACCCAGAAGAGTTGGTTTAGGCCTGAGACGCTAGGATGAGTGACATGCAAAAGACCCATTCGGTAAAACAATCAGAGATAGAGCGCGCCTGGTGGGTGGTTGACGCCGAGGGTCTCGTGCTCGGACGCCTGGCCGCCCAGGTAGCCCACGTGCTGCGCGGCAAGCACAAGGCCACCTTCACCCCGCACCTGGACACCGGGGACCACGTTGTCATTGTGAACGCAGACAAGGTGAGGCTGACCGGCGACAAGATCAACCAGAAGGTTTGGTACCGCCACTCCGGCTATCCCGGCGGTCTTAGGGAGCTGAAGTACGACAAGCTCATGGCCCAACGGCCCGCGCTGGTTGTAGAGAAGGCGATCAAGGGCATGCTGCCCAGCAACCGGCTCGGCCGGTCCATGGCCGGCAAGCTCAACGTTTACGCAGGTGCGGAGCACCCGCACCAGGCCCAGAAGCCGCAACCTCTGGTGCTCAAAAACACCCTGGGTGTAGGAGGTGGCGAGTAATGGCAACCAAAGAACTGTCCAGAGCAACCGGACGCCGCAAGGAAGCCGTGGCTCGGGTTCGCCTGATCCCCGGCGAGGGCAACTTCGTTATCAACGGAAGCCGGTCCCTTCCGGACTACTTCCCCAACCTGGCGGTTCGCCGGGTGATCCTGGAGCCGCTTGAGATCCTGGAGCTGACCAAGAACTACGACGTGCTGGCAACCATCGAGGGCGGCGGCACCGCAGGTCAGGCCGGAGCGCTTCGCCACGGGATCTCCCGGGCACTGGTGGAGTTGGACCCGGAGCTTCGTCCTGCTCTCAAAAAGGCCGGCTTTTTGACCCGGGACTCCCGGATCATCGAGCGCAAGAAGTACGGTCTGAAGAAGGCCCGCAAGGCGCCGCAGTACTCCAAGCGCTAGGCATACAGATCCAACGAGAAGGGCCGGGGATTCCCCGGCCTTTTTCGATAGCTCGAAATCCCCTACTATGTGACTACTAGTCACGCTTAGTGGTGGAGATCCCCTTGAATCGCTTCGTTCCCAGGTGCCGGCGTGCATTGACGTGTGCCCTGTTGATGGTTCTGCTGATCGCGCAGCCTGCCGGCGGCCGGTTCCAGACGGGCGGGTTCAACCTCGACGAACTGACTGCGCTGGCCGGTACCGGGCCCGACCCGGGGATCGGAAATCTCCAGACCCGGCTCAAGTGGGCGGTTGAGACCGGGGTGCCGCCGGAATGGCGGGAGTCGGTACGGGTGGTGTGGACCGTCGGCAACGTGAGCCGCGGCCACCTCGCTCTTTCCTACCTGGACGGCCGCACAATCCTCTCCCCGCGCCTGATGAACCGGTCGGCGGAGGAGGTAGTTGCCACGGTGGCCCATGAGTTCGGCCACCAGATAGCTTTCGCACTGGTCAGCCCGGTGATCGGGATGCCGCCGCAGGGGTTCATGGACATCGCACCCTCCTACAACGACATCCGGGAGGGCTGGGCGGACTGTGTCGCCCGGGTCTGGACCGGCTCGACGCTGCGCACGCTGAGCGAGTCCGGCCCCTGCAGCCTGGAGACGGCGGGGTACGTTGCGGGGCTTCTGCACGACCCGGCAACCCTGGGGGCCACCGTGCGGATCGACCCTCCGCCGATCTACGTTCCGGCTCCGCCCGCCCCGGCTCCGGTTCCGGTGGCGCTGCCACCCGTCCCGGAGCCCGCCATCATAGTGCCGGAGTTGATTCCGACGGCTGCGCCAACCCGGATAAGCGCCGCTCCGGCGCAGCCGGCCGAGGCCGCTCCGAGAGGGTCGAACGGCCTGGCGATCGTCCTCGCGCTGACACCGCTGCCGCTGGCCCTCTCCGCCGCCGTCTACCTGCTGGTCCGCAAACGCAATGAGACGCTGCTCGCCTGGGCGACCGGCGCCGCCCGGCGCAAGCCCCCCGGATCCACCTAAGCCGACGGCAAGTCAGGCAACCCCTGGATCGTTAAATCTGCCATGGGAAAGTCGCTCAGGTTGTCGGTGACCAGTACCGCCCCGTGTGCCCTCGCAGTCCCGGCGACGATGGCGTCTGCGGTGTGTAAGGTCCGGCCCCTTCGCTGCAGGTCGGCCTGATACCTGCCGGCTCGTCGTGCCGCCTCCCTGGTTGTCTCCAGGTACTCCAGGCGTTCGATCAATTCCCTCGCCCGCTTACGCTCAGGGGGCCGCAATCCTCGTTCCACCTCCGCGATATTGACGCAGCAGATGCCCAGCCGGTGCCCCTCACCCAACAGATCAAGTAGGAAGCGGCTTACTGCGGAGTCCCCGCGTAGATGTGCGATGAGAACGGTCGTGTCCAGCAGATACCGGCTCAACCGGCGGTGGATTCAGTTTCCGACCGGCGGGAGGACCGAACCCATTCACGGGTCGACCGGCGATCACCCCACTCGGATCGAGCAGAGTCGCCAAGCATCCCGGAGGTCCCCTTCAACGACTCCTCCAGAGCCAAGCGCTGGAGCTTCTCGCGAGCGGCGTTTTCGAGGAACCGGCTCCGTCCTCGCTGGCCCACGAGGGTGTCGATTGCCTGAATGACGTCTTCCGAAAGGACCACATGTGTTCTGGCCATCTTGTGATCTTCCTTTCAAATCCCACTGGTCATCCCACTTTACCGCACGGACATTGCCGGTGCCGCCGTCCGGTGCCCGGCCCCGTCATTCGCCGGGCTAAGATCATTCCCATGGACAAGCTTTTCGGCACCGACGGCGTACGGGGCGTCGCCAACCTGCAGCTGACCCCCGATCTGGCTCTGCGCCTGGGCCGGGCCGCCGCCTTCGAGCTGGCGACCGGGGGAAGACCGCGCATCGTCCTGGGCCGCGACACCCGGGCCTCCGGGCCGATGCTCCAGGCGGCGCTGGCCGCCGGGATCATGTCCGCGGGTGCCGAGGTGGTGGACATCGGGGTCGTTCCCACCCCGGCGGTCGCTTTCTGGGTGACCACCCTGGGCGCTTCCGCCGGAGCAGTTGTCTCCGCTTCCCACAACCCGTTCTCCGACAACGGCATCAAGTTCTTCGGCGGCGACGGGTTCAAGCTGACCGATGAGCAGGAGGAACGGATAGAGGGCCTGGTGGACTCGGCCCACTCGGGCGGACCGGCCGGCGGTACCGGGGAGTTGAGTGACTCCGAGGACCTGTACGTCAAGCACGCGCTGGAGTCGCTGGAGGGCCGCAGCCTGGAGGGCCTGCGGCTGGTGCTGGACTGCTCCAATGGGGCGGCATTTCGCACCAGCCCGGAGGCATTCACCCGGGCCGGCGCCGAGCTGACCGTGATCAACGCCGACCCCGACGGGGTCAACATCAACGCCGGGTGCGGCTCGCAGCACCTCGGCGGGCTGGTGGACCGGGTCCGGGCCGCCGGTGCCCACCTGGGACTCGCCCACGATGGTGACGCCGACCGGGTTATTGCGGTGGACGAGGAGGGCAAGGTGGTGGACGGCGACTGCCTTATCGCCGCGCTGGCAATCGAGCTCCAGCAGGCGGGCAGGCTGGCCGGCAACCGGGTTGTCTCCACCGTGATGGCCAACCTTGGCTTTCGCCGGGCGCTGGCAGCCGCCGGCATCGAGCTGGCAGAAACCCCGGTGGGGGACCGCTATGTGCTGGAGGAGATGCGCCGCTGCGGGGCCTCCATCGGCGGGGAACAGTCCGGACACGTGATCTTCTCCCGCTTTTCGACCACCGGCGACGGGCTCATCACCGGACTTCGCCTGGCCGCGCTGATGGTGTCCTCGGGTCGCAAACTCTCCGAGCTGGCCGCAGTGGTGGAGAAGTTTCCCCAGGTGCTGGTCAACGTGCCGGTGACCGATGCCCGCCGGATCGGGTCGTCGCCGGTGCTGGCCGAGGCGGTGGAGCAGGCACAAAGCCGAATGGGCGACCGGGGCCGGGTGCTGGTCCGTCCGTCCGGGACCGAATCCCTGGTAAGGGTGATGGTGGAGGCGCCCGACATCGAGACCGCCGACTCGGTGGCGGCGAGCCTGGCGGCGGTCATCGCCGGAGAGGACCTCTAGCAGTCGGGTGAGCAGTCTGCCAGCGGGTTTGAAGTAATTATGTAGAAGCGGTCTGCGGTGGGTATATCCTTCCCGTGCCGAATTCAGATCCATTTCGGTCGGCTATCCCCCAGTCTTCAGGGACCTTGGTCACACTGGGCTCTTTCGAGGACGCGCCCTTGGATTCTGCACCCCCCGGCCTTTCGACCGTCGACTACTTCGCCGTCGACGTCCGCTACTACGAGAGTTCCGCGACCCTGTCCCTCAACGGTGAGCTGGACCTGGGCTCGGCCGAGATTCTGAGCCATGCGCTCGACCCGGTGGAGGTCTACGGGGCCGACCCGGTGGTTATCGACATGTCGGAGGTCGGGTTCCTCGACTGCTCCGGACTGGCGGTGCTGCTCGGCGCCTACAACCGGGCGTGCCGGGACGACCGGGACCTGTTCATCACCAACCCCCAGGCGCCGGTCCGCCGGATCTTCGTTCTGACCGGCTGCAAACATCTGCTCAGCGGAAGCGCCCGCCAGGATCCCGGAGGACTCAAAGCCCCGGCTTGACCCCCTCTCCCTACAATGGGCGGGTGCAAAATGTCCTGACGCCTTCCCAGATGGCCGCCGCCGACCGCGCGGCGGCGGAGTCCGGCATCCCCTCCACCGACCTGATGGACCGGGCCGGCCGGACGGTAGGCCGGGAGGCGGTTGCCCTGCTCGGGGGAACCTACGGGCACCGGGTCACCGTGCTGTGCGGCAAAGGCAACAACGCCGGAGACGGGTTTGTGGCGGCCGGGTATCTCGCTCGGCGGGGAGCGGCCTGCAACGTAATCCTGATGGCGGAGCCGGGCGAGCTCAAGGGTGATGCCGGCGATGCATTCGCACGGATGCAGGGCTCGGGTGTTTCGGTTCACCGCTATGAGCCTTCGCGTCTCGGACGCGAGCTCGGGCGGTCGGACCTGGTCATCGACGCAATGCTGGGCACCGGGTTCAAGGGAGCCCTCAGTGGAGCGATGGCCGCGGCAGCCGGGGCGGCCAACGCCAGCGGCGTGGAGATTCTGGCCATCGACATCCCTTCCGGGGTCGACGGCGAAACCGGCCGGGTCCAGGGGGAAGCGATCGTGGCCGCCCGGACACTCACCCTCGCCGCGCTGAAGACCGGCCTTCTACTGCAGCCGGGCGCCCGCCACGCCGGCGAGGTGACCGTGGAGGACATCGGGATCCCGGACGAGCTGATGCAGTCCGAGCTGTTCCTGGCGGGATCGGACGACCTGTCCGGGGTGCTCCCCGCCCGGCTACCGACCGCCCACAAACGCAGCGTCGGCAAGGTGCTGGTGGTCGCGGGATCGGTCTCCATGTCCGGCGCGGTGGTGCTCACCGCCACCGGAGCACTGCGGGCCGGCGCCGGACTGGTCCGCATGGCGGTTCCCGAGTGCATCCGCAACTCGGTAGGACCGCAGGTGATCGAGGCCCTCACCGCCGGAATGCCCGACACCGCCCGGGGCGCCTTCAGCTTTGATGCGGCGGGGCCGGTGGTGGAACTTGCCGGTCAGATGCAGGTGGTGGCGATGGGGCCGGGAGTCGGCAAGGATGTCGAGACGATGAACTTCGTGACCGAGGTCCTGCACGGGGTGGACCGGCCGGTGGTGCTGGACGCCGACGGCATCTCCGCCTTCCAGGGCCACCCGGAAAGCCTTCGGGAGCGCCCGGCGCCCACCATCCTCACGCCGCACTCGGGGGAGCTGGCCCGGCTGCTCGGGAGGCCGGTGGAGCAGATCGACTCGGACCGGATCTCGTCGGTGAGAGAGGCCGCCCGGCGCACCGGAGCGGTAGTGCTGCTCAAGGGATTTCGCACCCTGGTTGCCCGGCCGGACGGACAAACCGTGATGGTCGATGCGGGAGGCCCCGTCCTGGCGACCGGGGGCTCGGGTGACGTCCTGACCGGCGTCATCGCCGCCCTGGCGGCTGCAGGCATGGATCCGTTTACGGCCGCGTGGGCCGGTGCCTGCCTGCACGGTCTGGCCGGCGAGATGCTGGCCGGGTGGATGGGGGAGCGCGGGGTCGTCGCAGGGGACCTGTTGAATGCGCTCCCGATGGTGATCTTCAAGGCGGCCGGCCGGGGGAGTTCTTCGTGACGGTGAAAACCGAAGCCCTGGCCCTGTGGGCCGAGGTGGACCTGGACTGCATCCGGCGCAACGTCGCCCGGATCAAGGCTTTGCTGAAGCCGGGCACGCTGATGCTGTCGGTGGTCAAGGCCAACGCCTACGGCCACGGCGAGGTGGAGGTGGCCGGCGCGGCCATCGACGGCGGCGCCGACTGGCTCGGGGTAGCCCGGGTGGAGGAGGGGGCAGCCCTGCGGGCGGCCGGGATCGACCGGCCGATACTGCTGCTGGCCCAGCCTCCGTTGAGCGCGCTGCCCGCCGCCGCCGAGCACAACCTCACCCCGACGATCTACACCGAGGAGGGGGCGAGGGCCTGGTCCGAGCAGGCCGGCGGCGCCAAACGCCTCAGTTGCCACCTGAAGGTCGATACCGGCATGCACCGCTACGGGGTCCCCCGTGAGGCCGCTGCCGCCTTCATGGACCTCCTGGACGCCCTGGAGGGGGTTGAGCTGGGGGGGATCTGGACCCACTTCGCGGTGGCGGAGGAGGTGTCCAACTCGTTCACCTCCCAGCAGCACAAGCTGTTCCTCGAATTGCTGGACGAGCTCGGTCCCCGCACCGACGGCCTGATCCGCCACATCTCCAACTCGGCCGGGGCGCTCACCTTCCCCGAAGCGCACCTGGACCTGGTGAGGGTGGGAATCGCCGGCTACGGGATCTACCCGTCGCCTGCTCTGGCGGACACGGTTGAGCTGGAGCCGGCCATGAGCTTCAAGGCCCGGGTGGGCATGGTGAAGCGGCTGCCGGCCGGGGAGTCCATCTCCTACGGCCAGCGCTACACCCTCGCCCGCGAGAGTGTGGTGGCCACCGTGCCCTGCGGGTACGCCGACGGGCTGCGCCGGTCCCTGACGAACCTGGGCGAGGTGTTGATCCGGGGCAAGCGTTACCCGATCGCCGGGACGATCACCATGGACCACTTCCTGGTGGACGCCGGTGAGGATGAGCTTTCGGCCGGCGACGAGGTGGTCATCCTCGGCCGCCAGGGCACCGAACAGATCACCGCCCAGGACATGGCCGGCAAATTGGGGACAATCCCTTACGAGGTGGTGTGCGGCGTCAGCGCCCGGGTACGGCGGATCTACCTGAACCCGTAGGCGGGCGGGCGCTGCCTACGAAGTTCGTCCAGTCGTTATCATCTAGGGAGCGGGTGGGGACCAAAAGCGTCGCGCCCTGTTGAGATTTCGTCGGTTTGGGGGTTCTGGTGGTGTGGCAGACGCTCGATGAAGTTAGGGTCGAGGCTGCGGGGTGCACCCGCTGCCGTCTGGCAGCCGGACGGACCCAGGTGGTCTGGATGGACGGAGATCCGGAGTCCGACCTGATGTTCGTGGGCGAGGCGCCCGGGATGAACGAGGACAAGCTCGGCAGGCCGTTCGTCGGCGCGGCAGGAAAGTTGCTGGACCAGCTCTTGGAATCCATAGCGCTCGACCGGAGCAAATGTGTGATCTGCAACGTGATCAAATGCCGTCCACCCTCCAACCGCAACCCGGAACCGGACGAGATCGCCACCTGCAGCCCGTACCTCAAGGCGCAGATCGACTTCATCAAGCCGGCGGTGATCGTAACGCTGGGTAACTTCGCCACCCGCTACATCCTGGACCGCCAGCTTTCGATCACTCGGGTCCGGGGCCAGATCTTTCGCGCCTTCGGGGCCAAGGTCATCCCCACCCTGCACCCGGCCGCTGCGCTGCATTCCGGAGGCGTCGGGTCTCCCCAGTTCGCCCTGATCCGCTCCGACTTCGATCTCATCAGCTCCGAGCTTGCCAAGGGCCGGCCGGCTCCCCCCGCTCCCGCTCCGGCCCTGCCGGCACCCGCGGCAGAGGCGTTCGTCTCTCAAGAGTCGCTGTTTTAACGTGGCCGCCCCGAAGCCTAAGAAGCTGACCCTGGAATCGCACTCCGCCGCGGAGACCCAGAGCCTGGGGGGTCTACTGGCACCGATGCTGGTGCCCGGCGACGTCCTGGTGATGTCGGGAGACCTCGGTGCCGGCAAAACCACCTTCGTGCAGGGCCTGGCCAAGGGGCTGGGGATCGTGGAGCGGGTGACCTCTCCCACCTTTGTGCTGATGAAGGAGTACCAGGGCGGACGGTTTCCGCTGATGCACCTGGACGTCTACCGGCTGGGCAAGGTCCAGGAGGTCATCGACCTCGGAATCGACGAGTACCTGGACCCCTCCTACGTGGTGGTGGTCGAGTGGGGGGACAAGGTGGAACCCCTGCTGCCGCAGGACCACCTGACGATCGAGCTGGTGCACGGGGGAGCCGACGTCCGCACCATCACCCTCACCGGCAAGGGCGCTCCGTGGGCCGGCCGGATGGACTCGATCAAAAAGATGGTGGAGGGGCTGGCCGTCTCCTCGAGGGCCAGCGGACCCCGCCTGGGTGAAGACTTCCAGCCCGGCAGCCCCACGGAATCGGGCAACAACTGATGCTGGTCCTGGGGATTGAGACGTCCACGCCGGCGTCCAGCGTCACCATCGGCTCCGAGCAGGGGATCATCGGATCCTGCATGGTCACCCGCGGGGTGAGCCACGGTTCGTTCATTCTGCCGGCCGTCGAGTTCCTGATGAAGGAGGCCGACCTTAGCTACCGGAACCTGTCTGCGGTTGCGGTCGGGCTGGGGCCCGGGCTGTACACCGGCCTGAGGGTGGGGGTGGCAACCGCCAAGACGCTGGCCCAGGCACTCTCGGTCCCGATTATCGGCGTGTCGTCGCTGGACCTGTTGGCGTTCGACGTCCGGTATTCCGACAAGCTGATCTGCCCGGTCATCGACGCCAAGCGCAAAGAGGTTTTCTTCGGGTTTTACCGCCAGGTGCCGGGGGGAATAGCCCGGGAGAGCAGCTACGTGGTGGGTTCGCCGGAGCGGCTGCTGGCGGAGATGGAGGGGAGCAAGGACGACTTTTTGCTGGTCGGCAACGGCGCCCTGCTCTACCGTGAGCGTCTGGACGGCGCCCACAAGGTGGAGTTCGGGTCGATGGCCAACGCGTTTCCCAGGGCGGCATCTCTGGTGGAGCTTGCGCTGCCGCGGCTCTACCGGGAGGACTACGACCGCCTGTTCGATCTGGAGCCCTTGTACATGCGCCGCTCGGACGCCGAGATCAACTGGGAAAAGAAGGCCAAATGATGGCGCTGGCGAATCCCCATGAGCTAGACCTGAGCCGGGTGGACCTGGTCACCATGCGCCGGCGGCACGTACGCCAGGTGATGAGGATCGAGGCCCAGGTGTATCCCCGGCCGTGGAGCTCGGCACTGTTTCTGCAGGAGATCGTGCGCCGGGCGGATCGGATCTACCTGGCCGCCCGCTACGAGGGCGACGTCGTGGGGTACGGGGGGCTGATCACTTCCGGGCTGGAGGCCCACATAACCACCATCGCGGTCGACCCGGCCTACCACCGGACAGGGGTCGGGACCAAGCTGATGATCGGGCTGCTGGACGCGGCCATCGATCGGGGAGCGCGGACGTTGTCGCTGGAGGTCCGCCGCTCCAACTACGCGGCACAGAACATGTATGAGAAGTTCGGGTTCAGGCCGGTGGGTCTAAGGCCCGGCTACTACGTGGAGACCGGTGAGGACGCGATAGTCATGTGGGTGGACCAGACCGACGGCCCCGAATACGCCGAGCTGCTCAACCGGATGCGGCACAAGCTTGCCTCAAGGGGAAGAAGGGAGAACGCCGGTGGCTAGAGAGGTTTCACCCCCGTCGGTCGACGTTCCCAAGGTGGACATCCCCGGCATTGCCGATGTCACTCCCGAGATGATCATCCAGACCGAAACCGAGATCGAAGAGCTGGTCAAGTTTGACGAGCAGACCCTCATCCTCGGCATTGAGACCTCGTGCGACGAAACCGGTGTCGCCATCCTGCGGGGCGGGGACCAGGTGCTGGCCAACATCATCTCGTCCTCGGCAGACCTGCACAGCAAGTACGGAGGAGTGGTCCCTGAGGACGCCTCCCGGGCCCACGTGCAGGCGATGAACCCGGCAATCGCCGAGGCCCTCCGCAAGGCGGACGTCACCCTGTGGGACATGTCGGCCATTGCGGTGACCGTCGGCCCCGGCCTGGTCGGCTCGTTGATCGTGGGCGTGGCGGCGGCCAAGGCGCTGGCGTCGGTGCTGGAGGTTCCCCTGCTGGGGATCAACCACCTGGAAGCCCACATCTACGCCAATTTTCTGGAGCACCCGGATTTCGCACCGCCGTGTATCGGGCTGATCGTCTCCGGGGGCCACACCCTGCTGGTGCACATGCCGGCCCACGGGTTGTACGAGGTTCTGGGTGAGACCCTGGACGACGCGGCCGGTGAGGCCTTCGACAAGATCGCCCGTTATCTCGGGATCGGCTACCCGGGCGGGCCGGCCATCGACCAGATGGCGCTGGGCGGAAGCAAGCGGGCCATCAAGTTCCCCCGGGCGATGATGAAGAAGGGGTACGACTTCTCCTTCTCCGGCCTCAAGACCTCGGTACGGGACTACATCCGCAAGCAGGAGGAGGCGGGCAACGAGATCAACCTGGCCGATGTGTGCGCCTCCTTCCAGGAGGCCGTGGTGGAGGTCCAGGTCCACAAGACGATCAAGGCGGCCCAGGAGTACAACGTGACGAACGTGTTCGTCTCCGGCGGCGTAGCGGCCAACTCACGCCTTCGAGAGTTGATGGGGGCGTTCTGCGAGGAGAACGACCTGCGCCTGTTCTACCCGTCGCCGGTTTACTGCACCGACAACGCGGCGATGGTGGCCTGCTGCGGCCACTACCGGTTCCAGCGGGGCATCCGCGCCGACCCGAACATCGAGCCGGATCCGAACCTGCACCTGGCCTAGGCGGTAAAGCCAGCCGGGAGGCGCTCCATCATCACATCGGCGTTCGAGTAGCCGATCGTCAGAAGGTGGCCCTGGTCGCCCATCCGGGCGATCACCGTCGGAAAGCTCGTGATGCCCCACTCCCGGGCCACCGTGAAGTCGGCCCATGCCGCATCCCGGAACTCCTCGGAGTCGAACGCAGTCCGGAGCCGTTCCCCGTCGGCCCCGACCTCCTCGGCCAGGACAAGCAGCGTCTCCAGGCCGGTGGTGATGATCCCCTCGGCGTAGAAGGCCTTCTGGATCCGCTTGAAAAGCGGCCACGCCCTGGGCTCGTCGAACAGCCGTACCAGCGCGATCGCCCGGCAGGCCGGCTCGGTGTCGTACAGGAAGTCCCGGCGGGCGACCGTCGACAGGTCGAACGGCTGACCGGTGGCCTGCTCGATCAGGGTCCACTCGTGTTCGAGGTGGCCCGCCAGCTCGTCGTCCATCTGCCGGGCGTTGGGGCCCGGCCTTAAGCCCCCGGTGATCACCCGGAAACCGGCTTCGGGGAGGCGGCGCTGCAACTCGTCCAGCTGGGGGGCGATGCCCCAGCACCACGAACACATCGGGTCCCCGACGTAAATGATCTCCCGTTCCGTCTCCACCCGCCCAAGATACCGGTACGGAGGAGACTAGGGATTTTGCTACGATCGTCGCCCATCACTCAGGAGAAGAGATTTTGACCAAAGGGCTTGTGAAACGGCTTCTGCCGGTGGTGCTTGCACTGGGCCTGGCGGCAGGCTGTGCGCGCGGCGACAACCCCGTTCTGGAGGGCACCCCGCCGCAGAGCAGTCCGAGCGTGTCCGCAACCGCCTCACCGAGCCCGTAGGGCTGCGCAGGGTCGGCTTGCGAACCGAGGATGCCGTCGGGGCGCCCACACCGGCTGCGGAACCCGTCTGCCCCTACCGCGGGCCGGGCGTCTTCCAGACCGAAGACGCCGGCTGGTTCTTCGGCCGGACGAAGATGGTCGGGCAGCTTGTCTCCCGTCTGCAGGACCGGACAACACTGGTGATTGCCGGGCCCTCGAAGTGCGGCAAGTCGTCGGTGGTCAGGGCGGGTCTTCTGCCGGCGCTGGCCCGGGATGATCTCCCCGGCAGCCGCGACTGGCCCCAAAGCGTTTTTGTCCCGGGCTCGCACCCACTTGACGCTCTCTGGGGTGCCCTCGGCCGGATCTCGCGGGAACCTCTTCCCGACATCTTCTCGTTGGAGGAGGCGCCCGGAACGGCGGCCAAGCGTTATGTCCCGGAGGGAGTCCTGTGCGTCGACCAGTTCGAAACCCTGTTCACCGCAGCCTCCGACCCGGCCGAGCGGGGAGCCTTCCTCAGCGTCCTCGAAGCGCTCCATTCCGAGCAGAGCCCGCGGTTCCGCTTGGTCCTGTGTATCTGCACCGACTCCTACGGGGCCTGTTCGAGCATTCCATGGCTGGCCTCGGTCATCAGCGACAACCACGTGCTGGTCGGACGGCCGTCCACGGAGGAGCTGCGGGAGGTAATTGAGGGGCCCGCAGGAAGGGGAGGGCTGCGCCTGGAGGAGGGGTTGGCGGACCGGATGCTGGACGATGCCGGTGGCGACCCGGCCCCCCTGGCGGCTCTTTCGGAGGTCCTTAGACAAACCTGGAACCTGCGGAAGGGCCGCATCCTGACTGTGGAGGGCTACGAGCGGGCACGCGAGCCTCTCGGGGAGGCCGCCCACGCGGTGCCTCCGGCGATACAGGAGGTCCCGCAACGAGCCCCGGCACCCGAACGGCAGGCAAGCCGGCGACCGGCGGCAGCACCGCAGCCGCCCGGCGGTCCGGCCCCCCGTTCCCCCAGACAGGCGCCGGGCGAAGAGGGCATCGACCCGGCAAACCCGGCGACCCCGATATTGGTGGCACTGCTCCTGCTGGCGGTGCTGGCGTCGGCGGCACTGGCGATACTGCTCACCCGGTGAGGCATTAGCACTCACGGTCCTAGAGTGCTAATCTGACAGCGAGCGAGTTTCCGTCCGCTCCTGAGCCGATTTAGCCATAGGAGGTTTTTTTATGGGTCTCAAGCCACTGGGAGATCGCGTACTTATCAAGATTGAAGAGTCGGAGAATGCGCTTCCGTCGGGTCTGGTAATTCCGGACACCGCCAAGGAGAAGCCGCAGGAGGGCACCGTCGTTGCAGTCGGACCGGGCTCCTACCAGGATGGGACTCGTGTTCCCCTCGACGTCAAGGAAGGCGACCGTGTGCTGTTCTCCAAGTACGGGGGCACCGAGGTCAAGGTCGGCGGCGAAGAGTTCATGATGCTGAACGAGCGCGACGTACTCGCCATCGTCAGCTAACAAGGTTTGATTCAAAAACCCCGCCTAAGGGCGGGGTTTTTTAATGCCCGGAACAGCGGTGGCTACAGGTAGTTTGCCGGGTTGCGGGGCGTTCCGTTCACCCGGACCTCGAAATGAAGGTGGGGCCCGGTGCAGCTGCCCGAGCATCCGACCGAGCCCAGCCGCTGGCCCTGCGAAACCTTGCCGCCGCTGACCGACTTGCGGCTCATGTGGGCGTAGAGGGTGACGACGCCGCCGCCGTGGTCGACCAGCGTGCAGGTCCCGTACCCGCTTCCGCAGGACACTCCCAGAATGGTCCCGGCCTTGACGGCACGGATGGGATCGCCGGTTCTTCCGGCCATGTCCACCCCGGTGTGGGCCCGTCCCCAGCGCCGCCCGAAGGGTGAGGTGATCTTACCGGCAACCGGCCGGACGAAACCCGAGGATGAAGCAGCGCCGCCTTCACCGGCCGACGTGCTCCCCCCGCTGGACGAACTGCTCCGGCGCAGCGCTGCTTCCAGGTTCGAGCTGTCACGCTCAAGACCGTCGACGTGGGCCTGCGTCGCCGCAATCTCCTTCTGCACGCTGGCCAGCGCCTGGGCCTTCTCCCGGCGGGCGGAGTCGGCGAGCTCCTTGCGGGACCTCAGCCACTCCTTCTGGGCGGTGAGGCTTCCTTTGATCTCGTTGAGGCTGTCCTGCTTCTCCTGCAACTCGGCCCTTAGCCGCGAGGTGTCCACGATGATCTTGGAGTCCTGCTCCGAGGACTTCTCCATCAAAAACTGCACCCGGGTGAGCTCCACTATGGAGTCCACGGAGAACAGCATGGCCACCGATTCCGCCGGTCCCTGCACGTAGAGGCGCTTGGCGCGGGCATTCGATGCGTCGGCCGCCTGCTTGAACCGGGCCTGGACCTGGTCGATCTGCGCCTGCATGGTGCGGATGTCCGACTCCAACGACGAGATGTCGTGCTCGCCGGTAACGATCTGCCGGTTCAGTTCGGCCACCTGCTTGTCCAGATTGCCGACCTCTTTGGCGATCTCCGCCTCCTTACCCTTAGCTGCCGCAAGACGCTTTTTGGTCTCTGCGATCTGGGCTTTGGTGGCTTTGAGTTTTTCGGATTCGCTGGCGGCATGTGTGGGGAACGCGGTGATGGTGCTGACCAAAGTGGCGATCAGCACAAGCGTTATCAAGCGGGCGGTGCGGGAGTTGGGGGGATGCATCTGCAAGAAACCTAGGCGGGGGCGCGCGCAGTGTCAAGTTTCGCGAGTGGAAATCGCTCATCGCCGGGGTCGTTCGCCACCGCCATTTTCCCCGCTTGCCCCAAGCCGTCGAGTCAGTGGTATATATCTAGATCGGCCGCGAACGGTGGCGGCCCCCAGAGATTGGAACCCATACCTTGGATTCGGTTATTGGCATTGGCAAGTCGGCCCGCCAGGCCTATGGATTCGATGACATTGCAATCGTCCCTTCCCGCCGCACCCGGGACCCTGATGACGTGGACATCTCCTGGGAAATCGACGCCTACCGATTCGACCTTCCTCTTATGGCTTCGGCCATGGACGCGGTGGTATCCCCGGCAAGCGCCGTGACCATCGGCAAGCTGGGCGGCCTGGCCGTGCTCAACCTCGAGGGCCTTCACAGCCGCTACGAGGACGCCGACGCCGTGCTTCAGGAGATCTCGGAACTTCCGACCGCCGCAGCGACCGCCCGGATGCAGGAGCTGTACCAGCAGCCGGTCAAAGAGGACCTGATGGCCAGGGCGATCTCCGAGATCAAAGCCGGAGGCGTCACCGCAGCCGCCAGCCTCACCCCCCAGAAGGTGCGGGAGTACGCCCACATCGTCGTCGAGGCGGATCTGGACATCCTGGTGATCCAGGGGACCGTTGTGTCGGCCGAGCACATGTCGACCCAGACCGAACCGCTGAACCTAAAGGAGTTCATCGCCACCTTTGACCTGCCGGTCATCGTCGGCGGGTGCGCCTCCTACCAGCCGGCGCTCCACCTGATGCGGACCGGCGCCATCGGCATCCTGGTCGGGGTTGGACCCGGCGCTGCGTGCACCTCACGCCAGGTGCTGGGCATCGGCGTGCCGCAGGCAACTGCCATCGCCGACGCAGCCGGCGCCCGCATGCGCCACCTGGACGAGACCGGCCGCTACGTGCAGGTCATCGCCGACGGAGGTATGCGCACCGGCGGCGACATCGCCAAGGCGATCGCCTGCGGAGCCGACGCGGTGATGATCGGGTCTCCGCTGGCCCGGGCGGTTGAGGCGCCGGGACGGGGCTTCCACTGGGGTATGGCCACCTTCCACTCCGGGCTTCCCCGGGGCGTACGGATCGCCGCACCGCCGCTGGGGACCGCGCAGCAGATCCTTACCGGCCCGACCAGCCTGAACGACGGGACGATGAACCTGTTCGGGGCCCTTCGTACCTCGATGGCCACGACCGGCTACGAGTCGGTCAAGGACTTCCAGAAGGCCGAGGTCGTGATCGCTCCGTCGATCAAGACCGAAGGCAAGTTCGCGCAGCAACACCAGGGGATCGTGGACTACACGTAACCCGGCATCGCAGAGGCGCAGGTCTAGGGTTGACCTGCGCCTGCTACTTGATCGGAGGCCGGCCTCATTCCGGCGGCAACGGCTACCACCTCTTCGTTGTCCAGTCCGAGGGCACCAACGTGGGCAACTACCCCGGGAGCGATCTGCCAGTAGAGGTGCTTTGCGCCTCCATCACTTTTAATCACGGATCGTACGGCTGGGGCTCCGGCCAAAGAGGTGTCTTCGGTTGCGCCCATGAACATGGTTGCCCGGATGTGGGATAGGTCCGCCTTGGGCCCCCGAAGGACCGACACGGTCAGGCTCCTTTCGCCGGGAGGCCGTTCCGCACCCTGAGGTGGTGCCTGGCCGTTTCCGGAAATGAGTTGGCTGGTCAGGCTGTAGCCGGGTCCCGCTGAGCCAATGAACGACATCCCGCCCACCGGCGCTCGGACATCGTCCGGCAGAAAGGTGACACTGAGGCCGGAGACATCCAGCAGGCTCACCTTTTTATCCGAAGGCTGTGGTGTTACGGAGGCGATGCTCGCGGCCCAGGCTTGATCGGGGGACCGTCCCGGGACTTCGCCCCCAAGTAGGACACCGGCTGAAGCCAGGCAGAGGACGGCGGCCACAGTGACTGCGAAGCGTGCCCTGTATGACAACTGCGGTGACTTCGGTGTGGTAATGATCCTCTCCGCAAACCCCGCCGGCAGCTGAACATCCCGGACGGCTGCGGTCATGGCGCTGCGAACCTGCGATTCGAAAGTGGCGGTCACGATGTACTCCTGACGTTTTGGTCGATCAGGTTTGCCGGTGAACTCTTCAGGTTGTAGCCGGAGAGCCCTGACGAGATCCTGAGCTTTTCCAGACCCCGTGAAGCCCGGCTCTTCACTGTGCCCGGAGAACATTTCAACAACGAGGCAACCTCGGCTTCCGGCAGGTCGCAGTAATACCGCAGGACCAGCACCGCCCTTTGTTGCGCGGGGATTGTTGCGAGCGCCCTCACCAGATCGCCACGAATATCCACCTGTTCGTTCTTGCCGGCCAGGCCGTCCGGCGGCCGGCGGTCGACGTCGTCAGAGGCAACCCGGGGTCTGCTCCTGGTCTTTCTCCACCGAGAGGTGGCCGAGTTCACCAGAATCCGGCGAACGTAGGCTTCGGGATGATCGGCTGCATGGATCTTGCTCCAGTTTTTGTATGCTTTCTCATAAGCCACCTGAACTAGATCCTCAGCGTCTGCGGCGTTGCCCGCAAGAAGAACCGAAGTTCGCAAGAGGCGGGTTCCGGTCGTCTGGACGAACTCGGAGAAGGCTGCGTCGTCTGATTTCAAACCGTTCCTTCCTGCTGGCTGGTTGTCGGAGGTTTCGTTCCTTGGCCGGCCTTGGCTGGTTACCTCCATGAACGCCCGGTTGGCGGATAAGGTTCCACGGGATCGAAACGCCTCTCCGGCGGGGGAGCGGTATCCTTTAGGCACATGACGTTCCAGGATGACTTCGACACCATTCTTGTTGTCGACTTCGGGGCCCAGTACTCCAAACTCATCGCCCGCCGGGTACGTGAGTGCCACGTCCTTTCTGAGATCGTCCCCCACGACGTAACCGCCGATGAGATCGGCGCCCGCCGGCCCAAGGGCCTGATCCTCTCCGGCGGCCCCAGCAGCGTCTACGAGGAGGGCGCCCCGGCCATCGACCCAGGGTTGTTCAACCTCGGCATCCCGGTTCTGGGCATCTGCTACGGCCACCAGGTGATGGCATCGTCGATGGGCGGAGTCGTCGCCAAGGGGACCAAGGGCGAGTTCGGCAAGGCGGACCTCAGCGCCACCGGCGGCATTCTGTTCTCCGAGCTGCCCCTGGAGCAGCAGGTCTGGATGAGCCACAACGACGCGGTCTCCGAGGTCCCCCCCGGCTTTACCGCGGTCGCCAGCACCACCTCGTGTCCGGTGGCGGCGATGGAGGACACTGAGCGCGGCTTGTTCGGCGTGCAGTTCCACCCCGAGGTCGTCCACACCCCCTACGGCACCGAGGTCATACGGAAGTTTGTCCAGAACGCCTGCGACTGCCTCCCCGGCTGGACCGCAACCAGCGTCATCGAAGCCGTGGTGGAGCAGATCCGCAGCCAGGTCGGCGACGCCCGGGCCGTGTGCGGGCTGTCCGGCGGGGTCGACTCCGCGGTGGCGGCGGCGCTGGTCCACAAGGCCATCGGCGACCAGCTGACCTGCATCTTCGTCGACCACGGCATGATGCGGGCGAACGAGGCGGAGAAGGTCGTCGACACCTTCGGCCGGCACATGGGCATGGAGCTCATCCACGTCAAGGCCCAGGACCGCTTCCTCAGCAAGCTGGAGGGCGTGGCGGATCCCGAGACCAAACGCAAGATCATCGGCACCGAGTTCATCCGGGTATTCGAGGAGGTGGCCTCCGAGGTCGGCCTGCGGGAGGACGTCGCCCCCGACGGCACCCCCATCGCCAAGGACGGCAAGCCGGTGGGCTTTTTGGTCCAGGGGACGCTCTACCCGGACGTGATCGAGTCCGGCGGAACCAACGATGCCGCGGCGGTGATCAAGTCGCACCACAACGTGGGCGGCCTTCCCAAGGACATGAAGTTCGAGCTGGTCGAGCCGCTGCGCAACCTGTTCAAGGACGAGGTGCGGCGCATCGGCGAGGAGCTGGGGCTGCCCGAGGAGATGGTCTGGCGCCAGCCCTACCCCGGCCCCGGCCTGGCGGTGCGGATCATCGGGGACATCACCGTCGAGCGGCTGGACATGGTCCGGGCGGCCGATGCAATCGTCATCGAGGAGGTCAAGAGAGCCGGGTTGTACAAGGACCTGTGGCAGTCGTTCGCCGTCCTTCCGACCATCAGATCGGTGGGCGTGCAGGGCGATTCCCGCTCCTACGGCCACCCGGTGATCATCCGTGCGGTCACCTCCGAGGACGCCATGACCGCCGACTGGGCCCGTCTTCCCTACGAACTTCTGGGCCGGATGGCCAACCGCATAGTTGCCGAGGTTCCCGGCGTGAACCGGGTCGCCTACGACATCACCTCCAAGCCGCCGGGGACTATCGAGTGGGAGTAGCGCCCCCCACCCCCGGCCGGTAGTAGGGAACAGACAGGATGAACCGCCGTCTGGTAGGTCTGATCGCGGTGCTTGCGCTGCTTGCCGGCTGCCAGCAGGATCCCTCGGCGGATCCGCCCGTGACGCCGGCCGGCCAGGCACCGCCCGCACCGAGCCCGGCCGGCGGCTCCACCCAGGCGGGCGAGCTAACCGGAGCGCCCCGGCTGCAGAGCATCGGGGAGTTCAACCGGCCCACCTTTGTGACCTCCCCGCCGGACGACCCGCGGATCTTCGTGGTCGAGCAGGACGGCCGCGTGGTTCAGGCTGTAGACGGCGGCGCCCGCACGCCGGCGTTCATGGACATCAGGAACCGGGTCGGCTGCTGCGGCGAGCGGGGCCTGTTCTCCATCGCCTTCGCCCCCGACTACGCCGAAAGCGGCCTGGCCTACCTGAGCTACACGAATACGCAGGGGGACAGCCGGATCGACGAGTACAAGGTCGACCCGGACAACCCCGACCGGCTGGATCCGGAGACCCGGCGTCAGATCCTGGCCGTCGACCAGCCGTTCTCCAACCACAACGGAGGTCTGATCGCCTTCGATCCCACCGGCATGCTGATGGCCGGTTTCGGGGACGGCGGATCGAGCGGGGACCCGGAGAACCGGGCTCAGGACCTGGGTACCCTGCTGGGCAAGATGGTTCGGATCGACCCCCGCCGGCCGTCCGGCAACCGGCCCTACGGGATCCCAGACGACAACCCGTTCGTGGAACGGTCCGGGGCCCGGCCGGAGATCTGGGCGTACGGCCTGCGTAACCCGTGGCGCTGGTCGTTCGACCCGGAGAACGGCGACTTCTACGTGGCGGACGTCGGACAGAACTCGGTGGAGGAGATCAGCTTCGCCGCCCCGGACGACCAGGCCGGCGCCAACTACGGCTGGCGCCGGTACGAGGGGGACGAGGTGTTCCGCGAGCGCGACCGCATCGATGAGTCGCGACTGGTCGACCCGGTCCTCACCTACCCGAACTCATCCGGAAACTGCTCGGTGACCGGCGGGGGCGTCTACCGGGGCCCGGTCGCTCAGCTCAGGGGCATGTACCTGTTCGCCGATTACTGCGGGGGGGTGGTCAGGGGCTTTCGGGTTGAGAGCTCAAGGGCGGCCGGCGCCCAAACGTTTGACGCCCTGAACGCCTCCAACCTCAGCTCATTCGGGGTGGATTCCGCCGGGGAGATGTACATCACCTCTTTGGGGGGCAACGTCTACCGGATAACTGCAGACTGAACCGGTTCTCCGGGATATAGAGTTGGGCCACCTTTTACCCGGGGGAGAACGGTGGCCGACGAGCAGCCTGCGCAGCCCAAACGCACCGGCCGCCGCGCCCGGAGGGAGTACGAGGACGGCTACCGGCTCAGCGAGGTCACCCGCCGTCCGGAGCTGATCATCTGGGCATCACTTATGCCCCTGACCGGATTCGGCGTGGGCATCGGGCTGGTCACTCTGGGAATCGGCAGCGACGACCCGGCCGTCAACAGGTTCACCGCTCTCCCCGGCTTCATCACCTGGGCGGTGCTGGTGGGGGCCCTTGTCTCCGTGTGGGCGTTGTTCTCGCTGGCCTGCCTGCCGGCATTCCTCAAGATCTGGTCCACCCTGGGCAAGCGGCGGCGCCTGCCGGTTGCGATCTTCGCGGGCGTCTCCATCATCTACGTAACGGCCCAGGTCACCGTTCCGCTGGTCAGCCCTCCCTTCTTCGCCCCCCTGCCGGGATACAAGTGGCGGCTCGGGGTGCTGACCGCCCTGGGAATCGCCGCCGCCTTCCCGCCCTACGTGGGGACGTGGTCGGTGCTTCTAGGCATGAAAAAGCCGGCCGAGCGGCTGCGCGCCCTGCAAAGGCGCCGGTATGAAGCCACCAAGTCCCTGATGGACGACCCCGCGACCCTTCCTGAGAGCAGCCCCGAGGTGGCCCTGGAATCCAAAGAACTGCCTCGCTGGTCGCCCGAACACGCCTGGCTGGCCGACTACCTGATCAAGTCGCGCGGCCACCTGCAGCTGTTTCTGCTGGCGGGGGCGGTGATCATCGGATCGACCACGCTGTCGATGGGGGCGCTGAGGAATGCGCTGATTGCCTGGGACCCAAGCTACGAGGCCCTGATCCCGGCCGAGCACGTCCTGCTCTACGGCTTGATGTTGGTGTTCTTCCTGGCGGTGATGTACTTCCCCGCCTACATGGCCAACCAGCAGGGTGCCCGGGAGTTGCTGAACGTTATCAGGCCCCTCCCGGTCGACGGCGTCCCCGAGGCCGCCTGGGTGGAGGAGCGGGAGCGGATGAAGACCATGCTCGGACTGGGCAAACACCCCCTGGAGAACATCCGCTCGGGGGTGGCCGTGGCGGCGCCTCTGATAATCAGCTACATCTCTACGCTGCTGCCGGCGGCCGGAGGTTAACCAGGCCTCAGGTTTTTGGCTGGATCAACTTCAGTGACTTGGTCATCTCCCGGTAGGCATCGTCGCCCAGCCACTTGCGCCACAGGGCGACGCAGAACTGTTCGACTATTTGCTGGCGGGTTTTGCTCTTGAGCAGTGACGTCTTGTCGGCGTCACGCAGCAACTCGGCAAACAACGCTTTATGGGTGTCGGCCGCCCGGTCGCCGACGGATGTGGTGGGCGCAGCCTTTTTGGCCATCTGTTTGACCGAAGATGCTTCACTGCTTTTCTCCAGCAGCACCATGTAATCCTTGATCAGCTTTTCGGCGTCGTCTTCCGCCTCTTTCATCTTCTTGTCGAAAAAGCCCATGGTCGCCTCTCTATTCAATCCCGTGCCGAGCATCATAGTTTCCCTCTTCCCCTTCAAGTGTCGGTCGATTTCTTAATCACGCCGGTCCTCTGTCCCGCTGCGGGGGATAATTGAGAGGTGAGCGGCACCGAAGGTTCCCTGCTGGACGATCTCAGCGGTCTCAACACTCCCCAACGCGAGGCGGTTACCCATGGCAATGGGCCGCTTCTTATCGTCGCGGGTGCGGGCAGCGGCAAGACGGCAGTGCTCACGCGCCGTATCGCCAATCTCATCAACGAGCGCCAGGTATCGCCGTTTGCCATCCTGGCCATCAGCTTCACCAACAAGGCGGCCGGAGAGGTCAAGGACCGGGTTGCCGGACTGGTGGGACCGGTGGCGCAGAAGATGTGGATCGGCACCTTCCACTCGGCCTGCGTGCGGATCCTGCGGGGCAACATCGGCAGCCTCGGTTACAAATCGGCGTTTACCATCTACGACTCGGCGGACAGCGACCGGCTCATCTCCTACGTGATGAAGGATGCCGGTATCGACCCCAAGAAGGTCAAGCCATCCAGCGTCCGGCACGCGATCAGCCGGGCCAAGGACGAGATGATCACCCCTGAGGTGTACGTCACCCGGGCGGCCCACTGGATGGAGCGGCAGATTGCCGAGGTCTACACGCACTACCAGCGGCGCCTGAAGGAAGCCAGCGCCCTGGACTTCGACGACATCATCAACCTCACGGTGCGCCTGTTCACCGAGTTCCCCGACATCCTGGTCCACTACAAAGAACGCTTTCAGCACATCCTGGTCGACGAGTTCCAGGACACCAACGGCGCCCAGTTCGAGCTGGTGCGGCTACTGGGTGCGCCCGGCGGCAACGTCGCCGTGGTGGGCGACATGGATCAATCGGTCTACGGGTTCCGGGGGGCCGACTACCGCAACCTGGCCCGGTTCGAGGAGGCGTTTCCTTCCGCCAAGGTCATCACCCTGGAGCAGAACTACCGGTCGACGCAGCGGATCCTGTCCGCGGCCAACGCCCTGATCGAGCACAACCGCGCCCGCAAGCCCAAAAACCTGTGGACCGACTCGGGTCCCGGCGACCACCTGGTGGTCCATCTGTCGGGCAACGAGCACGACGAGGCCGCGTACATCGCCATGGAGATCGAGCGGCTGCGGGAGACCGAGGGCCACCGGTTCAAAGATGCCGCCGTCTTCTACCGGACCAACGCCCAGTCCCGGGTGGTCGAGGAGATCTTTACCCGGTTCGGCATCCCCTACCGGATCGTCGGCGGCCAGCGGTTCTACGACCGGCGGGAGGTCAAAGACCTGCTGGCGTACCTCAAGGTCCTGGTAAACCCGGCCGACGGGGTCAGCCTGCGGCGGATCGTCAACACCCCCCGCCGGGGGATCGGGGACCGGACCATTGCCGAGCTGGAGGCGTTCGCCGCGATCAGCGGCATCACCCTGTACGAGGCCATCGCCACCGCCGAACACAACCCGGCCCTCACCAAGCGACCGCTGGGGGGCCTTGCTGCCTTCAGCAACCTGATGGCAGAGCTGCAGGCCTACCGCCGCGACGGGGCCTCGGTCCGGGACATCGTGCAGGTTACCTGGGAGCGGTCCGGATATATGGCCGAGCTGGAGTCGGAGCGGTCCATCGAGGCGCTCGGGCGGGTGGAGAACCTCAAGGAGCTGGCCGGAGTGGCGGCCGAGTTCGAGGAGCGGGTTCCCGGAGGCACTCTGGAGGACTTCCTGGCGCAGACCTCCCTGGTTAGCGAGCAGGACGAGTACGACGAGGAGGAGTCCACCGTCACCCTCATGACCCTGCACAACGCCAAAGGGCTGGAGTTTCCCATCGTCTTTTTGACCGGGCTGGAGGAGGGGGTCTTTCCGCACATGCGGTCGCTCACCGAGCCCGAGGAGCTGGAGGAGGAGCGCCGCTTGGCCTACGTCGGCATTACGCGGGCCCGCCAGCGCCTGTACCTGACCCACGCCTGGAGCCGTTCGTTGTGGGGAGGGGTCAACTACAACCCGCCCTCAAGGTTCTTAAAGGAGATCCCCGAGGAGCTGGTGAAGCGGATGGGGGAGAAGCCCCGTCGCAACAACCCGAGTTCGGGTTACTCCGGCGGATCGGGAGGAGGCTACTCGGGCAACCGGTACCCCTCCCGTCCGGTTCCCACCACCACCGCCACCCGTTACCCCAATCTGGAGCGGGCCACCGCTGGCTGGCGGGTGGGGCAGGAGGTGTCGCATACCCGCTGGGGGACCGGCGTCATCACCTCACTCACCGGCAGCGGAGAGAAGGCGGAGGCAAAGATCTGGTTCAGCGACATCGGCGAAAAGACGCTGTTGCTGGCCTATGCTCCGATCAAAGCCACCGACTAATTCGACTCGTCCGGCGCAGTGGTGTCCGCCGCCTCCGGTTTGGATTCCGGCTCGGTTACAGAGCCCGTCCCGGTTTCGTCATCCGCCCCGCTTCGCCTCCGGCGCAGGAACAGTGCCAGGGCCAACCCCAGGATCACCACCCCGCCGGCAATCATGGCCTGGGGGGCGATTGCCGCGAAGCCGGTGGGTTCCGGCACCTCGCTTTCGAGGTCCTCGGTGATCGTCCAGTCGGCGTCCATCCCGATCGGGGCCTCCGACAGTACCCGAAGGTGCTCGGGGAGCAGGGGCAGCATGTCCGGCGGAATGGGGTAGACCCTTCCGGTCAGCCGCAGACTTGCCTCCACCCGGGAGCTCATCAGTACACCGGTGGCCTCATCGACCACGCTCTCGTGGTTCATTTGCATCGGCCCTTCCATGTTCAGCGAAACGACGTCCACATTGCGAGCCGGGTCGCTGCAGGCGGCCAGGCCCAGCAGCAGCAGGCACCCCAGCAGCACCCCGCTGCTCCGGCGCGGCCGGCGGCGGGGACCGGGCCGTGTCGTGCGGCGGGCCTGGGGCTGGGGGATCTGCAGGGGCAGCGGCGGCATCAAGGACTCGTAGGTCGAGCCCGGGGGGAACAGGGCATTGAACAGCGTTCCGGCAAAAAAGTCGTTGGGCTCAGGCTCCTCTAATCCCTGCAGCGCACCTTCGGCGTTGTCCATGGCTCGTACCCGCAGCAGGTTTGCCGAGGCAATGTGGACGCCCTTCACCCGGACCACGTCCCGGTCATCCTCAACCGCCGGCCCCTCCACGGATATCGATCCGTCGAGGGTGTGGTAGCCCAGCGCCCAGCCCGCCGGGAGGGATCCGGTGTCTTTGAATGAGTCGCCGGCAGCGTAATCGTCGGAGGGTATGACGGGGTTGAACAGGTGGGCTTTGATGGCCATGTCGACCATCCTCAGGGCGCCGATGTCGCCGAATGACTTGACGGTCTCCGGGTTTCCCAGAGTGGGTTCTCCATCCGAATCGGAGTCCATGACCAGCCGCACCTGTGAGGAGGACGGCCGGAACTGGACCCTGCGCTGTAATGCGGCAGCCTCCTCTGCTTCCGCCAGGAACCCCTCAGCCGACGCCTCGGTGACCTCGAGCGTGACCAGTGGACCGTCCCCGTCAATCGTGACCGATTCCACCAGCACCATCTCCAGTGACCCGGTCTGGGGGCCGGCCGGGTGCGGGCCTGTGGGTTGCAGCTTCTGTTCCACCTTTACCCGGTAGGCCAGCCGGTCGCCGTCCGAGTACTCCCGGACGGTTCCACCGGCCATGGTGCGCTCCATATCGGGAAAGCCCCCGGTCCCATGTTCGTGGCCGGGCGTCCCGGTGGGCGCCGGCGCGGACGGAGGGACCGTGTGGTTTTCGCTGGCGCGGGCGGAGCCGGCGCTGGATCCGAGCGCCAGCAGGACCGCCACCAGGGCGGCCAGAATCCGGGTGCCCCCCGGGATCGCCATGGTTAGACGGCCCCGTTGAGGCCGGCGCCGGCCTTGTCCAGCACCTGCTCCCGGGCCCCGGCCAGGGACCGCACCAGGGCACCCATCCGGGGGGGCTTGGCGACCAGTCCCGGCGTGAGGCCCCGCTCCTCGAGGGCGACCGAGGCCACAGAACCAACAGAGGCCAGAAAGACGCGGCTCTGGAGCGCCTGCTGCAGCGGCTCCTCCATGCCGATGTCTCCGGCAATCTCGAACAACTTGCGAATCTGGGGGGCGCTGGTCACGACCAGCGCATGCACCCTCCCGGCGGCCAGCTCCCGTATCAGCCGGTGAGCGGGCTCCCGGTCTGCGGGAATTTCCCAGCGGTAGGTCGCCAGCTCGATTACCCGGGCCCCGGCCTTCTCCAGCGGACCGGTCAGGCCGGCAACCGGCTCGCCGTGGCGCTGAACGGCCACCACGTCGCCCCGGGCGACCTTGTCGTCCATCCAGGCTGCGATCTCCTTCGATGTCTCACCCTCGGGCACCCACTCCGCCGTCAGGCCGTAGCTGCGAAGGGCCGATGAGGCCTTCTGGCCGCGGGCGACCACCCGCGTCCGGCCCAGGACGGCCAGAAGCGGGTCGAGCAGACCGTGGTCCTGTGCGATGTTGAACCAGCGTTTGGTTCCTACTCCGGTCAGGTGCACCGACCAGGCGGCCGGTGCATCGAGAACCGCTCGGGTGGCGTCGACCACCGGTCCCGGGTCCTCGACCTCCACCTCCTCGACGGCGGGGCCCACCAGCGGGGTGCCTCCCCATCGCTGGATCAGCCGGGCGGTTTCCACCGACCTGCGGGCGGCGGGAACGCCAATGACCATCCCGGCCAGGCCGTCTGAGGGATGCTCTTCGAACTCTGAAGTCAATCTCGGGTCCTTACCTTGGTGGCGGGCAGTCCATTTTAGGGGGGTGCGCCAAGTAAGCCCGGCGGTAAACTCGGACCATGACTTTGGACGAGGCCCGGGCGTTGATGCACGAGTGGGTCACCAGCGACGCCCTGCGCATTCACATGGAGGCGGTGGCGGTCTGCACCGGGGCCTATGCCGACCGGCTGGACCCGGAGGACGCCGAGCGCTGGCGGGTCGCCGCCCTGCTCCACGACTTCGACTACGAGCGCTTCCCGACCCTGGGCGATCACCCGTTCGTAGGCGTCAAGGAGCTGGAACGCCTGGGGGTCGACGAGGAGATCCGCACCGCGATCCTGGGTCACGCCGACTTCAGCGGGGTCCCCCGTGAGTCCCCGATGTCCAAGGCGCTCTACGCGTGCGACGAGCTGGCGGGATTCATAGTCGCCTGCTGCAAGGTCCGCCCGAACGGGATCGGGGACCTGGAGCCCAAAAGTGTGAAGAAGAAGCTGAAGGACAAGGCGTTCGCCGCCGCGGTCAACCGGCAGGACATCGCCCGGGGTATCGGCGAGCTGGGGCCGGTCTGCGGCGAGCCCGACCCGGCAGTTTTCGGAACCCGGCACATCCAGACCTGCATCGACGCTCTTCGGGGCGAGAGGGACCGGCTGGGAATCTAGATCTCGATCTGGACCTCGTCGCCCACCACTCTCACCGGGTAGGTGAGCAGCGGTTCTTCGGGCGGGCCGTCCAGCACCTCGCCGGTGGTGACGTCGAACTCGCCGTCGTGGCACGGACAGATGATGACCGTGCCGCTGAGGTCTCCGTCGGCAAGCGAGCACTGCTCGTGGGTGCAGGTATCGTCGAAGGCGTAGTACTTGTCGTCGACAACTGCGATCGAGATGAGCTGGCCGTCGACATCGAACTGTTTGACCTCAACCTCCTCCAGCTCGCTCACCTTCGCTACTGGAACGAAGTCACTCATCCTCATCCTCCCGACTGTCCTTGGCTGGGATATTAGGGGAAGCCGAGTCGTCGCTCCAGGGATATTGCAAAGGCAGGTTCAAGGCGCCCAGCACCTGGTCCCACTCCTCGGGCGTCGGCTCCTCCGGTATGAGCTCCAACAGGAGTCGGGCGAGCTCCCGATCATGGCTGTTCAGGAAAGCGATCATTCCGATGCTTATGGGGTGGGAGGGCCTGGAGATCACCTCAACCGGGTCCCCGGCGGCGACGTCGCCCTCCCGGATGATCGACAGGTAGGCGCCCGACCGGCCGGCCTCCCGGAAGCGCCGCACGAACGTCTTGTCCTGCATCTTGGCTGCCAGCTTCCAGCACGGCTGCCGGGGCTGGGTCACCGCCAGCACCGCGCTGCCCACCGCCCACCGTTCTCCGATCAGGGCGTCGGTGGTCGATACGCCTTCCAGGGTCAGGTTCTCCCCGAAGGTCGCGGGCGCCAGGGTAGTACCCAGCTCCTGCTCCCACCACGCGTAGTCCTCCAGGGCGTAGGAGTAGACGGCTTTATAGGGACCGCCGTGAACCCGCAGGTCGGCCTGCACGTCGCCTTCGACCGAGTTGCCGAAGATCCGCACCCGGCCCGCAACGGGCTGTTTGAAGATGCCGGTCTTGTGGGGTTGTCCCTGTAGTTCGAGCTCCTGCGGCTGCCCGACGTTCACCGATCGGACCACGCCTGCGCTGTTCGTCATGAATAGATAGTAATTGGGGGTGCCGTGCTAGATAGGATCGCCCGATGGATACCCAGGCGGAGGTTCCCGAGGCGTGGATGGGCCCCGGGGTAGCCGGGATCGGCCTGGCGAGCTTCTTCTCCGATGCGGGGCACGAAATCTCGACCGCACTGCTGCCAGACCTGCTGACCGCCACCCTCGGGGCGCCGGCTTCGGTTCTCGGCCTTATCGAGGGGATCTCCGACGGCGCGGCCGGTGCGGCCAAGCTGGCCGGGGGAGCGCTGGCGGACGATCCGTCCCGCAGGCGCTCGATAGCAATCGGCGGGTACACCACCACCGCGGTCCTGGTGAGTATCACCTCTGCCGCCACCGCGGCCTGGCAGGTGGGGGTCCTGAGAGCAGGCGCCTGGGCTGCCCGGGGGGCCCGGGGACCGGCCCGCAACGCGATCCTCGCCGACCTGGTCCCCCCTACCGCCTACGGCCGCGCCTACGGCTTCGAACGGGCGATGGACAACCTGGGCGCGATCGCCGGACCGCTGCTGGCGATCCTCCTGGTGGGCCTGGTGGGGGTCCGCAACGCGATCGCGCTGTCGATCGTGCCCGGGCTGCTTGCGACCGCCTGCATTTACCACGCCGTCCGGCGAGTGCCCCGGCCGGCCCGGGGAGAGAGGCAGCCGATCCGGCTGAAGATTCGCCCGGTCCTCAGGGGGCGTCTGGGCCGGGTGATGATCGGGATAACCGCGTTCGAGTTCGGAAACGTCGCAGCCACGCTGCTCATCCTGAGGGCGACCGAACTGCTGCTACCTGCGTACGGCCGGCAGGTTTCGACCCAGCTGGCAATCGGGCTGTATGCCGTCTACAACGCGGCCGCTACGCTGAGCAGCGTTCCGGCCGGCCGGGTAAGCGACGCCCGTGGAACCACCCGTGTTCTGGCGTTCGGGGTGGCCATGTTCGCGGTGGCCAATCTGGGTTTTGCGATGACCGGGGACGGCGTGGCGGCTCTGGCGCCCTGGTTCATCGCCGCCGGTATCGGGATCGGGTGCGTGGAAACCTCGGAGCACGCGGCGGTTGCCGGCTTCGCCCCCCCGGCCATCCGGTCCTCCGCCTTCGGCCTGCTCGCGACGGTTCAGAGTCTGGGCAACTTCATCGCCAGCGCACTGGTGGGGCTGCTCTGGACCGCCTTTTCGCCCGAGGCGGGGTTTCTGTTCGTCACGGCCTGCATGGTGGTCTCGCTGGGGGCGATCCTTGCGACCCGGTCAGGGCGTCCTACCAGGTAACGGTCCAGACGGCCGCGTCGGGTTGCACGATCCCTTTGGGGTTCAGCTCCTCGATGGACCCCACCAGTCCCCACTCCAGAGCTTTGTCCGGGTTGGCAACCACCGGTTTGGAGCCTCTCCCGTAGAGCGTTCCGACCAGATCCTCCGGCAGGTTGGCTCGCTCCGAAACGATCCTGCGTGCGGACAGCACGTCGTTTTGCATCCGCTCGCCCACGTCGTCGAGCGCGTCCAGCCGCTGGGAGGAGTCGAAGCTCCAGGCAAACGGGTGGAAGTAGAAGCGGGAGATCGGCGAGCAGGTACGGGTGGTCCCGGACAGGAAAACCGGAACCCCCATGCTCTCGACGTGGCCGGAGGCGTGCATGTGGACCGGCCGGGGCAGGGAGCGGAAGAAGTTGTAGAGCGACAGGCCCTCCCGAGTGTCCCCGCCCTCGCTGGAGAACAAAACGGTCAGAGAGTCGAAGTCGTCCTGGTCCAGGATCGAGGCCACGCGGGCCCGCAGGGCATTCCCCGGGGTGGCCTTCATAGGGCCGTTGAAAACAAGCCGGTAGTTCACCTGGTGCCTCCACTAAAGCCGTCGAGAAGCGCCTACCGTAGTGCATTTAGCCGGGCCCATGGGTCGGCCTGATAATCTTTGACACTTGGACCTTCTCGAGTACCAGGGCAAGGAGCTGTTTCGCAGGTGGGGCCTGGCCGTGCCCGAAGGGCAGGTGGCCGGGAATCCCGAGGCTGCGGCAATGGCGGCGCGGGCGCTGGGGCCGGTGGTTGCGGTCAAAGCGCAGGTGCGGATCGGCGGCCGGGGAAAGGCCGGGGGCGTGAAGGTCGTTTCCACTCCCGAGGATGCCCACAGTGCCGCTGAGTCGATTCTGGCGCTCACAATCAAAGACCACCCGGTGCGGGAGGTGTTAATAGAAGCGGGCGTGGACATCGCAAGCGAGTCCTACTTTTCGATCCTTCTCGACCGTGCCGCCCGGACGCATCTGGTCATCGCCTCGGCCAGGGGCGGGATGGACATCGAGGCGGTGGCCGCCGAGACGCCGGAGCAGGTGGTCCGGACCCCGGTGGATCCGTTGATGGGCCTGCAGAACTTCCAGCTCGCCCGGATCCTGACCGGGCTGGGCATCCCCAAGGAGTCCCGAAAGCAGGGGGCCGATGCCGTCCGCCGGCTGTACCGGCTCTACACCGAGGCGGAGGCGACCCTGGTGGAGGTCAACCCGCTGGTGGTGACCGGTGACGGTGAGGTGATCGCCTTGGACTCCAAGGTCTCGATCGACGATTCGGCCCTGTTCCGGCATCCCGACTTTGCCGCCTACGCCGCCCCGGGCACGCCGGATTCGCAGGAGTCGAAGGCCGCCGAGCAGGGATTGTCCACCTTCGTGAAGCTGGACGGGGACATCGGGATCATCGGGAACGGCGCCGGGCTGGTAATTTCCACACTGGATCTGGTGGATCTAGTGGGCGGCAGAGCCGCCAACTTTCTCGATGTCGGTGGGGGAGCCGACGCTGAGGTCCTTTCGAACGCACTGCAGCTCATCCTGGCGGACGGCAGAGCCAAGGCGGTGTTGGTTAACATCTTCGGGGGCATCACCCGTTGCGATCTGGTCGCTAAAGGAGTGGTCGACGCTCTCGGTGCAGTGGAGGTCAGAATCCCAATTGTTGTCAGATTGGCCGGAACGAATGCGGAAGCGGGATTGAGCATTCTGAACCAGGCCGGGCACCCGATGCTGTTCCCCGTGGGGACCATGATCCAGGGAGCCGAAAAAGCGGTGGAGGCTACACGATGAGGATCTTCCTTGGTGGTTCCCGGGGTTTGGTGTTGTACGAGGATGAGGAGCTGACCCAGCTCCACAGCGAGCCCCTGGTAAGTGCGGTCCGGCCGAACTCCGGCCGGCTGGTGGCAGGAACGGAAGCCGGGTCCATCCTGGTGTACGAGGGCAACGGAGAGGTCCGGGTGGCGGCCAAGGACCTGGGCCGCGGCGTGGAGGGCCTGGCGGTTGGCGCCGATGGGACCATCTTTGCCGGCTTGATCCCCGCAGCCATGTGGGTCAGCACCGATCAGGGCGACACCTGGGAGGAGCTCGGCGCCTTCACCAAGATTCCCAACGCGGACACCTGGACCGCTCCCTGGGGTACCCCTCTGGTGTCGGCGATCGCTACTCACCCCAAAGATCCGGGGACGGTATTTGCCGGGGTTGAGGTAGGCGGCATCTACCGCAGCCGGGACGCCGGGAAGTCGTGGACGGACCTGAGCGCCCCGGTTTTGGACATCCACTCGATACAGGTCTGTCCGGCCAAGCCTGAGCGGGTGTACGTCACCAGCGGCGAGGGCGGCTTTGTGTCCGACGACGAGGGATTCGGCTGGCGGCCGATGGGCACCTCCAACAAACGGCAGTACACCATGGGGCTGGCGGCGCACCCGTCGGAGGCCGACCGGGTCATAGTTTCCGCCGCCAAGGGCCCCCCGCCCACCTGGGACGGTCCCGACGGCGCCCAGTGCGACATCTACCTGTCCACGGACTCGGGACGCCGGTTCCGCACCGTGGTCCGGGGGATGGAGGGGGGCGTGCACCGCAAGGCGCTGGTGATCAACTCCAAGGTCCCCTCGGAGATAGTCTTCGGCACCTCAACCGGCCAGCTTTTCTACTCCAACGACGGAGGTGAGACCTTCGACGAGGAGGCCGCCGACCTGGGAGACCTGAGGACGATCGTATTCGCCTGACGGGGCGCAGCTAAATTGGCCATCTTTGTCGACCGGGACACCCGCGTCGTCGTCCAGGGGCTAACCGGCGAGCAGGGCCGCTTCCACGCCGCCCGCATGGCGGAGTACGGTACCCGGGTGGTCGCCGGTGTCACCCCCGGCAAGGGCGGACAGCAGGTGGACAAGGTGCCGGTGTTCGATTCCGTGGAGGAAGCAGTCTCTGGGACCGGGGCCAACGCGGCGGTCATCTTCGTCCCCGCCGCCCACGCCACCGACGCCATCCTGGAGGCCGCCGCCTCCGCCGTTCCGCTGATCATCTGCGTCACCGAGGGCGTCCCGGTCCACGACATGGCCCGGGTCTACACCCATCTGTCGTGCGGCGGTTCGGCCAGCCGGCTCATCGGCCCCAACTGCCCCGGAGTGATCGCCCCGGGCAGGTCGAACGTGGGGATCATCCCCGGTTCGGTAGCGAGCCCCGGCCCGGTGGGCCTGGTCTCTCGCTCCGGCACCCTGACCTACCAGATCATGGACGAGCTGACCTCGATGGGGATCGGGCAGAGCACCACCGTCGGCATCGGCGGGGACCCGATAGTGGGCACCGACTTCATCGACTGCCTGACCCGGTTCGAGCAGGACCCCGAAACCGAGATAGTGGTGCTGATCGGCGAGATCGGCGGCGAGGACGAGGAGAAGGCGGCTGCTTTTATCGCAGGCAACGTCAGCAAACCGGTGGTGGCCTACATCGCCGGTTTTACCGCACCGCCGGGCAAACGAATGGGCCACGCCGGCGCCATCGTGTCCGGCTCCCGGGGGACGGCTGCAGCCAAAGCAGCGGCGCTGGAGGCGGTGGGGGTGCGGGTGGGCCGCAATCCGAGCGAGGTCGCCGGGCTGGTGGCGGCCCTCACATAACAGGCCGGGGACCGGCCGGGCAGGATATCCTTCGAGCATGAAAATCAAACGAGCGCTCCTTTCGGTCAGCGACAAGACGGGCATCGAGGAGCTGGCCCGGGGCCTGATCGAGCAGCAGGTGTCGCTCATCGCATCGGGCGGGACCGCCCGAATGCTGGCCAAGGCGGGTATTCCGACCACCGCGGTGAGCGAGGTCACCGGCTCGCCGGAGATGCTGGACGGACGGGTCAAGACCATGCACCCGCGGATCCACGGCGCCATCCTGGCCGACCGGCGCAAGCCCCAGCACCTGGCGCAGCTGAAGGCCAACGACATCACCGCGATCGACCTGGTGGTCTGCAACCTCTACCCGTTCACGAAGACCATCGAGAAGGCCGGGGTGAGCGACGATGAGGCGGTGGAGAACATCGACATCGGCGGCCCGGCGATGGTCCGGGCGGCCGCCAAGAACTTCAAGTCCGTCGCCGTCGTGGTCAACCCGGACAAGTACCCGGTGATCCTGGAGGAGATGAAGAGCCGGTCCGGGGGCATCTCCGACGAGACCCGGGCGGCGCTGGCCGCCGAGGCGTTCGCTCACACCGCGGCCTACGATGTGGCCATCAGCCAGTGGATGAACCGGGCGGGCGACTTCCCGGAGAAGATGTTTTTGAAGCTGGAGCGGCAGGGCGAGATGCGCTACGGCGAGAACCCGCACCAGCCGGGCGCGTTCTACGCCTCTTCCACCCCCTCCTGGCGCCAGCTCTGGGGCAAGCAGATGTCGTTCACCAACCTGCTGGACTTCGACTCCGCCTGGCGCCTGGTCAACGAGTTCGATCAGCCGGCGGTGGCCATCATCAAGCACACCAACCCGTGCGGGGTGGCCACGGGCAAGAGCGTCGAGGACGCCTACCTGCGGGCTCTGGAGGCCGACGAGAGGTCCGCCTTCGGCGGCATCGTCGCCTCCAACCGTCCCATCGACGGGTTCGCCGCCAAACGGGTGACCGAGATCTTCACCGAGATCGTCATCGCACCCGGGTTCACCCAACAGGGTCTGGAGGCGCTGAAGGCCAAGAAGAACCTGCGGGTGCTGGTCAGCCCCAAGCCGTTCGCCAACCCGGTGGAGGTCAAGTCCGCCGCTGAGGGCTACCTGCTGCAGAAGGTCGACGAACAGCGCAACGACAAGCGAGAGGACATGATCATCGCGGGCAGCTACGAGCCGGCCGAGGAGGACTGGGACGACCTGCTGTTCGGCCTGGCGGTGGTCAAGCACGTGAAGTCCAACGCGGTGGTGTTCGCCAAGAACCGCCAGACGGTGGGCGTGGGAGCCGGTCAGATGAGCCGGGTGGACGCGGTCGACCTGGCGGCCCGCCGGGCCGGCAACCGGGCAAAAGGCTCCATCTGCGCCACCGACGGTTTCTTCCCGATGCCCGACGGCCTGGAGGCCGCCATCGAGGCGGGGGCCCGGGCGGTCATCCACCCGGGAGGCTCCATCCGGGACTCCGAGGTGATTGCGGTGGCGGACAAACACAAGGTCCCGATGGTGTTCACCGGCAAGAGGCACTTCAAGCATTGATTCGGGGCCGTGGGGGTACACTGGGGGTATGCCTAAAGTCAGCATCTATCTTCCGGATTCGCTGTACCGCCGGGCCCAGGAAAAGGGACTGTCCCTTTCAACCCTGACGCAACGGGCAGTTGAGCGTGCGCTGAATGAGTCGAGTGCAGCAGACTGGGTTGCACGGGTCCGCTCTCGGGAGGTCCGATTTCGGGAGACGGTCGACACCGCAGATCTACTCGACCGGGCTCGGGATGACTTCGGCAAATGATCGTGCTCGACGCGTCCGCCCTAATCGACGTTGTGCTCGACCAGCCCCCCGCGAACTGGGTGCTCGACCAGATAGCAGGCGAAGAAATCGCGGCTCCGGCTCATCAGGCAGCGGAGGTCCTTTCGGCGCTGTCCCGGCTGGTTCGTGCCGGCGCGCTTGATGCGGTGGCCGCGCAGGACGCGCTGGACGAGGCGCTGTCATTGCCCCAGCAGGTTGCCCCCCTGGCGCCGGACCACATCAGGCGAGCCTTCGATCTCCGAGAACGTATCCATGTTCTCGACGGTATCTACATCGCACTTGCCGAAGACCTGGAGTGCGCGATGGTGACCACCGATCTGCGGCTGGAAAGGGCGGGTGCGCCTTGTGAGGTGCGCACCCCGGATTAGCTGAGCGGTCTGATTCTCGCCTCCCGGTAGTTGTGTATCGTGGTGAAGTTGACCGGGTTGTTGAAGGAGGACTTTATTTCTGCACGCAGCATCGACGGCAAACAGGTCTCGGCCGAGGTCAAGGAGCAGGTCCGCCTCGGCGTTGATGAGCTCAAAGTCTCCACCGGCATCACCCCGGGGCTGGCCGCCATCCTGGTCGGCGACGACCCGGCTTCCCAGGTCTACGTCGGCTCCAAGGAGAAGGCCGCTAAGGCGGCCGGGATGAACGGCTGGGTCCACCGTCTGCCGGCGACTGCATCGCAGGCCGAGGTGGAGGACACCATCTCCCGGATGAACGAGGACCCGGCGGTCCACGGAATCCTGCTGCAGCTCCCGCTCCCCAAAGGCCTGGACTCCAACGCCGCGGTGGAGCTGATCGATCACCGCAAGGACTCCGACGGGCTCACCTCCCGCAGCGCCGGCCTTTTGTCCCAGGGCCAGCCCCGCTTTGTCCCATGCACCGCGTTGGGCGTGCAGGTCCTGCTGGCCCACTCGGGGACGGCGGTTAAGGGCAAGCAGGTGGTGGTGGTCGGCCGCTCCAACCTGGTCGGGCGTCCCCTGTCCATTCTGCTGTCCCTGAAAAGCGGTGCCGCCAACCCGCTCAACCCGGCGGAGAAGCTCCCCGCCGACGGCACGGTGACCCTGTGCCACACCGGCACCGCCGACCTCAAGGGTCACACTCTGGCCGCCGACATCCTGATCGTTGCGGCCGGCGTCACCAAGTACGTCACCGGGGACATGATCAAGCCGGGCGCCACGGTGATCGATGTCGGTATCAACCGGGATGAGAACGGCAAGCTGTGCGGGGATGTCGACTTCGCCTCTGCAGTGGAGGTGGCCGGCGCCATCACGCCGGTCCCCGGCGGGGTGGGGCCGATGACGGTGGCGATGTTGATGTCGAACACGCTGGCCGCAGCCAGGCTGTTGGGAAGCTGATGCCTCGGCGCACATGACAACTCCGGGCGACCGCCTAAGAGACCAGGTGGAACGAATGATCATTGCGCGTCCCGGCGGGGAGCTTGCCCGGGTGCTCGGCGGGGATGGAGATCTGTGGATCGTGGCCGCCAGAGACGTCGACTGGACCAACCCCAAGCGGCCGCACGTCGAATCGAGGTTCGTGCAGGGCTTCCACCGCTCAGACCTGTGGACCCGGATGGCGGCTTCCAACCCGGACGGCATTGAGGTCACCGGGTATCCGGTGGACGACGGGTCGCACGCCCTGGTCTTCGACTACCAGGTGGGCTCCCGTCCGGTGCACGAGAACCCCAGGGTCGGGTTGAGCGCCACCCCCCACGGTGTCACCCTCTTCGTCACGGACTGAAGGTGTCGGTTGCCTTCATAACCCTGTTCCTGGCCCTGCTGGCACTGGTCGCGCAGGCCGGCGTGCTGGTGGCCCTGGTCCTGTGGTTCGGCCGTAGTTCGCCGGCACTGGGCCGGTGGGGGAAGTCGCTGCGGGATTCCGTCGCCCCCCAGGCGGTGCCCATGGCGTTAGCCGTGGCTTTGATCTGCACCCTGGGGAGCCTGTATCTGTCGGAGATCGCCCACTACGTTCCGTGCAAGCTGTGCTGGTACCAGCGGATCGCCATGTACCCGTTGGTACCTATCCTGCTCGCGGCGGCGCTTCGAAAGGACAACCGGGTGGCTCCCTACGTCCTGCCGCTGACGATAGTCGGGGGCCTGATCTCCGCCTACCACCTGCTGCTGGAGCGATTCCCCCAGCTGGAAGGGGCGGCGAGCTGTGACCCCGACAACCCGTGCAGCGCGATTCTGCTGGTGCGCTTCGGCTACCTGACGATCCCCACCATGGCTCTGTCAGGCTTCGCGCTGATCACGGTGCTGGTGCTTGTGGCGAGTAGTAGGGCGGACCCTTACGACCGCCGGTTGGGAGATTCGGTTTCTGGGCAAGCTTGAACCGGCCAAGCCAAAACACAGCACCCGATCCGAGGAGGAGTGAATGGCTCAAACAAGGGACACGCAGCGTTCAAGAGGAGCTCTCGATTTGTTCGTGGACGAACGCGGAATTGTGGGTTGGCTCCTGGTGCTGATCGTTCTCGGAATCATCTTCGCCATCTGGCTTGTAGTGCAGGCATTGCAAGCCATAATCTGAGTGAATCGCAGCCGGATAGTTTGCCTGCGGTCCGGCTGAGGTACGTATAACAGGACATTCCCCAACAACGTGGTTGGGATCCGGCGAAGGCGGCGCTTTTGCCAGGGCCCAATGCTGCGCCCCGGTCTTCTTCGCCACCGCCGGGCGTTCGGATGCATCCCATTTCGCACTCATCGTGCTCCCCAACGCCCGGTCAGCTAACGCGTCGCCTTCGGGGCGGGCGTCTACATCCAACCGGCCAAGAAATGGTCCGCCGCAGTCAGGTCAATAAGCAGACAGGGAAGGGGGAGGCATATGGCACAGGCAACTGAGGAACGCGAGACGACCGCCCAGGGCATCGCATCGGGGTCCGAGACCAGGAATCTTCAGGGCAGGCAGAGCAGCGAGCTTGTCGGCGACAAAGGCAGAACCGCGATAGCGGACTCGGTCGTGGCGAAGATCGCGGGCATCGCCGCGCGGGAGATCCCCGGAGTACACAAAATGGGCTCCGGAGGCGCTCGGGCGTTTGGCGCGATTCGTGATCGGCTCCCGGTAGGAGGCGAAGGACTCGCCCAGGGGATCAAGGTGGAGGTCGGCAAGAAGGAGGCCGCCATCGACGCGGACGTCGTGGTCGAGTACGGGATGTCGATCGTCGATGTCACCCAGGGCGTCCGGCGCAACGTCATCGACCGGGTCGAGGGCATGACCGGCCTGGACGTCAAGGAGGTCAACGTCTACGTGGACGACATCTGGACCGGCGAGGAGAAGTCGGACGAGCAGCCACGGGTTTCGTGACCGACCAGGATGTGGACGCCGAGGCCGTGGCCGAGCGCGCCCTGCAGAGCGGGTCTGTCTCGGGTTTGTACCCGGGCGGAGCGGTGGAGGTGGCAACCTACCTCCCGGGCAAAAAGATCAGCGGGGTGAGGGTCAGGGAGGATGAGGTCGAGGTCCACGTCGTCGCACGATGGTCTCTGCGCCTCCCCGAGGTCGCTGACGAGGTCCGAGCGCTGGTTACTCCGCTTGCGGGCGGGCTTCCGGTCTCCGTTTACATCGACGATGTCGATTCACCCCTCTAGACCGAGCAGTCGGTAGGTGGACCGGGACATTGCGCGGCAGGTCCTTGGGGTCGGACCCCGTGCCGGAGCCGAGCAGGTCAAGGCAGCCTTCCGTTCGGCGGTTCTGACCCACCATCCCGACCGCGGCGGGGATCCGCGGTTGATGAGGCAGCTATTGGAAGCCGTCTCTGCCCTTACGGATCCTGGGGGGACGGCAGGTTCAGTGGGGGCCTACCGCCGGCGCCGGGGCCTGGGTGCGATTGCGCAGAACCGGCACCGGAAACGGGACCGGAAGGCTGCATTGGGGGAATTTGAGAAGGCAGGCTCAACTCAAACAGAAGGAGAAGCTGGTGAAAATGTCGACCGTCGGACTCTTCGTTGGATTGTTGCTGGGGGCCGTGCTGGTTTTCGAGGGCTTCGGGGCCATGTTGATCGTGGCCCTCTTCGGCGCCATCGGGTACGTGGCGGCGAAGGTGATGGAAGGTGAGATCGATCTGAACCATTACCTGGGCAACCGCAGCGGCCGCCGATGACCGAGGTCGAAAGGAGCCGGGCATGAGGTGGCTGAACCGGGTGCTGGCGGCAATTTTCGGACTTGCCCTCGCAATCGCCGGGGGCGCGGTGGTGTGGGGAGCTGTGGCGGCCGTGCTGGAGCCATCTTCCCGGCGCATACCCTATGAAGGCTGGATCGCGTCCCAGGACGCCTACCGGTGGAATTCGCCGGAGGTTCTGTGGATGGGCGCCGGTTTGGCCGCCGTGGGCCTGCTCCTGGTGGCCCTTCAGCTGTTACCCCGTAGACCTTCGGCCCTGGGTGCCGCCTTTGGTGAGAACGGGGCGAGGGTCGAGGTTGACCGGACCGGCCTCGAGCAGGCTCTCACCCGTGAAGCTGCCGGGGTCGAGGGCGTCACCGGGGCAAAAACTCGGAGCCGGCGCAGGAAGGTGAGGACAAAGGTGGATGTTCCCGGCGGCGGCGACCGGGCAACAACCGAGGCGGTCGAAGGCGTCCTGCGAAGCGGGTTGAAGCGGTTCAGGGTCAAACCCAGCCCCCGGATTGCGGTTTCCTCTCGTGCCAGGGGGAGGGCCCGATGAAGAAGGAAGGTCAAGCAGCCGACCGGGCGAACCGCGCTGCCCTCCTTTTGTTCGGGCTGATCCTCGCTGCCGCGGGGTCCTACGCCCTGGTTCGCGGCTCGGGCATTCTGGGAGATGACAGCGCCGCAGATTCCGTTCCGGAGACGCTACTGGCTCTGTTCCCGGATCCCGGCTGGAGATGGCTTCCTGCGGTGACCGGATCGGCAGGACTCCTGCTTGCAATCATTGGCCTATTTTGGTTTGCCGCCCAGTTCAGGGTCCCGCCGAAAGCCTCCATGGTCACGGTGCACCGGACCGACCGGGGAATCACCCGGGTCCGAGGAAGCGCGGTCGGCCACGCCGCTTCCACTCAGCTTGCCCGGATACCCGGAACCGGCGATGCGCGGGTTCGGATATTTTCGACTCCGTCGGGCCAGAGGGCCGATGTCCGTCTGGAAATTGTCGACGGAGCGGACGTGCCCGGGATCATTGATTCGGCTGAGGAATCACTTTCCAGGACGATCGCTTTGGCCGGACTTCGCAACGTCCGTTCCTCGATTCGCCTGGTGCCGGTTGCAGGTCAGCGGGTGCAGTAGGAGCTAGCTCTGGCTTCCTGCCATCTCCACGAGGTCGTCGAGCTCCCCGGTGGAAAGTTCGCCGCCGTCCCGGGCAATTACCCGGTTATTGGCGTCGAGCAGAACGAAGTAGGGATAGCCGGACAGGCCGTACGCCCGTGCCGCAGTGCCGTTGGCATCGTCGGCCATCGCCGGCAGGTCCAACCCCTCCTCATCCAGCCATTCCGACGGAGGATAGTTCGGCCGGTTGGGGTCGGTAGCGGTCGCCACCACCACCATGTCGAGGCCCTCGGGAGGGCCCGCCTCGAGCCAGCTCACGATTCTAGGTACCTCCCGCTGGCAGTGCGGGCACCAGTGTGCGACGAAGATCACGAGCTTCGGCTGCGATCCCGGCCGGATGTTGACTGCGGAACCGTCGAAGCTTGAACCCTCGAGGGTTGGGGCGTTCTGGCCTGCCGCCGGGTCCTGGCCCCGGGGATCCAGCTCGGCCAGAGGCTGTCCCTCGACCGTCACCGTGCGCACCTGTTGGATACCCTCGCCGGCGTTGGTCGCCGAGCCGGCGTTGGTCGCCGAATCGGCGCTATCGTCTCGGGTGGCGAAGAAGGCAATGGCCGCCAGGATCACGACCAGTCCGGCGCCGAAGATCAGGGGCCGATTATTCCTGGGCTGGAATTTAGGGGACATCGGGCCATCGTAACCTGTAGCGTCGCTTGGCCACTCCGGGCCGGAGCTCAGTCAGATTGGCGGAAGTTTTCTTCTGACGCCTCGCCAGGCCATTCCTGTCACCCCCGGTCGATACAATCGAACACATGTTCGAACGGTTGGAGAACATCCTCAGCCAGTTGCAGGCCTTGGTCGAAGGCTTCGATGCCTCGGGTCTGGACAGGGCCCGGTCGTTGGAGCTGTACGAGAGCTTGTGCCGGGGGGAGCGCCTGATGCATGCCGCCAAGGCACTGGCCGGTCAGCATCTGGCGAACTCCAACGCCTGGTATGAGACCGACCACCGGTCCCCGGCCCATTTCATGGCCGCCACTGCGGGCACCACCATCTCTCACCAGTGCCACATGCTGGAGGTAGCCGACCTGCTCCCCAAGCTGCCCGAGACCGACAGGGCCTTTAGGTCCGGGGCGTTGACCGAGGAAAAGGTGATCGACCTGGCCTCGGCAGCGGCGCTGGATCCCGAGTCGGAGGAAGGGTTGCTGGCGCTGGCCGAAGCCGCCTCGCTCGATGAGTTCAGGGCCGGGTGCGCCCGGGTTCGCCATGCCGCCTCCTCGGAGGCCGAGCGTCATCAAAGGGCCCACCGGCGCCGTTACCTGCGTCACTGGATCAACATCGACGGTGAGTTCAGGCTGTCCGCCAGCTTCACCCCCGAAGCCGGAGCCCAGATCATGGCGGCAATCGAGCCCTACCGCCAGAAGGTGGCCGATCGCTCCTCCCGCAAAGGCCGCAAGGGTAGGGCGCCGGCGGGAGCGGTCCTGGCCGATGCCCTGCTGGAGATGGCCTGCAACGACCGCACCGCCGGGGATGGCTCCAACCCCGGGCCCAGGGCAATGGTCCACGTGCGGATGGACTACCAGGCGATGATGCGGGGATACACCGTGCCCGGTGAGATCTGCGAGGTCCCCGGGGTGGGGCCGATCTCGGTGGCCGAGGCCAACGGCATGCTGGGCGACGCCCTGGTCACCGCAGTGGTGATGGACAACACCGACATCCGCAACGTGATCAGGATGGGCCGGGTGATCCCCGCCAGGATGGAGGCGGCCCTGCTGGAGCGGGATCAATGCTGCGTGGTCCCCGGGTGCGGGCAGAGGGACGGTTTGGAGAAGGACCACGTTGTCCCGATCCATGAAGGTGGACCGACCACCCTGTACAACCTGTGCCGCCTGTGCGGGTGGCACCACTACCTCAAGACCCATATCGGGTATGCCTTAAGACGAAGATTGGGGCACTGGCTGTGGGATGGTCCCCGGGCGCAACAAAGCACCCTGGAGGAACTTCAGCGGGAGATTTGCGCCGCCGCTCGCTAGCGGGCGGCCCCCTGGTTCGGCAGGCCCCCTGGTTCGGCCGGCCCCACAGAGCCTCGCCCGCGATCTGCTAGGAAGCGGTCACCTTTTCGGGGATCACGATTCGCTCACCTTCGCCCACAAACGACCGGCCCACGCTCATCGCCGAGACGGTGGCCGATATCGCCTGGGCGCCCAGCAATGAGAACAACACGGTGAGCTGGACCTGCGCCGCCTCCGCCGGTGAGGCCCCTCCCAGGATCATGCCGACGAAGGCTCCCGGCAGCGTGATCAATCCCACGTTCTTGGTCTGGTCGAGGACGGGGATCAGGGCAGTGAGGATGCTTTTCGGGAAATAGGATCGCATGGCATACCTTGCGGTGACCCCCAGGCTCAGGCGGGCCTCGATCTCCGCCAGCCGGGAGGTGATCTCTTCGCGGACCCGGCGGCCCGCCAGGGTGGTGGCGGTCATCGACCCGCCGACCAGGATCCCGCCAATCGGGATCACAAACTGCGGCTCCAGCGGGTAGCCCCCCAGTCCAAAAAGCACAACGAGGGCGACCCCGCTCCCGGCTGCCACCGACAGGGCTCCGATCCGGTAGGCCCCTCTCACGCCGGCCAGCCTGCGAGCGGCGGTCACCGATGCAGCGGCGAACATCACCAGGACAAAAACGGCGGCCAGGCCCAGATGCTCGAACACGCTGTCGATGACCAGGGCAACGATGGCCAGCTGCGCCCCGGCCCGGACTACAGCGATTACCAGCTCGGACTCGATCTTCAGCCGCTGGATCCGGGCCACTACCAGGGCGGCCGCGGCCAGCCCCAGGCCCAGCAGCACCGCTCTCAAGCCGGGTCTCCCGGCCAGGCGTTCTCGATCTCATCCATCGACCCCTCCAGGACCAGCCGCCCGTCCACCAGCAGCTTGGCACTGGAGGCCACCCGACGCGCCTGGCCCAGGTCGTGGGTGACCAGCACCAGGGTCAGCCCCCGCTGCTCCAGCGACTCGAGCAGCTCCTCGATGGTTTGAACCGCATCCCGGTCCAGGGCCGAGGTCGGCTCATCCAGCAGCAGGATCTCGGGATTTCGTACCAGCGCCCGGGCGATGCACACCCGCTGTGCCTGGCCGACCGACAGTGCATCGGAGGGGCGGTCCAGAAACTCCGAAGGCAGGCCGACCACGGCCAGGCACTCGGCAAAGGTGCCCTCGTCGGGCTCGTCCAGGCCGTAGGCCAGGTTGGCCCTCACGCCTCCCTCGAACACGATCGGGGTCTGCCCGACCAGCCCCACCCGGCACCGCAACTCCTCGGGAGCGATCTGGCGGGTGTCGACCCCGTCCAGGATCACCCTCCCGCCTTCGGGCTCCGACAGTCGGTTGAGGCAGCGCAGCAGGCTGGACTTGCCGGATCCGGAGGGGCCGACCACCGCGCTGGTCTCGCCCCGGCAAAAGGTTGCCGTCACCCCCCGGAGCACCTGCTGCCCGCCCCGATTTAACACCAGGCCCTCGGCGACCAGGTGCGCGTCGGGGCTCATGGGAGGGTCGACGGCACCGCGTCGCCGGTCTGAACCCTCCACAGGGCGGCGTAAAGGCCGCCGGCCTCGACCAGCTCCTCGTGGGTCCCCGACTCGGCCACCTGCCCGGATTCCAGGACCCAGATCTTGTCGGCGCGGCGGACGGTGGAGAGCCGGTGGGCTATAACCACCGCGGTTCTCCCCTCGGCGACCTTGGCCAGCGACCGCTGGATGGCGGCCTCGGTCTCGTTGTCGACGGCAGAGGTGGCCTCGTCCAGCACCAGGATGGCCGGGTCCCGAAGGATCGCGCGGGCGATGGAGATCCGCTGCCGCTGGCCCCCGGAAAGCTTTTGACCCCGCTCCCCGACAACCGTCTGGTACCCCGCAGGCATTGCCATGACGAAATCATGCACCTCGGCGAGCCGGGCCGCTTCTTCGACCTGGTCGTCGGTGGCATCCGGCCGCCCGTAGGCGATGTTCTCGCGGACCGTGCCGGAGAAGAGGAACACATCCTGGCTGACGTAGGCGATGGCTTGCCGCAGCGAGGGATAGGAGAGCTTGCGGACGTCCTGCCCGTCGATCAGGACCATTCCCGACCGGGGGTCGTAGAACCGCAGAAGGAGCCGGACCAGGGTCGACTTGCCCGCGCCGGTCGCCCCGACCACCCCGTGGGTCGCCCCGGCGGGGATCCTCAGGTCTATCCCACGGAGCACGTCGGATCCGTCGCCGTAGCCAAATCGAACGTCGTTCAGGACCACCTCTCCCTGCGGAGCCTCCAGCACCGATGTCCCCGGCACCATTGCCGGACGCACGTCCAGCAGGTCCAGGATGCGCCGGGTTGACGCCATGCCCCGGCGGTACAGGTCGAGGGTGTACCCCAGGTCGGTCAGCGGCCAGAGCAGCCGCTGGGTCATGTAGACCAGGACCGAATAGATGCCGACATCGATCCTGCCGTCCAGCGCCATCCGGCCGCCGATCAGCAGGGTGGAGGTGAAGCCGGCCAGGATCGCCATCCGGATCAACGGGATGAACGCGGCCGAGTGCTTGATCGCATCCCGGTTGGCAAGCCGGTACCGCTCGGAAACCTCCGCCACCCGGGCGTTCTCCCGGGCTTCGGCGGTAAACGCCTTGATGGTGGTGATGCCGCCCAGGTTGTTGACCAGCGTGGTGGATAGGTCGGAGACCCGCTCCCGGATCCGGGCATAGAACGGTTCCAACCGCTTCTGGTACCAGATCGAGCCGGCCACGATGATCGGGATCGGCAGGAACGCCATCAGGGTCAGCTCCCACGAGGTGAGGGCGAAGACCGCTCCCACCAGCACGATGTTCCAGAAGGTGGCGATGATCGTGGCGGCGCCGGAATCCAGGAACCTTTCCAGCTGGTTGACGTCGTCGTTCAGTACCGCCAGCAGCCCCCCGCTGGAGTTGTCCTCAAACCACGCAAGCTCCAGGTCCTGGATGTGGCGGTAGGCGTCCAGCCGGGCTTCGTGCTCGATGGTCTGCGCCAGGTTGCGCCAGCTCAGCTCCGCCAGGTACTCGAAGGCCGACTCGATCACCCAGACCACCACGTTCAGGGCGGCGATGATCAACAGCTGCTCGAACCGGCCCTCCACCCCGAACAGGCCTGCGACGAACGAGTCCGCGCCCTGGACGATGACGTCGACCGCCGCGCCGATGAGCAGCTCCGGACCCACGTCGGCGAACTTGTTGATGGTGGTGCATACCGCCGCCCAGACCAGCCGTCGGCGGTGCCCGGCGGCGTAGCGCCAGAGGCGGGAGAGCGGGTGAGCCCGGGTCACGGTATCGGTCGAGGGCGGCGTGGTCATGGTGGGAGATTACCTCCTCGAATCACGGGGTCGGCGGCGTCTCGGGGATAGCTGTTAGCAACCGATTGGTAGCCTTCCGAACCGCCATAATGAGGGGTGCTGGCGGTAGCTAAGCGTCCGGCAACCGAGCACGCTGCGACCTGAAACAGATCTGCGCCGCAACTAAGATGCCCTTTACAACCGATCTTTGGTTAGCCTAACATTCTGCGTATGGCGCTAAAACTAGCCGATCCGAAAAAATGCATTCCAGAGAGTCCTTTGGAGCGGCGGCCCAAGGGGCTGGTCAAGAGCCGCTCCGCGCGCGCCCTGGGTTTGATC
>JAJCYF010000109.1 GCA_029263035.1 Actinomycetes bacterium
GGTTCCAATCCCACCAGTACCGTGCGGTGGAGTTTCTGCTGGGCCGCAAGGACGCTGGGTTCCTGGCGCTGTTCGACGACCCGGACGCGCGGGCCCTGCTCGCCGAACTGCTCGCCGCGCCGACGCTGTACGACGAGTTCCTGCGCCATCTCGCCCGGCTCGGCCACCCGGTGCCCCGGCCGCTGCTGGACCGTGACGTGACCGCGACCCACCGGTTCACGGCAGCGCTAGTACCGGTGCTGCGCGCGGTCTACGCCTCGACCGACCGGCACTGGGAAGCCTACGAGATCTGCGAGAGCCTGGTCGACCTGGAGGACAACCTGCAAGTCTGGCGCTTCCGGCACCTCAAGACGGTGGAGCGCACGATCGGGCGGGCACCGGGCACCGGCGGGTCGAGCGGGTCGGCCTTCCTGCGGGCGGCGCTGGAGCACGAGTTCTTCCCCGAGCTGTACGCGGTGCGCACCGGGATCGGCGGCGGCGGGTGACCCACGAGCCCGAACCGGCGACCGGTCCGGCGACCGACCCGCCGGTTGCGCGGGCCCGGGAGCTGGACGCCGCCGACCCGTGGGCCGCGCGGGCCCGGGAGCTCGACGCCGCCGACCCGCTGGCCGGTTTCCGGGACCGCTTCGAGCCGGCCGCGAACGTGCTGGCCTACCTGGACGGCAACTCGCTGGGCCGCCCGCCCCGGGCCGCCGCCGACCGGCTGGCCTGGTTCGTGCGCGAGGACTGGGGTGGTCGGCTGATCCGCGGTTGGGACGAGGGCTGGATCGACTGGCCGACCGAGCTGGGCGACCGGATCGGGCGGGTGGCCCTGGGCGCGGCCGCCGGCCAGGTGGTCGTCGCCGACTCCACCACGGTGCTGCTGTACAAGCTGGCCCGGGCCGCGCTGGACGCCGTCACCGACGCCGACCCCGCCCGCCGCGAGATCGTGCTGGACACCGACAACTTCCCCACCGACCGGTACGTGCTGGAGGGAATCGCGGCCGAGCGCGGCGCGCGGCTGCGCTGGATCGAGACCGACCCCGCCGACGGGGTGACCCCGGCACAGGTGCGCGCCGCGGTCGGGCCGGCCACCGCGCTGGTGGTGTTCAGCCACGTCGCCTACCGGTCCGGCCAGCTGGCCGAGATGGACGCGATCACCGTCGCCGCGCACGAGGCCGGGGCGCCCGCGCTGTGGGACCTGAGCCACTCGGTGGGCTCGGTGCCGGTGCGGCTGGACGAGCTCGCGGTGGACGCCGCGGTGGGCTGCACCTACAAGTACCTGTGCGGTGGCCCGGGCTCGCCGGCGTTCGGCTACCTGGCCGCCCGGCACCACGACCGGTGGCGCCAGCCGGTGCAGGGCTGGTTCGGCAGCCGGGAGCCGTTCGAGATGGGGCCCGGCTACCAGCCCGGCGCGGGGGTACGCGGCCTGGTCAGCGGAACCCCGCCGGTGCTGGGCATGGTGGCCCTGGGCTGCGGGCTGGATCTGCTGGCCGAGGCCGGCATCGAGGCGGTCCGGGCGAAGTCCCGGGCGCTCACCGGGTTCGCTGTCGAGCTGGCCGATGCACTGCTCGCGCCGTGCGGAGTGCGCATCGCATCGCCCCGCGACCCGGAACGCCGCGGTGGGCACCTGACCGTGCGCCGGGCCGATTTCCGCGAGATGTGCGCCCGGTTGTGGCGGCGCGGGGTGCTGCCGGACTTCCGCGCTCCGGACGGCATTCGGATCGGACTGGCCCCGCTGAGCACATCGTACGGCGAGCTGTATGCCGGGTTGCGGGTGCTGGCCGATCTTGTTGCGGAGGAGTGACCAGGCCGGTAGGCCGGTAGGCCGGTAGGCCGCGTGGCAGGCTGGGGTACCGGTCGCGGGCGTTCGGATGCCGGCAGTGGTAGGAGATGCTCGGTGACGCTGAAGATCAATGACAGCGGATCCGGGTCGGGGTGGGCCGGGACGGGTTTGGCCCGAGTCACCTCGCTCTCCCGCGAGTGCCTTTCGGTTGATGTGCCGAAATCGGCACATCAAGTTCCCGCTCACCGCAGGGCAGACCCGCATAGCCCACGGCTGGGGCCACCGCCCCGGCGCCGGCCGGTCGATCACCGGGCCACCACCTGTCCGAGCAACCACGGCCGGCGGCCGGCGCGCAGCACGCCGAGGTGGCGTTGACGCTGGTCGGACAATGGGCCACGACGGATCCCGGCATCCACTTGCGCGTAATTCAGCACTCGTTCAATTTTGGCGTTTCATCCCGTAGCCGTGGTCCGTTCCCGGAGGGGGAGCGATGGACGAGGCGATCGAGGCCGGGAGCCTGTTCGTCCGGCTGGGCGGCAGGCAGGTACTGCACGGGCTGACGTTCACCGCGCCGCCCGGTCGGGTCACCGGCCTGCTCGGCCCGTCGGGCTGCGGAAAGACGACGATGATGCGGTGCGTCGTCGGGGTACAGACGATCACCTCGGGCCGGGTCCGGGTACTCGGCGAGCCGGCCGGCACCCCGTCGCTGCGCAACCGGGTCGGATACGTCACCCAGGCCGCCTCGGTGTACCCGGACCTGTCGGTCCGCGACAACGTCCGCTACTTCGCCGCCATCTATGGCACCTCGCGCGCCGAGGCCGACCGGGCGCTGGCCGATGTGGATCTCACCGACCTGGCCGGGCAACTGGTGCGCACCCTCTCCGGCGGCCAGCGCACCCGAGTGTCGCTGGCCTGCGCATTGTTGGCCGCCCCCGAGCTGCTCGTGCTCGATGAGCCGACCATCGGCCTGGACCCGGTGCTGCGCCGCGACCTGTGGGCGCGGTTCCACGAGCTGGCCGCCGCCGGCACGACCCTGCTGGTGTCCAGCCACGTGATGGACGAGGCAGGCCAGTGCGACAAGCTGCTGCTGATGCGCGAGGGCCGGATCGTGGCCGAGGACACGCCGGCGGCGTTGCGCGCGATCACCGGCACCGACGACCTCGAGGAGGCGTTCCTCCGAGTGATCAGCGGTGCCGCCGACACCGGAGCGACCGAGTACCCGGGCGGCCGATCCGGGACCGATGAACCGGGTGACCCGATTGACCCGATGACCGGAGCAATCCGATGACGAAGGTGCTGATCAAGCGACCCACCCGGCCCGACCCGACGTCGCCGGTCCATCGCGCGGCGGGAGCCCGGCGGGCGGCGGCGGCGACCGACCGGCACGCCACACCGCCGATGCTGAACCCCCGGATCGTGGCCGCGACGGCCCACCGGGTGCTGCTGCAGCTGCGGAGTGACCGTCGCACGGTGGCGATGCTGGTGGTGGTACCGAGCCTGCTACTGGCATTGATCAACCAGATGTTCGACTCCCAGCCCCGCTTCGACGCGATCGCGCTCTCACTGATCGGGATCTTCCCGTTCACCCTGATGTTCCTGATCACCAGCGTGGCGATGCTGCGCGAACGCACCGGCGGCACGCTGGAGCGGCTGCTGACCACCCCGGCGTCCAAGCTCGACCTGCTGCTGGGCTACGGGGTGGCGTTCGGGGTGGCCGGCGTGGTGCAGGCCGGGGTCACCTGCGCGACCGCATACCTGCTGTTGGACCTGTCCACCCCCGGCAGCCCGGTGCTGGTGCTGCTGCTCGCGGTGGCCGGAGCGCTGCTCGGGCTGGGCATCGGCCTGTTCGTCAGCGCGTTCGCCACCAGCGAGTTCCAGGCCGTGCAGTTCATGCCGGTCGTGGTGATGCCGCAGATCTTCCTGGGCGGGCTGTTCGTGCCGCGCGAACAGATGGCCGACTGGCTGGAGACGATCAGCGACTTCCTGCCGCTGACCTACAGCATCGACGGCCTCGCCGAGGTGGGCAGCACGTCGCTGGTCACCCCCGAGCTGATCCGGGACGTCACGGTGGTGCTGGTGCTTGCGCTCGCCGCGCTGACCCTGGCCGCCACCACCCTGAAGCGGCGCACCGGCGAACCCACCCCGGCCCAGCGACGCCGGCGGCGGCTGGTCCCGCTGGTCGTGCTGGCACTGGGCGCCGGGCTGGTGGCCAACCACGCGTTCGACGCCAGCCGCTACGTGACCACGGAGAACGCGCTGGTCGACGGCCAGCAGATGCCGATCGTCGCGCCGGCGGCGGGCACCCTGCGCGACTGGCGGGCCACCCTGGGCACGGCCGTCCGGGAGGACCAACCCGTCGGGCGGCTGCAGCTGGACGGGTCCTCCCGGCCCCGGATGGTGCTGCGCGCGCCGGCCGACGGCACGGTGGTGACCAGCGACGTGGTGGACGGTGCCTACGTCACTGCGGGCACCCGGCTGGCGGTGGTCTACGACCTTGCGCAGACCTACGTGACCGCGCGGGTCGACGAGTCCGACCTCGGCGGCGTGCGGGTCGGTGGCCGGGCGGACGTGGTGCTCGACGCCGATCCCGACCGCACGCTCACCGGGTACGTGCGGGAGGTTCAGGGCGCCACCGCCGCGCTGTTCGCCGCCGACCCGCCGGACAACACCACCGCCGCGTTCGACCGGGTGACCCAGCTGGTCCCGGTCCGGATCACCATCACCGACCCGCAGGGCCTCACCCTGCTGCCCGGGATGAATGTCACCGCCCGGATCCACCGAAACTGACCGGCGCCGACTCCTGGGCCGGGTCCGGTACGGGCGCCCGCTCCTGAGCCGGGTCCGGCACAGGCGCCCGCTCCCGGACCGGCTGGCGCCAACCCACCAGAACCGCGTCGACCAGTAAAAACGCCAGCAGCGACACCCCGAGTAGCGGCATGGCGAGCCCGGCGGCGACCGCGACCGCCCCGAGCGCGACGACCGCGCCGACGCTCGGGCGCCGGACCGCCGCGGGCGGGCTCAACGGGCGCCCACCGGCCACCCGGGTCGGCCGGCGCAGCCACCACATCCGGTACCCCCAGACGATCAGGCAGATCACCCCGGCGGCCAGCAGCGCCAGTGCGAGCTGGCTGACCCAGCCGAACAGGATGCCCATGTGCGCCAGCACACCCAGCGAGCTGAGCTGGGACAGCAGCGGTCGGTCGGCCCAGTCGGCGCGGGCGGTGACCACCCCGGCCTCGGGGTCGACGGCCGCGCGGTCCTTGCGCACCGGCCACAGGTCGTCCACCTGCTCGACCGACCAGGCTGTTGCCGGGCCGGTCGGCGCGGTCACCTTCAGCGGGCCGTCCAGCCCCGCCGCGCGGGCGATCCCCACCACCCGTTCGGCCTGCTCGCCCGAGCCGGGCAAAGGGCCCGACACCGGGCCGGACACCGGGCCGGCCGGCGCCGACTGCCTGGCGGACTGTGAGGCGTCGGTGCGGGGGTCGTCGACGTCCGGCGGCCGCAGCGCGGTGTCCAGCTCGGGCGCGGTGGCCCGCAGCGCGGTCAGCGCCGCGGTGAAGTGGTCGCCGGCGAACCGCGACCAGGTCAGCCCGGTGACCGACAGGAACAGCAGCCCCACCAGTGCCCAGGTGCCGACCACGGCGTGCCAGGACAGCAGCCGCCCCCGGCCGTTCCCGCTGGTACTGGGCACCAGGAGCGCTCGTCTCCGGCGGCGCCGGGTGGTCAGCCAGAGCACCAGCCCGGACACCGCCAGCACGCCGAGCCAGCTGGCGGCCAGCTCGGAGTAGTGCCGCCCCAGGTCGCCCAGGTGCAGGTTGCGGTGCAGGTCGTCCAGCCAGGTCACCAGCGGCGTGGAGTCGAACCAGGTGACCAGGCTGCCCTGCACGGTGCCGGTGTACGGGTCGACGAACACCGTGCGTTCCCGGTCATCGGTCAGCGTCGGGTCGGTGAAGACCACCCGGGTGGTGTCGTCGGCG
>JAJCYF010000110.1 GCA_029263035.1 Actinomycetes bacterium
CAAGCTCAAAGCATTGAGTCATGGTTTGGATTCTAACTGAGTGAGCCCGGCTTAGGTTTGATCAGCGCGCGCCGACCCCGGTCAGGAACTCCCGGATCCGAAACGGGCCGCCGGTCTGGCGGGCCAGCGGAGGCGTCGGCAGGTCCTCGTTGCGGTTCAGGCCGTGGACAAACTCCAGCAGGGTGTCGCCCGAGGAGTGGCGGGCCTGCCAACCCAGTTCCCGGTGTGCCCTGGAGACATCCATGACCGGCGACAGGACCGCCATGTCGAACCAGCCTACCGGGCTCGGCTGAAGCCGCATCCGCCAGCTGAGGTCGGCCGCCCTCCTGACAAGGGGTTTGGGTACCGGCACCGCCACTGCGTCCATCACCCCGGCGATCTGCTTGAAGTCCAGCACCGGATCGGCCGCGATGTTGAACGGCCCGCGTACGTCGCCGTGCAGGGCAAGCCGGTAGGCCTCTCCCACGTCGTGCGAGTGGACGAACTGCGTCCGCACCCCTTTGAGGTGGGGGACGAGGGGGATCCGGCCGGGCTTGATCAAGGTGGTGGGGACCAGAGGGCCCATGAACAACCTTCGGATCCCGCAGGAGGCGCCGGCTTTCAGGATGATTGCCTTGCGCAGCCGGACCACCCGGGTCGACTCCGAACGCGCCTCGAGCTCATCCAACAGCCGCTCCACCTCCGCCTTGTGCCGGGAGTAGAAGCTGGTGCCGATCCCGTTGACCGGCCACTCCTCGGCTACCGCCCGATCCTTGGGGCCGGGGGAGTAGGCGCCTATCGACGATGCGTAGACCAGCGATGGAACGCCGGTCCGCTCGACGGCCTCGAAGACCCGCCTGCTCCCGGTAACGTTGGTGGCGGTGAGCGCCGCCAGATCGCGGGACGGCTGGATGGCCCAGGCCAGGTGGACCACCGCGTCGGCGCCTTCAAAAAGGGGGCCCAGGTCGTCGGTGGCGATGTCGGCCGTCCTCCACTCCACCTTGGACAGCTCGGCGGCAGGCCGGCGCCGGGCCACCCCGATCACCCGCTCGACCGCGTCGTCGGCCCCAAGGCTGCGGAGCACGCTGGTTCCGACGTTGCCGGTGGCGCCCAGAACAACAACTCGCATTGGTCTTGCCTACCCGGCGCAAGGATCGCCAAACCGGCGGCGGGAAAGAGGTGGGAAGGGTTGGGAGTACCATGAATACATGATTCCGAGCGATGCAAATTCCCGGCCGCTGCTTGAGGCGATCTCCTGCCCGGCGGACCTGCGCGCGCTGCCGGAGCTGGACCTGCCGCAGTTGATCGACGAGGTCCGCAGCTTTCTCATCGAAACCGTTTCCCGCACCGGGGGCCACCTGGGCTCCAACCTGGGAGTGGTGGAGATGACCATCGCCGCACACCGGGTCTTCGAGTCGCCCCGGGACCTGATCGTCTTCGACACCGGCCACCAGGCCTACGTCCATAAGATGCTTACCGGCCGCCGGGACGACTTCGACACCCTTCGCCAGGCCGGCGGGTTGTCCGGTTACCCCTCACCGTCCGAGTCGTCCCACGATGTCATCGAAAACTCCCACGCCTCCACCGCCCTGTCCTACGTCGACGGACTGGCCAAGGCCTTCCGGCTGACCGGCCAGAAGGACCGGCGGCTGGTTGCGGTCGTGGGCGACGGCGCGATGACCGGCGGCATGTGCTGGGAGGCGATGAACAACCTGGGGGCCTCGCCGGACTGGCCGGTGGTGATAGTTCTCAACGACAACGGCCGCTCCTACCTGCCGACCGTAGGCGGGTTCGCCGACCACCTGGCCCGGCTGCGCCACCCCTTACCCGGCGAACCGGCGGGCAACGTGTTCGAGGACCTTGGGCTGGCTTACATCGGTCCGGTCGACGGCCACGACGTGGCGGCGCTGGAGTCCGCCATGCGGCGGGCGGCCGAGCTGGGACGGCCGGTGGTGGTCCACTGCGTCACCCAGAAGGGCAAGGGGTTCTTGCCCGCCGAGGCCGACGGGGACGACTGCCTTCACGCCGTGGGGACGATCGACTCCACCGGCCGCTCTCCGGAGCAGGCGGCGCCGACCTGGACCTCGGTCTTCTCCGACGAGATCACCAAGATTGGCACCGAGCGGGCCGACGTGGTGTGCGTCACCGCAGCCATGCAGAATCCCACCGGCCTGGGGCAGTTCGCCGAAACCTTTCCCGACCGGATGTTCGACGTGGGGATCGCCGAGCAGCACGCGGTCACCGCGGCGGCCGGCATGGCGATGGGCGGCCTCCACCCGGTGGTCGCAATCTACGCTGCGTTCATCGGCCGGGCGCTGGACCAGCTGATCATGGACGTTGCCCTTCACCGTCTCCCGGTCACGATCGTCACCGACCGGGCGGGCGTCACCGGACCCGACGGCCCCAGTCACCACGGCATGTGGGACGCATCGTGGTTCCCGGTGGTGCCCGGCATAGGGGTCGCCGCCCCCCGGGACCCGGCACGGCTGCGTGAGCTGTTGCGGGAAGCGGTTGCGGTCAACGACGGGCCGACGGTGGTCCGCTACCCGAAATCGGCCGCCGGGCCGGACATCCCCGCCGTTAGGCGGGTGGGCCGCTGCGACCTGCTCCGGGAGGACCCGGGCGCCCGGGTATTGCTGGTGCCGGTGGGACCGCTGGCCGGCGCCTGCCTGGAGGCGGCGGAAGAGCTGTCGTCGTCCGGCGTTGCAGTCTCGGTAGTCGACCCCCGGTGGACCACCCCGCTCGATCCCGAACTTTTGGAGCTGGCCGATGCGCACCCATTGGTGCTGTGCGTGGAGGACAGCACCACCATAGGGGCGATGGGTTCGCGGATTGCCCAGGCGCTGGCCACCATGGGCTCCGACACCCGGGCCGCCACCTTTGCCCTGCCGGCACGCTTCTTGCCGCACGCCTCCCGGGCAGAGACTCTGCGGGCCCACGGCCTGGATGCCTCCGGCATCTACGCCACCGTGCTCAAGCGCCTGGCCTACCTGGACAAGGCCGAGGACCTGCTTTGAGCCCGAGCCCCAACCAGGGCGCCGATGAGTTGATTGTGCTGGTCGATGAGCAGGGCAACCCCACCGGCCGGGCGGAGAAGATGTCGTCGCACCACCTCGACACCCCCCTGCACCTGGCGTTCTCCTGCTACGTCTTCGACGACCGGGGCCGCCTGCTGGTGACCCGCCGGGCGCGAGGTAAAAAGGTGTGGCCCGGCGTCTGGACCAACAGCGTCTGCGGACACCCCCGGCCCGGCGAGTCGCTGGAGGCCGCAATCGCCCGCAGGCTGGACTACGAGCTGGGCATGACCGCAGGCCGGCCGGAGGTGCTGCTGCCCGCCTACCGCTACCGGGCGCCGGCGTTCAACGGGGTGGTCGAGAACGAGTTCTGCCCGGTGTTCGCCGCCCGGGCGATCACCGATCCCCAGGCGAACCCCGAAGAGGTCGAAGACCTCAAATGGGTGAGCTGGGCCGACTTCGTAGAGAGCGCCCGGGCCGACCACGAGGGCAGGTACTCCTGGTGGTGCAAAGACCAGCTCCGTCAACTGACGGACGGTGAACCGAGGTTGCGGCTTGACGAGTGGACCGGCGGCGGAAGCGCCCGGTCCTAAAGATCGGCGGGCCTGCCCATCGGGTGCCGCCCCAGGAACCACGCCAGGCCGCCGGCGAGCATCTCCGGGTTCTCCACCGGCAGCAGGTGGGTGGTGTTGAAGACATCCAGGTTCTCCACCTGCAACAGGCGGTCGTGCAGGTAGGTCCTTCCTTCGGCGAAGAAGCCGATCGGATGCTCGCTCAAAACCGATAGGACCGGCTGGCTGATGTCGAAGCCCACCTCGTCGGGCAGCTGCCACTCGCCGATGGCAAACATCTCGCCCTCGAAGAAGGCGGGGGAGTCGGCCGCAGCCGCGGCCAGGGCACCCGGCATCTGCCGCTCCAGGATCTCCGCCCCCTCGGCGCCCGAGCCTATCGACAGGAAGGTCTCCACCGTCCCGGCGTGATCCCCGGTCAGGTAGAGGTCGATGGCGGGAGCCAGCTCGCCCAGGGACGAGTCCCAGCTGGGCACTCCCATCAGGATCGGTTCCATCAATGCCAGGGAGTGGACGATGCGGGGAGCATCCAGCGCAAGCTGCAGCGCAATGTTCCCGCCGAGGTCGTGTCCCGCCAGGTGGACCTGGTCGATCTCCAGGTGCTCGAGCAGCATGGCGGCGTCCGAGGCGTGGTCGGCCACATCCAGCCAGCCGGCGCCCTTGGGGATCGGGTTGCCCAGGTAGCCGCGGCGGCGGTAGCGGATCACCCGGTAGCCCGACAGGGCGGTCTGGTTCATCAGGGGTTCCAGGGCGTCGGCGATCAGGGTGCCGTGGATCAGCAGCAGCGGCTCGCCGGAGCCCTGCTCCTCGTACTCAACCCACCGGCCGTCGGCCTCGACCCGTTTCACTGCGGCTAACACTAAGCTGCACGGTCCCGGGGCGCCGCTCTTCGGTACATGCCACTCTTTAGACGATGATCGAAGAGTGGTCCGAACCTGCGCATGCCTCCTGGTACCTGTCCATTGCCGACCGGTTCCCCCATCGCAAGGAGGGTGAAGCCGTCGTGCTGGAGCAGATCCCGCACGACGTCGGCCGGGTACTGGATCTGGGGACCGGCGACGGCCGCCTGCTGGCGCTGATTTTGTCCGTCCGCCCCGGAGCCTGCGGGGTCGCCCTGGACGGCTCCGAACCGATGCTCAAGGCGGCAAAGGAGCGGTTCCGGGACCAGGGCGGCGTGGACGTCGTGGCCCACGACCTGACCCGGCCCCTGCCGGACCTGGGCACCTTCGACGCCGTGGTCTCCTCGTTTGCCATCCACCACCTGGAACATGACCGAAAGCGCCAGCTCTACGCCGAGATCTTCGATGTGCTGCAACCAGGGGGTGTGTTCTGCAACCTGGAGCACGTCTCATCGCCCACGCCTCAGCTTCACGCCCGCTGGCGCCGGGCCTTGGGCATAGACAAGGAGCAGGAGGACGCCTCCAACCGCTGTCTGGATGTCGGAACCCAGCTGGACTGGCTCCGGCAGATCGGGTACCGGGACGTCGACTGCTACTGGAAGTGGATGGAGATGGCCCTTCTGTGTGGACTCAGGGCCGGCTCTTAACCCGGGCCAGTTTCTTCAGGTTGCGGTAGGCGAGCACGGCCTGAATGCCCAGAGCAACCGCCGCCCCCAGTACGACCGGATGGGAGTAAAGGCCGGCGAAGAGCGCCGTCGCGAGCAGAGGTGGGAACCACAGCCAGAAGAACCGGATCAGCGCCCGGGACTGCTGGAAGCGAGCGTACCGTGCGGCCAGCTTTGCCTCTCTGCTCTCCAGCGGCCAACCCATTGCGGCCCTCAACCGGATTTTCCGGCGACTTTGCGGGGGAAGGGTGCTCCAGTCCTTTGGGAATTTATCGTCGGCCACCCGCCAAGATTAGTCTGCTTTCGGCGCCGCCCGGGTGGGTCGGCCGACGATCGCCGGAACCTGGCCAGCCCCCGCCCCGGTCACCGGCGGACTCCACGGGTAGGATGGCCCTGGAGAGCCGGGAAGACTGGTCGGCATAAGCGTTTTCGCGTCTAGGAGGACTTGCTGCTCGCTCTCATCCTGCTCCACATGCTCCTGGCTGCCGTGGCCCCCTTCGTGGGCCGGCGATGGGGCCGGGCCACCCTGCTGTTCTGCGGAATTGCCCCTCTGGCCACCGTGGTCTGGGCGGCTACCCGCATGGAAGGCGTCGTCGGGGGAGCCGCCGAGACATCGTCGCTGCCCTGGATCCCCGACCTGGGTCTTTCCATCGACCTTCGGATGGACGCATTTGCCCTGCTGATGGTCGCCCTGGTGGCCGGGATCGGGGTCCTGGTCTTTGTCTACGCCTACGCGTACTTCGGCGACCGGACCGACCTCGGCAAGTTTGCCGGAACCCTGGTGGCGTTCGCCGGGGCGATGCTCGGTCTGGTTCTTGCCGACAACCTGCTGGCGCTCTACCTTTTCTGGGAGCTGACTTCGGTCACCTCGTACCTGCTGATCGGTTTCGAGGACCGAAAGCCCGCCGCCCGGGCGGCCGCGCTGCAGGCGCTTTTTATCACCGGGGTCGGCGGTCTGGCCATGCTCGGCGGATTCGTGATCCTGGGCGGTCAGGCCGGAACCTTCCAGATGTCCGCGCTGCTGTCGGATCCGCCCGCCGGCACGCTTACCAACTTTGCGCTGGTGCTGGTCCTGCTCGGGGCTCTAACCAAGTCGGCGCAGGTCCCGTTTCACTCCTGGCTGCCGGGGGCGATGGCGGCGCCGACGCCGGTTTCCGCCTACCTGCACTCGGCGACCATGGTCAAAGCCGGGGTTTATCTGATTGCCCGGTTCGCCCCTGCCTTTGCCGAGGCGCCTGTCTGGCGGCCGGTGGCGATCACCGCCGGCCTGGCGACCATGCTGATCGGGGGTCTGAGGGCGATGCGCCAGCACGACCTGAAGCTCCTCCTCGCCCACGGCACCACCAGCCAGCTCGGGTTTTTGATCGTCCTGCTGGGGCTCGGCCTGCCGGAGGCCACCATGGCCGGCTGCGTGATGCTCCTCGCCCACGGGTTCTTCAAGGCTTCGCTGTTCATGGTGGTGGGGATCGTCGACCACCAGGCCCACACCCGCGACTTTCGCCGGCTGGACCGCCTGGGGATGTCCTCCCCGTGGCGCCCGACGATGGCGGTCACCGCGGTCGCGGCCGCATCGATGGCGGGGGTGCCCCTTTTGTTCGGGTTCATCGCCAAGGAGTCGGCGTACGAAGCGCTGGTCCATGGGGGCACCGGTGGAGCCGACCGGTGGATCCTCGCCGGCGTTGTTGTGGGCTCCATGCTCACCTTCGCCTACAGCGGCCGGCTGATCCGGGGGCTGGTCTCCCCGGCAAGCGCCCGGGAGGACACCGTCTCCGCTGCACCGGCGCCCAAGCGGCTGTTCCTGGGGCCCGCGGTGGTGCTGGCTGCGATCTCAATCCTGCTCGGTGTCCTGCCCGGCCTGCTCAGCGACTTCGTGTCCGCTGCGGCCGGCTCCCTGGACCCATCGGCGGAGCCGGTCCACCTGGCGCTGTGGCACGGGTTCGGCACCGCGTTGTGGTTGTCGGTGGCGACGCTGGCGGTCGGCGGCCTGCTGGTGGTGGGCTGGAAGCGGGTTGAGGCGGGGCAGAGCCTGACGCCGTCCTGGCTCCCCAGCGCCGACGCCGGCTACCTGGACGTCCTGAAGGGCATCAACCGGCTTGCCGACCGCACGGTGGCCGTCTTCCAGAGCGGGTCACTCCCGGCCTATATCGGCACCATCCTCTTCACGTTGATGGCGCTGCCCGGCTACATTCTGGTCCGGGACACCGAGCTGCCCGAACTTCCTCCGGTTGCATCCTCGGCCACCCAGCTGGTGGTTGCGGTGCTGGTATTCGGAGCGGCGGTGGGGGCGGCCCGGGTCACCCAGCGGATCCATGCCGTGCTGTTTCTGGGGGCGGTCGGCTACGGGATGGCACTGCTGTTCGTCCTCCACGGAGCACCCGACCTGGCGCTGACCCAGGTCCTCATCGAGACCCTGTCGGTGGCGATATTCGTCCTGGTGCTCCGGCGGCTTCCGGCGTCGGCAGCCCGCTCGCCCTGGCGGCTGGGCCAGCTGGTCCGAGGCGCCTTTGCCGTGGGAACCGGCCTGTTCGTCACCGTGTTCGCCCTGGTCGCAAGCGCCGCCCGCACCGAGGACCCCATTTCAACCGGATTCCTGGAGAGGGCGCTTCCGGAAGGAGGCGGGCGAAACGTCGTCAACGTGATCCTGGTGGACTTTCGCGGCATCGACACCGTGGGCGAGATCACGGTCCTGGCGGTCGCCGCGGTAGGCATCGTGAGCCTGGCCCGGGCCGCCCGGGATGCCATCGTGGGCCGGCCTGAAGGCGAGGACTCCTGATGCAGCGTTCGGTGATTCTCGACGTCGGCGCCCGGGTGTTGTTCCACTCGGTTCTGGCCGGGTCGCTGTTCCTGCTGTTTGCCGGCCACAACCGCCCGGGCGGAGGGTTCATCGGGGGCCTGGTGGCCGCCGGCGGCTTCGGGCTGCGCTACCTTGCCGGCGGCGTGAGCGACCTTCGGTCCGCCAGCCGCTTTCACCCCTGGACCTTTCTCAGCACCGGGCTCTTTCTGGCGGTCGGGACCTCCACCGCTGCCCTGTTTTTGGGGGGGCAGGTGCTGGAGAGCGGAAAAATCGAGATGGACCTGCCGCTGCTGGGCCACCTGAAGGCGACATCGGCGCTTCCCTTCGACATCGGGGTCTACCTGGTGGTGGTCGGTTTGATGCTGATGGCCCTGGACGCCCTCGGCGAAGAAGCCGACCAGGGAGAGCACATCGAGGAGACGGCCACATGACGCTCGCACTTGCCCTCCTCGCCGGTGGGCTGTTCTCCGCCGGTACCTGGCTTTTACTTCAGCGCCGGCTGACCCAGATCATCATCGGCCTGGGGCTGCTTGGGCACGGCGCCAACCTGGTCCTGCTCCTGGCCGGCGGTTCCCCCGGCGCTCCGCCGCTGGTCGGCGAGGCGACCCCGGACCCCGCCGTCACCGCCGACCCGCTTCCGCAGGCGCTGGCGCTCACCGCGATCGTTATCACCTTCGGGATTACCGCCTTCCTGCTCTCGCTGGCCTACCGGAGCTGGGTTCTGACCCGGGACGACGAGGTCGAGGATGACCTGGAAGACCGCTACATCGCCCGCCGGGGCTACCGTGACGACGAGCTGTCCGACGAACAGGCGGCGCAGCTCGAGCGCGAACGTGAGGAGGCCGGCCAGTGAGGTGGCTTCTTCCCGCTCCGATACTGATTCCCCTGCTGGCGGCAGCGGTGTCGATGGGCTTCTCCCGCTCCCGCCGGGTGCAGCGCCTGGTCGGTCTGACCGCGCTTGTGGCCGCCACCGCGGCCTCGATCGCCATCCTGGTCGGGGTCGAGGCGGACGGCCCGCAAAGCGTCCAGGCGGGGGGCTGGCCGGCGCCGCTGGGCATCACGCTGGTTGCCGACCTGTTCTCCGCAATGCTGCTGGTGATCGGCTGGCTCATGGTCCTGGCGGTCATGGTTTTTGCGGTCTCCCAGGGGGAGGCGGAGAAGAACCAGCCTGCGTTTCACCCGGTCTACCTGGTGCTCTGTGCGGGCATCTCAGCGTCGTTTCTCACCGGCGACCTGTTCAACCTGTTCGTCGCCTTCGAGATGATGCTGGCCGCCAGCTACGTCCTGCTCACCCTCGGGGGGACCGCCCGCCAGATCCGCTCCGGGATGACCTACGTGGTGATCAGCCTGGTGGCCTCGGTTCTGTTCGTCACCGCCGTGGCCCTGATCTACGCCGCCACCGGGACCGTCAACATGGCCGACCTCGCCGGGAAGATGGCGGATCTTCCCGAGGGCCTGCGGCTGGCGTTCTCGCTGCTGCTTCTGGTGGTCTTCGGCATCAAGGCGGCGCTTTTTCCGCTGTTCTCCTGGCTGCCCGACAGCTACCCGACCGCCCCCACCCCGGTCACGGCGGTATTCGCCGGGCTGCTGACCAAGGTGGGTATCTACGCGATCATCCGGACCCAGACCCTGCTGTTCCCCACCGAGGGGGAAGCATCGACGGTGATCCTGGCCATCGCCGCCCTCACCATGGCGGTTGGGGTGTTCGGCGCCATCGCCCAGGACGACGTGAAGCGGATTCTCTCCTTCCACATCGTCAGCCAGATCGGTTACATGGTGTTCGGACTCGGCCTGTTCACGCTCGCCGGCGTCGCCGGTGCCGTGCTCTACATCGTTCACCACATTGTGGTGAAGACCTCGCTGTTCCTTGCCGCCGGTCTCATCGAGCGGGCCGGCGGCGAGAGCAAGCTCTCGCGCCTGGGCGG
>JAJCYF010000111.1 GCA_029263035.1 Actinomycetes bacterium
CCTGCCTGTTGGTGGGGGGGGGGGGGGGGGGGCCCCCCCCCCCCCCGACTGTTTATTCCAGGTAGTCCCGCAGCTTCTGCGACCTCGAGGGGTGGCGGAGTTTGGACAGCGTCTTCGACTCGATCTGCCGGATCCGCTCCCGGGTAACCCCGAACTCCTTGCCTACCTCCTCCAGCGTCCGCGGGGTGCCGTCGTGCAGCCCGAAGCGCAGCTGGATCACCTTTTTCTCCCGCTGGCTGAGCGTGTGCAGCACGCTCTCGAGCTGCTCCTGCAGCAGGATGAACGATGCCGCGTCCAGCGGAACCACTGCGTCGGAGTCTTCAATGAAGTCACCCAGGTGGGTGTCCTCCTCCTCACCGCTGGGGGTCTCCAGCGACACCGGTTCCTGGGAGACCTTCATGATCTCCCGCACCTTGTCGGCGCTGAGTTCCATCTGCTCGGCGATCTCCTCCGCCAGCGGTTCCCGGTTGAGGTCCTGCATCAGCTGACGCTGGATGCGCAGCAGTTTGTTGATGGTCTCGACCATATGGACCGGGATACGGATGGTGCGTGCCTGATCGGCGATAGCCCGGGTGATGGCCTGGCGGATCCACCAGGTTGCATAGGTGGAGAACTTGAAGCCCTTGGTGTGGTCGAACTTCTCGACCGCCCTCATCAGGCCGAGATTGCCCTCCTGAATCAGATCCAGGAACAACATTCCCCGGCCCACGTACCGCTTGGCGATTGAGACAACCAGCCTCAGGTTCGCCTCTACCAGCTTTCGTTTCGCCAGCACGCCGTCCCGCTCGATGCGACGGCAGATCTCCCGGGCTTTGTCCTGGGTTAGAGCCGCCTCCCCTACCGCCAGCGACGATCGCCGGGCCAGGGTTTCGATGCGAGCAAGATCGAACTTGCTGGAGTCACACAACATCTCTTCGGCCCACAGGCCTGCTTCGATACGCTCTGCCAGGTCCACCTCTTGGTCGGCCGTGAGCAGTGAAACCTTTCCAATTTCTTTGAGATACATGCGGACGGGGTCATTGGTGGGAGCTTTAAGAAGCTCGGAGTCCCGGCGGAAGTCCTCGACCTGTTCGTCGGGAGCCCCGGGTTCTTGTTCTACAACCTCTACGCCCTCTTCAACTACCAGTGCGTAAACACCGTCAACCTGTTCTGCGGTGAGAGCCAGACTGCCTAGAGCATCTGCGATCTCGTCGGCGGTGAGCCAGCCCTTCTCCTTGCCTCGAGAGACAAGATCTTTTACGTCGTCGATCTCAGCGTCTTTCGCCATCGGGTCCTCTCATTTGTCGTCGAACTTTCGACGTTCGACATCCAAACGCATCAATTCCATGAACACCTCGTCGTAGGAATCCGCTTCACCCTCGGGGTCAAACTGGTCGAGTTTAGCCTTAAGTTCGGATATCTGTCTGACGATCCGAAACTCTTCTAACCTTAAGAACACCTGCTCGGGGTCCTGGGTGATGGCGGGGGCCATGGACAGCTCGGCGGCAAAGCGCCTGGCATCGTCGTCCGGCAGCCCATCCATCACGCTGCCGGCCGCCGGGTTGCCGGCCAACTGCTGCAGGGCGCCGAAAAGTACCCGGTGCTCGGGCTGGGTGAAGTGGTCGATCCGCAGGACCTGCATCGCCCGCGGGAGCCGGTCCCGGGAGCCCAAAAGGATGCCGAGCGCCTCCCGCTCCACCTTCACGTGCCCGGGTGAGCGCTTGAGGCCCGCCTTGGGGCTGGGGGCGAAGCGCTCCGAGCCGCCGGACCGGGCCGACTCGCGCAGCACAGTGTCCACCTGGTAGTGCCCTACGCCGATGCGCTCCGCCACCCACTGGGCGTGCTGGCCTCGGGCGACCGGGTCGGGTTCCCAGCTGAGACGCTCGACGGCCGCCCGGACCGCCTTCGACTTGCCCTCCGCCGACTCCAGGCTGTGGCGTGAGATCTCTTTCTCCAGCACGAACCGCATGAGCGGGGTGGCCCCGTCGATCAACGGCTGCACCGCCTCCCGGCCCCCTTCCAGGGCAACATCGGCCGGGTCCTTGCCCTGGGGCAGCGGGGCGACCAGCACCTCCAGGCCGATCTTGGAGTGGATGCCGAAGCCCCGCTCGGAGGCGACCGACCCGGCGTTGTCGGCATCGAACGCCAGGACGACCTTCTCGCAAAAGCGCTTGAGCAGGGCGAAGTGCTCCTCCCCCAGTGCGGTGCCGCAGGTGGCGACGGCATTGCTGAAACCGACCTTGTGCAGAGCCATCACATCGGTGTAACCCTCGGTAACTAAAGCCACCCCGGAGCGGACGATCTCCGCTTTCGCCTTGTCCAGCCCGAACAGGATCTTGCTCTTCTGGTAGAGCGGTGTCTCGGAGGTGTTGAGGTACTTCGGCTGGTCGTCGCCCATCGCCCGGGCGCCGAAGCCCACCACCTCGCCGGTCAGGCTGGTCACCGGGAAGATCACCCGGCCCCGGAAGCGGTCCCGGTGGGCGCCCTCGTCGGTGACCATCGCCAGGCCGGCCTCTACGATCTGATGGGAGTTCAGACCCTGGGATAGCAGGTGGCGGTAGAGGATATCCCGGCCCCGGGGGGCAAAGCCGAGCTTCCAGTGGTCGGCGTCCTTTTCGTCGAACCCCCGCCCCCGGACGTACTTGCGGGCAGCCTCCGCCTCCGGGCCCTTGGCCAGGGTGGCGGCAAAGTACTCCGCCGCCTTCTTGTTGGCCAGCAGGAGGCTCGCTCTCAGGCCCGCGGGCTCGCTCGGCCCCTCGAACCGCAGGTTGAGACCCACCCGGTCCGCCACCTTCTGGGCGGCCTCGGAGAAGGTAAGCCCGTCCGCCTCCTGGATGAAGCGGAAGACGTCGCCCCCCTTGCCGCACCCGTGGCAGTAGTACAGGCCCTTGGCCGGGTCGACGGTGAAGGACGGGGTCTTCTCCTGGTGGAAGCAGCACAGGCCCTTGAACACCCGGCCGGCCTTGCGCAGCTTCATGTAGCCGCCGACCACCTCCGTGATGTCCGCCCGGTCCCTCAGCTCCTGCAGGTCCTCGGGGACGATCATCCCCTTAGCCACGGCACAACCTCTCGTACTCCCGCAGGGCAAAGCGGTCGGTCATGCCGGAAACATAGTCGATGAGGCGGGTCTCGAAGTCGTCGGGGCTGGAGTCGACGACCGGCAGGTCCTCGGGGTGGTCACGGTAGTGCTCCACCAGCTCCCGGAGCAGGGCGACGATGCGTGCGTGCTCATCGGCCGACTCCGGCCGGTTGTAGACCCGGGCGAACATGAACTTGCGGGTGACGGCCATCGCATCGAAGATCTCCGGGGTCACCCGGATCTCATCCAGCCGGGCGCTGGCGGCGACCAGCGAGCCGACCATCGCGTCGATCCGGGAGGAGGTGGTCTTGCCCAGCACCCGGTTGGTTACCCCGGGTAGATCTCCGACCTTCAGCACCCCGGCCCGCAGGGCATCCTCTATGTCGTGGCTGAGGTAGGCAATGCGGTCGGCATAGCGGGCGACTTGGGCCTCCAGCGTGTCGGGCATAGGCATGGACCAGGTGTGGTTGAGGATGCCGTCCCGGACCTCCCAGGTGAGGTTGAGACCGCCGGGCTTGCTGGTGGGGCTCTCCCCTCTCCACTGCAGATGGTCCACCTGGCGGCGGGACTGCTCGTTGTGGCGGAAGGGCCGGCCGAGGAAGTCCGAGAGGACCTTCTCCCCCAGGTGCCCGAACGGGGTGTGCCCGAGGTCGTGGCCGAGGCAGATGGCCTCCGCCAGGTCCTCGTTCAGGCGCAGCGCCCGGGCAATGATACGGGCGACCTGGGTGACCTCCAGGGTATGGGTGAGCCGGACGCGGTAGTGGTCGTCCAGCGGGGCGGGAAAGACCTGGGTCTTGTGCGCCAGCCGGCGGAAGGCCTTGCTGTGCAGGATGCGGTCCCGGTCCCGCTGGTAGGCGGTGCGCAGGGGATGAGGATCCTCCGGAAAGCGCCGCCCCCGGGACTCGGCCGCCCGGGAAGCCTGGGGCGCGAGGAACTGTGCTTCGTTGGCTTCAATGCTTTCGCGGATGCTTGTCACGGACAGATATTAGCCGCCGGGACCGACAATTGGGATTGCCTGAAAAGCCGATGAGAAAAGGCTTTGGGCCCGCATTTAGACCCCGCAGGGATGCTACATTGGAAGACCTAAACGGTGCTGGTCTACCTACCTCCGACCGCATCGTACTAGGGACAGTGGCTCCCGGACAAGTACCCTTCCGCCCTTGCCGGGGGCCACTCTTCCTAGTGAATGGTCTATCTAATCCGTCTGGCTTGATCGAGGCGCCGAGGTTGTGATAGTCGTACGGGATCCTGGGCATCCCCCAACCCTAAGAAGTGCATTAGGGAATTGCGTTGATTTTGCCATTGGCTCTCCCGAGCTACTCAGACTCACTTAGCCTGTCAAAAAGCGATGAATTCGGCATTTGAAGCGGTAAACACCCACACCGGCATGGCGTACAACGTCCGCTCCATTGCGCCCAGTCGCTTCATGCCATCCTGATTTCAGGACGGTTGGAGGTGGCAGGTGGTAGGTGGTAGGTGGTAACCTTGACTCATGAAAAAGACAAGCATCTATATTGAGCCTGAAATCGACGCAGCACTAAACCGGCGCGCCGCTGCTGAGGGCGTCACCAAAGCCGAACTGATTCGCTTGGCTTTGCAGGCCGCCACCAGCAATGCGCTTAACGTCAAGCCCAAAGCTCAGGGGGCCTTCTCCGGACCGGCAAACCTCTCCGAAACGGTCGATGAACAACTTACGGCTACCGGTTTCGGCGAGCAATGATCGTTGTCGACACGTCCGTGATTCTGGCTTTCATGAACTCCGGCGATACCCACCACGCAGCAGTAAGCACGTGGATGTCGGAGGAGAAGCAGGATCTGGCGACCACGCCTCTCATCGTTGCCGAGACCGACCACCTGGTTGCCGCCCGCGGAGGCCGGCAGTCCCTCGGTGCCTTTCGTAAAGACCTTGCGGCCGGCGCCTACCTGGTTGATTGGTGGCCGCAGGCGATGGGCGCCGCGGTGAAAGTCGCCGAGCGCTACGCAGACATGGCCCTTGGACTCGCAGATGCATCGCTCGTCGTGCTTGCCGACCGGCTCGGAACGGTCCGAATTGCCACCCTGGACGAGCGTCATTTCCGGGCTGTGCGCCCGCTATCCGGCGGAGACGCCTTCCATCTGCTCCCCGAAGACGGCTGGGCCTGAATACAAGCGTCCTCGTTACCGCGTGTCCGACCCCGCCGTGTCGCTTTCTTTCAGAACCGCCTGCGCCGCCGCTAGCCGGGCCACCGGCACCCTGAACGGGCTGCAGCTGACGTAATCCAGGCCCGTGTTGTGACAGAACTCCACCGAGCTCGGGTCTCCGCCGTGCTCGCCGCAGATGCCCAGCTTCAGGTTCGGCCTGACTTCCCGGCCCTCCTTGCAGGCGATCTCAATCAGGCGGCCCACGCCGGCCTCGTCGATCGACTCAAACGGGTTCACCTTCAGGATGCCCCGCTCCAGGTATCTCGGCAGGAACTTGCCCTCGATGTCGTCCCGGCTGAAGCCGAAAGCGGTCTGGGTCAGGTCGTTGGTTCCGAACGAGAAGAACTCCGCCGTCTCGGCGATGTCGCCGGCCGTCAGAGCCGCCCGGGGCAGCTCGATCATCGTTCCGATCATGTAGTCGATCTTCTGACCGGATTTGGCGAACACCTCGTCGATGATGGACAGCGCTTCCCGGCGGATCATGTCGAACTCTTCACGGACTGCAATCAGCGGAATCATGATCTCGATGACCGGCTCTTTGCCGGCCGCCTTGACCTGAACCGCTGCCTCGATGATCGCCCGCACCTGCATGGCGTACAGGCCCGGCTTCACGATGCCCAGCCGCACCCCCCGCATGCCCAGCATGGGGTTGGACTCCTCCAGGCGCAGAACGTTTTCCAGCAGGCCCTGATGCTCCTCAATCTCCTTCTCCACCGACTGCATGGTCGACGGCGAGTCGAGCGGGATGTCGGAGTGCTCCCAGGAGAAATGCTTCGAGGCGCTGGTCGCCACCGACTTGTAGATCTCCAGACCCTGGATCTCCAGCTCAAGCTCCTTGGAAGACGGCAGGAACTCATGCAGCGGCGGGTCCAGCAGACGGATGGTCACCGGCAGGCCGCTCATGGCGGAGAAGATGCCGATGAAGTCCTCCCGCTGAAGCTCCAGCAGCTCGTCCAGAGCCGCCTGCTCCTCGTCCGGCGTGTTCGCCAGGATCATCCGGCGCACGACGGGCAAACGGTCGCCCAGGAACATGTGCTCGGTCCTTGCCAGGCCGATGCCTTCGGCGCCAAACTCCCGGCCCTTGGCTGCGTCCTCGGGGGTGTCGGCGTTGGCCCGCACTTTCAGGCGGCGGATGCCGTCGGCCCATCCCAGGATCTTCAGCAGGTCGGCAGAAAGCTCGGGCTCGACCAGCGGAACCTCGCCCAGGGCGATCTCTCCGGTGTTGCCGTTGATGGCGACGATGTCGCCCTCGACCACCCGGTACTCCCCGACGGTGAACTCACGCTTGTCGATGTCGATCTTCAGCGACTCGGCTCCGCAGACGCACGGCTTGCCGGCGCCGCGGGCGACGCCCGCCGCGTGGGAGGTCTTGCCCCCACGGGAGGTCAGAATCCCCTGCGCGGCGTACATGCCGCCGACGTCCTCCGGCTCGGTCATCGGACGAACCAGGATGACCTTTTCGCCGGCCTCGGCCATGCGGACGGCCTCCTTGGCGTCGAAAACCGCTTTGCCGACGGCGGCGCCGGGTGAGGCGTTCAGGCCCTTGGCGACGATGACGATGTCGGCCGTAGTGTCGAACTGCGGGTGCAGAAGCTGATCCAATGAGGCCGGGTCGACCCGAAGGACGGCCTCCTGCTCGGAGATCTTGCCCTCGGAGACCAGGTCGACGGCGATCTTCACCGCAGCGCCGGCGGTCCGCTTGCCGATGCGGGTCTGCAGCATCCACAGCTTGCCCTTTTCGACCGTGAACTCGATGTCGCACATGTCCCGGTAGTGGTCCTCGAGCTGGGCCATGATGCCGGTCAGCTTGTCGTAGCTGGCCCGGTCGGACTCCTTGAGGGCGTCCAGGTGCAGGGGCGTGCGGGCGCCGGAGACGACGTCCTCGCCCTGAGCGTTGGGCAGGTACTCGGCCAGGTAGGACTTGGCTCCGCTCCCGGCGTCACGGGTGAAGGCGACCCCGGTACCGGAGTCCTCGCCCAGGTTGCCGAAAACGATGGTCTGGATGTTCACGCCGGTGCCGAGTGAGTCGGAGATCCGGTTCTGGCGGCGGTAGATCTTGGCCCGCTCACCGCTCCAGGACTTGAAGACCGCCTCGATGGCCAGCTTCAGCTGCTCCATCGGGGTGTCGGGGAATCCCTGGCCGGTGGTGTCGGCGACGACCTGCTTGAAGCGGGCGGTCAGCTCCTTGAGGTCCTCGGCACCCAGGTCGGTGTCCTCGGTGACCCCGGTCTCTTCCTTCAGCCGCTCGATCTCGTGCTCGAACTCCTCGCCGGGCACGCCCATGACGATCTTGCCGAACATCTGGATGAAGCGACGGTAGGCGTCGTAGGCGAACCGCTCGTTGCCCGACTGGGCGGTCAGGCCCTTGAGGGACTCGTCGTTCATGCCCAGGTTGAGGACGGTGTCCATCATTCCGGGCATGGAGAACTTGGCGCCGGAGCGCACGGAGACCAGCAGGGGGTTCGACGGATCGCCGAGCTTCTTGCCCATCTTGGACTCCAGCTTGGCGACGTGCTCCGCCACCTCGTCCATCAGGCCATCGGGGAAGTCGCCGGTCTCCATGTAGATCCGGCAGGCCTCGGTGGTGACGGTGAATCCGGGGGGCACGGGCAGGCCCAGGTTGGTCATCTCGGAAAGGTTTGCGCCCTTGCCGCCCAACAGGTCCTTTTTGTCCCTGTCGCCCTCTTCAAAATCGTAGACGTACCGCACTGCGGTTGAGGAGTCCGGACTCACTCTGGCCTCAGGTCGATGTTAAGAGGGTCGGACTCGGGCGTGAGCGTGTACTGCTGGGTGTTCTTCTCGGTGCCGGGGGCGAACGCCACCACGGTCCAGGTGCCCTCGGGCAGGTTGAACTTGTACTCGCCGTCGGCGTCGGTGCGGGCTTCCCACACGAAGTCGCCGGACGGGCCGTTGATACGGATGTAGGCACCTTCGGTGGGCGTTCCCGCGACCACGACCTTGCCGGTCATCTGTAGGGTCACCAGCTCAGCCTCGGGCGGAGCCAGTCGGAGAGGGCGTCGATGACGACGCGCTCTTGCTGCATGGAATCACGATCCCTGATGGTCACGGCTTTGTCCTCCAATGAGTCGAAGTCGACGGTCACGGCGTAGGGGGTTCCGATCTCATCGTGACGTCGATAGCGTTTTCCGATCGAACCGGTTTCATCGTAGTCGATGGAATAGTCGGCGCGAAGGGTCTGGGCAACCTGCTTGGCAAGGGGGCGGAGATTTTCGTGCTTGGAGAGGGGCAGGACCGCCACCTTGAACGGCGCCAGCTGCTTGTGCAGGCGCAGCACCACCCGCTTGTCGACCCCGCCCTTGGCGTTGGGGGCCTCCTCCTCCCGGTAGGCATCGATGAGGAACGCCAGAAGCGCCCGGGTGGCGCCGGCGGCCGGCTCGATGACGTAGGGGATGTAGCGCTCCTGGGTCTCGGCGTCGAAGTAGGACAGGTCCTGGCCGGAGAACTTGGCGTGCTGGGTCAGGTCGAAGTTGCCCCGGTTGGCGATGCCCTCGAGCTCCCCCCAGCCCCACGGGTACTTGTACTCGATGTCGACGGTGCGGGTTGAGTAGTGGCTCAGCTCGTCCTTCTCGTGCTCGCGCAGCCGCAGGTTCTCCTCCCGCATGCCGAGGTTGAGGTACCACTGGAACCGCTCGTCGATCCAGTGCTGGTGGTACTCGGCGTCGGTCCCCGGCTTGACGAAGTACTCCATCTCCATCTGCTCGAACTCGCGGGTGCGAAAGATGAAGTTGCCGGGAGTGATCTCGTTGCGGAACGACTTGCCGGTCTGGGCGATGCCGAACGGCAGCTTCTTGCGCATCGACGCCTGGACCTGCATGAAGTTGACGAAGATGCCCTGAGCGGTCTCGGGGCGCAGCCAGACGACGTTCTTGGCGTCCTCGATCGGCCCGATGTGGGTCTTGAACATCAGGTTGAAGTTGCGAGGGTCGCCCAGCTCGTCGCTGCCGCAGTTCGGGCATTTGTCGCCGATCTGGTCTGCCCGGTGCCGGGTATTGCACTTGGCGCACTCGACCAGCGGGTCGGTGAAGACCTCCAGGTGGCCGGACGCCTCCCACACGGTGGAGTTGAGTATCACGGAGGAATCCAGGCCCACGACGTCGTCGCGCAGCTGGACCATCGCCCGCCACCAGGCGCGCTTGAGGTTCTCTTTCATCTCCACGCCGAGGGGTCCGTAATCCCAGCCGGAACGCAGCCCGCCGTAGATTTCGCCGGACTGAAAAACGATGCCTCTGCGCTTGGAAAGGTCGACGATCGTGTCGAGGGAAGGAGTGCTCATCGCTTCCATGCTACACATCGAGCCCCAAACCGGTGAGAAGGGCCGGGAAAAGCGGGGGCTTTATGCCTCTATCAACCGCCGGGTTCTTGCCGCCGCGGCATCGGCCGCCTCGGGTGAACGCCGGCCCAGCCCGCAGTAGGTAGCGACATCGACCGGGCCGATCATCTGCTCGATCAGCTTGAGGACCACCAGCTGCTCGGCTTCTTCCTGCTCCTCCTGGACGATGCCTGCGACGAATCGGGCGGAGCTGTCCCGGAACAGGTTCCTGAACGCCTCGTAGTAGCGGGGATCCGTGCTCAGCGGCTCCCGGCCCCCCGCCAGCGGGGCGTGGATGAACTCCAGGGGCCGGCCGGACGGCCATCTGCTGGACAGCTCATTGAACAGATACACCACCGGCGCAGCGCTTTTCATCGGGGACAGGGCTTCGTGGTTCATGTCGCCCAGGCACAGGTGAACCCCGAACCGGGCTCCCTCCGGAACCTGCTCGGGCACCTTGACCAGGCGCTCGGCCATGATGCCGGCGACGACCGGGCCCAGCGGGCCGGCTTTGGCGGTGGCCACCAGATGAAGCGGTGCTTCCAGCTGGAAGATCACCCGGTCCCCGAACTCCTTGTAGGTTTCGGTGATGTCGTTCACCACCATGTCGCGGAAGGGTCGCGAGTGCTTGGCGAGCCCCACCTTCCCCATGGAGAACAGCGCCAGGTTCATGTAGTCGGGGATGCCGACCAGCAGCGCCGGCCGTTCCTCCATACCGGCGGTTGCGCGATCCAGCGCCGCGAGTTCTTCGCGGGTTCGCTCCAGGGTACCGAGCGACATGGTGGACCCGGACAGCTTGTGACCTTTACGGACCCGGTGGACCAGCAGGTCCTCGTATCCGCTCCACTTACCTTCCTTCTGGATCTCCAGGTCGGGGTGGCCGCGCAGCGACTCTATGAAGGAGACGATCCAGTCCTTCCGGTCACCCGTCTCACCGCCCGAGACGTAGCGCTGCCCGGGAAGCTGTTCCAGCTGCCAGCCGATCGCCTTCTCGACGTCCGGTTGGGCGATGCTGCCCACCACCTGCGGCCTTCTGTCTGCCATATCCAAATCTCCTGACCGTGTTCTAATTCGGTACCGTCCGGGGCGAAGACCTAAACGCCCGCCTCCAGCGCCTCCTCGAAGATAGCCAGCGGGCCGCCGGTGAACAGCACAATGGTGACCCTCTCGACGAACTCCGCTCCCTCCAGCCCCTCTTTAAGGGCGCTCAGGATCACCGGCGCCGCCTTGTCGGCCGGGTAGCCGTAGATGCCGGTGGAGATGGCCGGGAAGGTCACAGTTCTTGCTTCCAGCTGGTCGGCCATGTGAAACGCACTTCGGTAGGCGGACCACAACAGGTCTGCCTCCAGGAAGTTGCCGCCCCGCCACCGCGGGCCCACGGCGTGGATCACCCATTTGGCGGGCAGGTCCCCCGCCTCGCTGACCACCGCACTGCCGGTCGGGCACTGACGGCGCTTGCCGTACCGGCGTTGAAGGTCGCCCATGATTGCCGGGCCCCCGGCGCGGTGGATCGCCCCGTCGACTCCCCCGCCGCCGGTGAGGCCCTCGTTGGCGGCGTTGACGATCACATCGGCGGGGATCTGGGTGATGTCGCCCTTGACCAGGGCAAGCACCCGCTCCCCGATTTTCAACTCGGAAGCCATACCGGCAGATTAGCGCCTGTTTTGCCGAAACAGGTTCCGACAACGGCCTGGAGCTAAAAGCGGGCCATCGCCTCGGCTGCCGATGCCGACTTCAGCCGGCGCTCCAGGTGGTACTCGGTGTAGAAGCGGGCCAGGCGGGCGGCGGTGGCCATCTCCTGGTGCGACGGGGGCCGGGCGGGAAGCCTGGGGGCGGCGTCCAGGGGGACCGCCAGGTCGCTCATCAGCTCCAGAACTGCGGTTCCGACCTCCTCCGAGTCATAGGTCCGGCACCCCGGGCACACCGCTCCCCCCTGTCCGGGGGAGAACCAGGAGGCGGGCCGGGAGCACTCGGCACAGCGGTCCATCGACGGGGCGAACCCGGCGATGCCGCAGAGCTGGAGCAAAAAGCCGGCCAGCACCATCGGTGAGCCGTCGGTAGAAAGTTTGTTCAGGGATCCGATCAGCAGGTCCAGCACCCGGGCGGAGTCTTCGGACTCCTGGGCCACCCGGTCGCACGCCTCCAGCATCACCGAACCCAGGTTCAGCCGGTCCAGGTCCTCTTTAACTGCACGGAACGGGTCCAGCACCTCGACCTGGGTGACGGTGTGCAGGTCGGACTTGCCCTTCCAGATCACCAGCGAGACGTGACAGAACGGCTCCAGCCGGCCGCCGTAGCGGCTCTTGGTGCGCCGGACCCCTTTGACCACCGCCCGGATCTTGCCGTGGTCGCGCCCTACCAGGGTGACAATCCGGTCGGCTTCGCCCAAACGCATGGTCCGAAGGACCACCGCCTCGTCTTTGTAGAGCATCGTCCAACTATAGGTAGCGGCGGGCGCAATACCCGGCATTCCGGCGCCTAATTGACGCTCTGCTCCACTCCCCCGCCCAGCTCGTCCAGCGGGAGCTGATACACCGGAATCCGCTGGCTCCGCCCGTAGACCCAGTCGAGCAGCTGCCACTGGTTGATCTGCCAGCCGGCGGCCGGGAGCATGCTCACCAGCTCGTCGTGAAGGCGGTCCTTGAGCTCGTCGACCAGCGGGTCGTCCCCGCCCTCAAGAGCGTCGGCGAGCAGGGTAATCGACAGGTTCATGGCATCCTCCCCCGGGTAGCCCCAGTCGAACTCTATGGGGCGGTAGAGGAAAAGCTGCTCTTTGAGGGTCCGGCGCCTGAGATTCTCAATGACATAGACCTCGGGGAGCCCCCTGCGGTCCCGAATGCCTTGATAAACGCGGTCGCCCACTACTTGCCTTCCCTCAGCTCAGATACAATCGTGTCATGTCGCCACCAACTCTTGTACCACCTTCCACCGCTGCCGGGTTGCTGAGATTGGCTCGTCTGAAATCCGGACTTAGTCAAAAACAGCTTGCCGATAGTGCGGGCGTACCGAGCACAATGATCTCCGCTTACGAACGAGATTTGCGACAGCCTACGCTGCCGACGCTCCTTCGCTTACTCCATGCGGCAGGCATGGATCTTCGCATGAACCTCGTGCCACTTGATGAACACGATTTGGTGCTTGAGCAACTGGAGCAGGCGAGAACCCTGGAAGACAAAGAACGGCTCAACCGGCAGCAGGAAAGATGGCGAAAGGCGGTACCGGCACCCAAAAAGAGCTAAGCGATCCCGATTCTCAGGTTGCGGGCCCGCTCTACGCCGCCTTCACGGACCAGGTCGAAGGTGACCCGCTGGCCGACGCGAAAGAAGCGGAACATGCCGGTGTCGATGGCGATCGGGTCGATCTCCCACTCCGTCTCGCCGTCGTCGCTGGCGATGATGCCCACCTTCTCGTTGACGTGGTACTCCTTCACTGACCCCTGCGGCATAAACCCTCCTTGAGTTGCTGCAATCCTATTGCGAGTCCTTGACCGCCGGGCTGGCGGCGACCGGAGCTCCCCTCACCAGCACGTGCGAGATGCGCCGGCCGGTCATCTTGTGGACCTCGAACTCGATTCCGTCGTGCCGTACTGTATCGCCCGGCGCGGCCACCCTGCCCAGCATTCCGCCCACCAGGCCCCCGACCGAGTCCCACTCCGCACTCGGCAGTTCCACGTCCAGCAGCTCGCTCAGCTCGTCGATACCCAGGCGGGCGGTCACGCTGATCGCGTCCTCCCCCACCACCGAGACGTTGGGCTCGTCCCGGTCGTACTCGTCGCTGATCTCGCCGACGATCTCCTCCAGCAGGTCCTCCATCGTCGCCACCCCGGCGACGCCGCCGTACTCGTCGACCACCACCACCATGTGGGTCTTGGTCTGCTGCATGTCCCTCAGCAGTTCGGCGACCTTCTTGGACTCGGGGACGAACACCGCCTGGCGTTTGATGTCGGCGGCCTTTTTGACCGCCTTGGACCGGCCGCCGTTGTGCAACCGGCGGATGACGTCCTTCTGGTAGACGATGCCGATGACGTTGTCGATGTTCTCGGAGATCACCGGGATCCGGGAGTGCCCGCTCTTCAGCGTCACGTCCAGGATCTCCTCCAGGGTGGCCGTGGCCTCGACCCACACCATGTCCGGGCGGGGCACCATGACCTCTCGGACGACGGTGTCGGTGAACTCCAGGATCGAGTGGATCATCTCCCGCTCGTCGGCCTGGATGACCTCCTCGGACTGGGCGACGTCCAGGATCGATTTGATCTCCTCTTCACTCAGCAGCGGGCCCTTGGGCAGCCCCCTTCCGGGCAGCATGACCAGGAACACCCGGCCCAGCTTGATAAGGATCGAGGCCAGCGGGCCCAGCAGCGACCCCAGCAGGTAGACCGGGCGGGCGGCGGCCAGCAGCACGTTGTCCAGACGCTCCAGAACCCAGGTCCGGGGGGCCAGCTCGGCGAACTCGAACAGGACCACACCCATGATCACCACTGCGATCAGCTCCGGCACCGGCCAGCCCTGGCGCAGGACCGTGGCGGTAACCAGGACCGTGGCGGTGACCCTCAGCAGGAGCATGACCAGCAGGACGCTGGTGAGAAAGGTCGATGAGTTCTGGGCGATCTTGATGAGCAGCGCACCCTTTTTCGGGTGGTCGTTCTCCAGGATCTCGGCGCGGGCGACTGAGAGCCGGGTCATCGCGTTGACCCAGGCGGAGGTGACAAAAGCGAGAATGATCGCCAGGCCGGCGATTAGAAGCTGGGTCATGGTGCCGCTCACGCCCGGGCTCCCGACTGGCCGGTGAGGTCGAACTCGCGGGAGCGCATCCGCTCGGCGCCGGCTTCGGTGTCGTGGTCGTAACCCAGCAGGTGAAGCACCCCGTGGGCCACCAGAAGGTCCAGCTCGGCCTGCAGCCCCTGGGTCGCCTGGGCGGCCGCCACCTCGGGACACAACACCAGGTCGCCGATCATCCGCGGCGGCCCGTCATCGCCCATACCCGGGTCGGCGGGACCGTCGATGGGAAACGCCAGCACGTCGGTGGGACCGGTCTTGCCCATGTGCTCGGAGTTGAGCTCGGCCATGCGCTCCGGATTCACCAGGGTGATGGAGATCTCACCCATTGCCCCCTCGGAGGCGGCGGTCCGGGCGGCTACCGCCACTATCCGGTCTATGTCCACGCCCATCGCCTGCTCGTCCGAAAACGTTATGGCGATGGGGCTGCTACTGGGAGGTTCCGACTTCACGACGCCGGTTGCTCCAGATCCAGCTCTGCCTGGAGATTGCTTTCGTTGAACAGCCGGTAGGCCTCAACGATCTCCTGGACCAGCTTGTGGCGCACCACGTCGTTGGCGTCCAGGTAGCAAAACTCCACGTCGTTGAGCTCATTGAGGATCTTCTGCACCAGCGTCAGACCGGAGGTCTGCATCCGGGGAAGATCGATCTGGGTGACGTCGCCGGTCACGACCGCCCGGGAGCCGAATCCCAGCCGGGTGAGGAACATCTTCATCTGCTCGGCGGTGGTGTTCTGGGCCTCGTCGAGGATGATGAAGGAGTCGTTGAGAGTCCGGCCCCGCATGAAGGCCAGCGGCGCCACCTCGATCATCCCGCGCTCCATCGCCTTGGCGTAGGCGTCGGGCTCGAGCATCTCGTAGAGCGCGTCGTAGAGCGGCCGCAGGTAGGGGTCGACCTTGGCGGCGATGTCACCGGGCAGGAAACCCAGGTGCTCGCCGGCCTCGACCGCCGGCCGGGTCAGGATGATCCGCTGCACCTGCTTGGACTGCAGGGCCTGGACCGCTGCCGCAACCGCCAGGTAGGTCTTGCCGGTGCCCGCCGGGCCGATGCCGAAGGTGATGGTGTTGCGCCTGATCGCGTCGATGTAGCGCTTCTGACCCACGGTCTTGGCGCGGATCGAGCGCGTTCGGGTGGTGAGGATGGCGTCGGTCAGGACCTGGGAGGGGCGGACATCGCCGAGCTTGACCATGTCAATGGAGCGTCCGACCGAGTCGGTGGTCAGCACGTGGCCGCGGCTCATCAGCTCGATCAGTTCTTCGAACAGCCGGGCGACGGTTTCCGTCTCGGACGGCTCACCGGAGATCGTGATC
>JAJCYF010000112.1 GCA_029263035.1 Actinomycetes bacterium
AAAGTCGCGCCCGCAGCCCTGGTTTACAAAGTCGTGGCTGCTAGAACGAGGGGGTGCGCTCAAAGTCGCGCCCGCAGCCCTGGTTTACAAAGTCGTGGCTGCTAGAACGAGGGGGTTCGCTCAAAGTCACGACCGCAGCCCTTGCACACGACTGATCCCATGACCATGGAAAGTCTCGGGCTGTTGCAGTAGGGACAGCGGTCCCCCACCGTCTTCCAGTTGGGGTCGGCCGCCTGACACTCCGGGCACAGCAGAACCTGTTCGCCCTTCAGCACGAACCGTGCCCAGGGCGACTTTCCCTTGGCCGGGTCGTTTTGCACCTTGCTGCATCGGTAGCACGCCATACATCCAGGTTACCTTCTGCCCCCGATGCTCTCAGGCAGGACCCAGACCTGACAGCCCGAAAACTGCAAACCGACGAGTTGGATGGGCCTTCCCCGAACGGGCCAGCATGAACTCTGGCGAGCTCAGCCGGAACTAGCTGCGCCAGCCGTTGCCCCTGGCCGCCGGCGCAGGCTCTTTTTCGCCGCCGAGCAGCGCCCCGGCACCCAGGACCGATTGCAGCTCACCGTACAGGCCATTTCGAAGCTCCACCGTGAAGCCCCCGCCCAGCTTGAGCACGGTGTCGCCTTTGCGTCCCCCCGACAGGTGCAGATGAACCGGCGAAGAGCCCGGATGGCTGCTCAGCACCGCCTTCAGGTCGTCGATCCGCTTCTGGGTCAATGACTCTGCCGGCAGCTTGATCCTGAGGACTTCGGCGGCGCCGGTGATATTCGGTTTCGTAACCTTCATCACCATGAGCTTGACCGCCTCGTCCCGCAGTTCCACCCGGCCCTTGATGATCACTATCGCGTCGTCGCACAGCAGCTCGGGTGAGGTCTCGTTGACCGTGTTGGGCCAGAAGGTCACCTCGACGTTGGCCTTCAGGTCCTCCAGCACCCCGGCGTACCAGATGTCGCCCTTTTTGGTGAACTTTCGAGTCATGCGGGAGAGAATGCCTCCGACCGTCTTGATCGCCCCGTCCGGACCATCGGCCAGCTGCGGGATGTCCACCTCGATCTGGGTCCGCAACGCCCCTTCGATCGCCGCCAGGGGGTGCTCGGAGACGTAGAAGCCCAACATCTCCTTCTCGGCCTTCAGCAGCTCGGAGTTGGGGATGTCGTCACCGATGCCGTCGAAGGTGACCGTTACCCCGGGAGCCGAGAAGTTCGGCGTCTCCGGCTCACCGGCAAAGAATGAGTACTGCCCGGCCTCCTCCGCCTTGCGCTCCGCCAGGACCGCCTCCACCAGCCGCGCCGCCCGCTCGGACATGCACAGCCCGCCGTTCTTGGGATCCCGGTCCAGCAGCGGTGCCCGCTTGACGCCCAGGCAGTCGAACCCGCCGGCCTTGGCCAGGGACTCGATTACCTTTTTGTTCAGGCAGCTGGGATCAACCCGCCGGCAGAAGTCGTCGAAACTGGAGAACGGCCCGCCTTTCGCCCGGGCGGCGATCAGCCGCTCGGCGACCGACTCGCCCACGTTGCGGATGGCCGATAGGCCAAACAGGATGTCGTCGCCCCGGGGCTTGAAGTCCAGGTCGGACTCGTTGACGCTCGGCGGGAGGACCTTGACCCCCATCGTCCGGGTCTCCGCCAGGTACATCGGCATCTTGTCGTTGCGGTCTTTGGCCGATGTCAGCAGCGCCGCCAGGTACTCCACCGGGTAGTTGGCCTTCAGCCAGGTCGTCTGATAGGCCACCAGCCCGTAGCCGTTGGCGTGCGCCCGGTTGAACGAGTAACCGGCGAAGGGCTTGATCAGGTCCCACAGCCCCTGGCTCTCCTGGGCGGTCAGACCGGCCGCCTGGGCCCCGGTGTGGAACTGGACCTCCCACTTGACCAGCTCGGAGGTCTTCTTCTTTCCGATGGCGTATCGGATCATGTCGGCGTCCTGCGGGCTGAACCCGGCAACCACCTGCAGGATCTCGGTGACCTGCTCCTGGTAGACGATGACCCCGTTGGTGTCGGCCAGCACCTCGGTCAGCAGTGGGTGGAAGAACGAGACCGAGGTCGGGTCGTGCTTGCCCTTCACGTACCGGGGGATTTCGTCCATCGGACCCGGCCGGTAGAGGGCGATGAGCGCGGCAATCTCCTCGAAGCGGTCGGGGCGCAGCTGGCGGCAGAGGCGCGTCATGCCCCCGGACTCCATCTGGAATACCCCGGCCGTGTTGCCGTCCTGGAGCAGCTTGTAGGCCTTGGGGTCGGACAGGTCCAGCTTGTCCGGGTCCACCTCGACGCCGCGGTTGTCCTTCATGTGCAGGATCGTGTCGCCGATGACCGTCAGGTTTCGAAGGCCCAGAAAATCCATCTTCAGCAGGCCGATCTGCTCGATGGCCCCCATCTCGTACTGGGTGACGATGTCGCCGTCGGTCCGCTGCACCGGGCAGATGTTGGTCAGCGGCTCCCGGCCGATCACCACGCCGGCGGCGTGCACCGAGTGCTGGCGCCGCAGGCCCTCGAGCTTGCGGGCGGTCTCGATGACCTGCTTGGAGACGTCCTCGGTCTCGTACGCCTGGCGCAGCTCCTGCGCCGCGGAGAAGGCGTCGTTGTGGCCGGTGTGCGGGGGCCACTCGTAGTTCTTGTCAAAGCAGGCATCGAACGGAGCCTCTTTGCCCAGGATCAGCGGCGGGTACATCTTCGCCAGCCGGTCCCCGATCGCGTAGGGCATGCCCAGAACCCGGGCGCCGTCCCGGATGGCGGCCTTGGCCTTGATGGTGGAGAACGTGATGATCTGGGCCACCCGGTCCTCGCCGTACTTCTGCGAGACGTACTTGATGACCTCGCCCCGGCGGCGATCATCCAGGTCGATGTCGATATCGGGCATGGACTTGCGGCCCGGGTTCAAGAAGCGCTCGAAGCCGAGCTTCCAGCGGATCGGGTCCAGCTCGGTGATGGCCAGGCAGTAGGCGACGATCGACCCGCCGACCGATCCACGGCCCGGTCCCACCCGGATCTTCTGCGACTTGGCCCACTGCACGAAGTCGGAGACGATCAGGAAGTAGGCGGAAAAGCCCATCTCCTCGATGACCCTCAACTCCATGTTCAGCCGGTCCTCGACCTCCTTGGTCAGCGGCTGGTAACGGCGGCGCATGCCGAGCTCCGCCTGCTCCCGCAGGTATGACTGGATGGTGTGCCCCTGTGGAACCTCGAAGGTGGGCAGCAGCATCTTGTACATGTCGATTTCCAGGTCGCACATCTCGGCCACCCCGATGGTGTTCTCCACCGCATCGTTGTAGTCCGGGAAGGCCTTCATCATCTCCTCGCGGGACTTCATGTAGAACTCGTCGGTGTCGAACTTCATCCGCTTGGTGTCCGACAGCTCCTTGCCGGTCTGGATGCACAGCAGGATGTCGTGCGCCTCGGCGTCCTCTTTGCAGGTGTAGTGGGAGTCGTTGGTGGCGACCAGCGGGATGCCCAGCTCTTTGCCGATCCGGCGGATCTCAACGTTCAACATCTCCTGGCCCTGCACTCCCTGCTGCTGGATCTCCAGGAAGTAGCGGTCGCCGAAGATCTCACGGTAGTCCCGGGCGGTCTGCATGGCCTCGGGCAGGCGGCCGTTGACCACGTTTTTGGCCAGCTCTCCGCTGAGGCACCCGGACAGGACGATCAACCCCTCGTTATGGCGGGCGAGTATCTCCCGGTCCAGGCGCGGCCGGCGGGTCCGCTGGTCGTAGCCCTCAATGAAGCCCAGCGAGCTCAGCTTGACGAGGTTCTGGTAGCCGGCGAGGTTGGATGAGATCAGGGTCAGGTGGTGGTAGGAGCCCTCGGCCCGGGTGGAGCGGTCCAGCCGGCTGTTGGGGGCGACGTAAGCCTCCATTCCAACCAGCGGCTTCACTCCGGCGGACTTGCCGGCCAGGTAGAACGGGATCGCCCCGTACATGACGCCGTGGTCGGTTAGGGCAACCGCGGGCATCTCGAGCTGTTTTGCCCGGGCAAACATCTCCTTGATTCGGCTGGCGCCGTCGAGCAGGGAGTACTCGGAGTGCGAATGGAGATGTACAAAGCTCACGCGGGCGTTCAGCCTCCTTGGTCCACGGGGAAGTGAACTACAGCGGTGTAACTTGGGGGACTAATCTAACCCCGGTGCTGCGGGGGGGTCAAGTTCGCATCAACCAGGTTGAAGCCGGTCAGGCCGAGGTTGAGTGTAGTGCTCAGGACTCCTCCAGGCGACCCGCGAAAATGTCCTGGTACTCGCTCACCCAGGTCTTCGAGCGCATCCACAGCGTGACCGCGGCGAAGGCGGAGGCGAGCAGAAAAAACTTCGGCAGGGACGGTGACTCTCCTCCCATTCCCAAAAAGAACGCCAGAAGCCCGGCGACCGCGATGAAGGTACCGGTCCGGTAGATGAATAGTTGAATACGGGCAGAGCGTTGGTCGATCCACTCCTCCAGCCACTCGTCCTGGTCCTTGAGGGCGGCCCACCACAGGCCGGTAAAGAATCCGAGCTTGCGAAGCAGCAAAAGTCCTCCTAGTGCCTTGCCGGGTAACAAGGCACTTTAGACCGACCTGGCAAGCGATTCTACGTGGAAGTTCACCCGGCACAGCCCAACGGTGCCGGTGGTGTCGGTTACATCCTTGACCTCGATATGTTTGTCGACCGAGTACCAGGAGGTCCGGGTGACCTGCAGGTTCAGCGACCCCTGCGGCGAGGTGCCCCCGATGGTGCTGGTCGTACGCAGGCGGACGGTCCGCAGTGAGGCTCCCCCGCCCAGGGTCACGTTTTCGAAGGCCTCCACCCTGCTGGCCGCGTCTACCCTGACCTGACCGTTGGTGGAGGTCAGCGAAAACCCGCCGGTGTCGCCCACCTGAGGGAAGGCGGGGATGAACCGCTGCGGGCTGGGCGTCTGGAAATCGAAGGCCAGTACCTGCCCGTTGACCCTCTGCTCCTGCCTGAGCGATGCCACGTATGCGCCGTCCTCCCGGTACTCGAAGGTGATGTTCGATACCGAGCCGACGGTTCCGGAGCCGGTCTGGTCCCGGTTCAGCGTCTGACGGTTTCCCTCCACCGGCCCGACGTTCAGGCGGGTCGGAGTGGGGGGCGGCTGGTTGGCCACCAGGCATCCCTGGGTCCCGATCTGGCCCGCCTCGTCAAATATGTACTGCCCGGGAGGGGCCGGTCCGGTTGCCGGCTGGGGGGCCGCCGGGGCGGGGGGAGGCGGGGCAGGCGCGGGGCGGGGAGCTGCCGCCGGGGGTGCCGGGGCGGGCGGAGCTGCCGGGGATGGAGGGGCCGGCGCGGAAGGGCTCTCCGGCTCCGGGGACGGGCTCTCCGAGGGCGACGCGGACGCCGTTGGGGTGGTTCGCGGTGCCGGTTCGTCGCCTCCGCCGCAGGCCGCGAGCAGGGCGAGCACCAGCACCATCGAAACCAGACGAACCTGCCTACTCATAACCGATCGCCTCGATCACACTTATCGATCCGGCCCGCCGCGCCGGCTCCAGGCTTCCCACCACTGCCATCGCAATACCCAGGGGGAACGCAATCAATGCCGGCCCCCAGACAAAGGCGTACTCCACCGGCATGCCGCCCTGGTGCCCGACGGCCACGATCGCCGCCCGGTGGGCAAGAAAGCCGAACGCCACCCCCACCACCCCTCCGACGACGCCGAGAGCGCCGGCCTCGACCGCCACCATGCTTCTGAGCTGTCGCCGGCTGGTGCCCAGCGCCCTCATGATGCCGAGTTCGGTCCGTCTCTCAATCACCGAGATGATCAGGGCGTTGATGATCGCCAGGATCGCCGCTCCGACCACCACGCCCACCATCGAGTCGAACAGGGCCCGGACCTGCCTGACGGTCCCCTCGATCACCTGAAGGTACTCCGAGCCGCTGCTGACGTAGACCGGGACGGGAGATCCCTCCACGAACTGCTCGACCTGAGACCGGATGGCGCCGGCGTCTGCGCCCTGTTCGTAGGTGAGCTGGTAGTCGCTCACGCCGGTGCGCCCGAACCAGTCGATTACATTCTGCCGGCCGATGGTCACCAGACCCCTCTCCCAGGTGAATGATGGGACGGACGCGATGACCTGCACTTCCCGCCCTCCCGAGGGGGTGGGCAGGGTCAGCTGGTCGCCCGGCCCGATGCCGAACAGCTCCTCGAAGCGGGTCGACACCACCGCCGCGTTGCCCTCCTGCACCTGGACCCGCTGTGCGGGGGTTATCCCGGCCATCGCCGGCTCGCCTCCCTGGGACTTGGAGGTTCCCTGGATCAGGACCCGGTCGCCCCGGTAGGCGACGAAAGAGAAGGTGTTGGTGCCCACGCTGGCCACCCCCGGTATCTGCTCCAGAGTCGTCTCCCATTCGGGCGGCAGCAGCACATCGGTGGCCAGCGCCACGCCGGAGGCGGCGGAGACGTAGAGGTCGATCCGGCCCAGCGAGTTGGTGGAGTCGGTGACCGAGGTGTTGATGTTGGCGCTGGCACTGGCCTGGGTGACGATCATCCCGACGCCGGCCACCACCGCGACGCTGGTCGCCCACGCCCGCCGGGGCGCCCGGCGGACCGCCGAGGCGGCCAGCTGGCCGGCGACGCCGAACTTTGCCGCAAACCGGGCGGTGGCTCCGGCCAGCGGGTGGGTCAGCCCGAACGTGGCAACGATCGCACCGACCACCAGCCCTCCCATCGCCAGAAAACCGGCCCACCCGGGGCCCCACACCGCGGTGGCAAACGAACCGAGGAAGATGGCGGTCCCGATAAACGTGGGGATCGGGGAGATGGAGTCCACGTCCTCCAGCGCCTCCAGGACCCCAACCGGCCGCATCGCCGCCGCCGGGGCGACCTTGACCGCGGCCATCGCAGGCATCGCAGCGGCGACCACTGCGGAGACCACGCCGACTATCAGAGCCATGGGAATTGCATAGGCGGGCAGGTTCATCTCCACGCCCACCCCCAGACCGTTGGTGTAGAAGTCGGGGATCGAGCGGACCAGGATGCCGGACAGGACCACCCCGATGGCCGCGCCGGCAATCGAACCGATCAGTCCCAGCAGGGCGGCCTCCCACAACAGGTTGCGCAGCAGCAACCGGCGGGAGCCGCCGAGCGCCCGCAGCGTCGCGATCTCCCTCCGGCGCTCCAGCGCCGCCATGCTCATGGTGTTGTAGACCAGGAACGCCCCGACGGTTACCGCGATGCTCACCCCCATCAACATCCCGAACCGCAGGCTGGCGGTGGACGACTGCGCCTGCCGCACCCGTCCCGAGGGCGAGTCGACGAAGGCGCCGCTGCCGGTCTGCCGGGACAACTCGCGGCGCAATCCCTCCAGGTTCTGTCCCTCTTCCGCTAGGACGAAAACCGAGTCGATCCGGGGCCCCTTACCCAAAATCTGCTGGGCCGCCGGGAGGGGGGCCAGGGCGAAGAAGCCGTCGTTGAACCGTCCGGCCTCGCCCTCGATTACCCCGACCACGTCTACCGTCTTCTCACCGCCGGTGGAGAACACCTCAACCGTGTCGCCCCGCTCGGCGCCGTTCCGATTGGCCAGTCCCCGTCCGATGAGAATGCCCGGTTCACTGGCCAGGCGTTCGAATGTCTCCGTCTGGTCCTGGGCCAGGTCGGTTCCCAGCAACTCGACCCGCTGATCGACCCCCAGGAACATCACCTGCTGGCGGTCGATCAATGCCCGGGAACGGATCATCGGGACCGCGGCCCTCACGCCTTCGGTCTGCTCGATGTCGAAAAAGACCCTCTCGTCCAGGCCTTCGTTGGTCACCGCCGCCACCTCCAGGTCGGCCGACCCGGCCAGGTCCTGGATGAAGCCCTCCACCGAGCCGGTCAACGATCCGAGCAGCCCGAGCACGGCGACCAGCAGTGCCGATCCGATGGCAATGCCGGAGATCGACAGAGCGGTGCGCGCCCGGTGTTCGGTGAACCGGCGAAGGTTCAGCAGGTTGAACAGGTTCATCGAGCCAGGACGCCGTCCTGCAGCGAGATCTGCTGATCGGCCAGGGAGGCGGCCTTGGCGTCGTGGGTCACGATCACCACCGTGCGGCCCTCCTCCGAAACGATGCCGCGGAGCAGGTCCAGGACCGCCTGGCCGGAGGTCGAGTCCAGGTTGCCGGTGGGCTCGTCGGCCAGCACCAGGATGGGGTCGGCGACCAGGGCCCGCGCCACCGCCACCCGCTGCATCTCACCGCCCGAAAGCTGGGAGGGTTTGTGGTCCACCCGCGCCCCCAGGCCGACCTTCTCCAGCAGCTCGACCGCCCGGGGCTGCACGTCCTTCAGCTTTTCGCCGTCGAGCAGCCGCGGCAGGGCGACGTTCTCCCACGCCTTCATGGTCGGAAGAAGGTTGAAGAATTGGAAGATAAAGCCCAAACGGCGCCGCCGGAAGATCGTCAGATCCTGGTCGTCCAGCTCCGCCAGGTTGCTGCCGTCGATGACCACCGACCCGCTGGTGGGGTTGTCCAGACCGCCCATGAGGTGGAGCAGGGTCGACTTGCCCGAGCCGGAGGGGCCGACTACCGAGACCAGCGTGCCGGCCTGGATATCGAAAGAAACCCCCTTCAAAGCCGGCACCCGTGCCGATCCGAGGGGGTACTCCTTGACCAGCTCAGTTATCGATACGAGTGCCACGTAGCCCTTCCATTCGGCGATCCAGCAGGTAATTCCACTGTAAGGCGGATTTGACGCCTACTGAACGGCGAAGGAGGCGGTCTCGGTGTCCTCGGGGATGACGGCGGCGAACGTGGTGTCCTCCAGTGTGGCGGTCGGGTCGTCCGGCAGGTCCACGAAGCGGACCTCGCCCGCCCGGGCAGCCCCGGCCAGACTGGTATGGGTCGCCCGGACCACCACGCCGAAGATCGTCGCCGGGTCCGTGGTCAGCTTGCCGAGAGCCTCCCGGTAGAGCGTGACGTCGTTGCTGTAGACCGTGCGGTAGGCCGGGTCCTCGGTTGCGGCTGCGATCCGCTCAAGTGCCTCGACCTCCCGGTTGAGCTGCTCCCGCATGTCGTCCGAAGCGTCGGCCAGCGACTTGGATTCCAGCGGCACCTCATGGGGTTTGAAGCTGCGAACCGGTACCCGGACCTGTGCGGTCAGCGCCTCCATGCTGCGGGCGTTCAGGAAGGCCTCCACCTGACCGGCGGTCCGGTACTCCTTGAAGACCACCAGGGCCAGTGTGGGAACCCGGGGATCGGATCGCGCCCGTTCGTTGAGCGTCGACTTCTTGCGCTCGATGTAGGGTCCCACCGGTTCGCCGAACACCGGCCCGACACGCCCGGCGGGAGCCTCCGGAGCCGGGGAGGTCCCCGCCTGGTCCGGCAGGTCGTTTCCGGCCCCGCGGATCTGGCTGCCGATGACGCTTACCAGCCCCCCGGTGAACAGGATCAGCCCGAACAGAAAGATCGTCAGGGCCGGCCGCCGGCGAACGGCAACCAGGAACTCGGCCAGCGGGCCGCTCCCTATGCCATCGGAAGCCGGCTCCGGGGCCGGCGGTTGCCGGGGTGTGGGTCCCTCGGTCCCCGGGGGGTCCGCCTGGGTTTTTGCGTCGGCCCCCGCCTCCGCACCTTCGTCACTCATGTTGCAGACATTCTCCCGCGGGCGGCTTCGAGTGCCTGTTCCAGATCGGCGGGCAGGGGTTCGGCCACCCTCAGCTCCTCGCCGGTCAGCGGGTGGTCAAAGCGCAGTACGGCGGCGTGGAGGAAGGGCCGGGTCAGGCCCAGTGCTCTCGCCAGGTGCTCCGCCCCCCCGCCGTAGGTGGTGTCGCCGGCCACCGGGTGGTGGATGTGCGCAAAGTGCACCCGGATCTGATGGGTGCGGCCGGTCAGCAGCTCAACCTGCAGGTAGCTGACCTCGCCGAGCGCCTCCAGCACCTCGAACTCGGTGACCGAAGGTTTGCCCTCCGGCCGGACCGCCATCGCGGTTGGGTTTTTCGTCGAACGCCCCACCGAAGCCTCGATACGCCCCCGGGGCAGCGACAACTCGCCGTGGACCATCGCCAGATAGGTGCGGTGGATGCGCCGGGCCTTCATGTTTTTTATCAGCCCGTGGTACGCCTCGTCGGTCTTGGCCACCAGCAGCAGCCCGGAGGTCCCCTTGTCCAGACGGTGCACAATGCCGGGGCGATGCTCTCCCGCCGCCGGGGCCAGCGGCATCACCGGCCGCAGCGCGTCGACCATGGTCGCTCCCCTGCTCCCAGCCGCAGGATGGACCACCAGCCCGGCCGGCTTGGAGACAACCGCCATGTGTTCGTCCTCGTAGCGCACCGGGACCTCCGGAATGTCCAGGGTCTCGGACTCCTTCTCCGGCTCGCTGATCTCCACCGACTGCCCGGCGGCCAGCCGGTACGACTTGGCGGCGGCGGCACCGTCGACGCTCACGTGGCCACCGGCGATCAGGCGCTGCACCTCGGTGCGGCCCTTGCCGGCGGCCTCGGTCAGCCATACGTCCAGCCGAGTGCCGGCCGCCTCGGCGTCAACCTGCAGGACCGTGCTCATTTACGTTCCTCTCTTAGCGCCTCCAGGAGCATCATGCCCACGCCGGCGCAGATGGCCGCATCGGCAAGGTTGAAGGTGGGCCAGAACGAGAGGTAGATGAAGTCCACCACGTGGCCGCGGCCGAAACCGGGAGGCCGGAACGCGCGGTCGACGAGGTTTCCCAACCCCCCGCCGATCACCAGCCCCACGGTCGCCGGCACCGCCGGGTCCTTTAGGGCCCAGACGGTCACGGCAACGGTGATGACTGCGCTCGCCAGGGCGATGAGCATGGTCGACCCGCGGAATAGCCCGAATGCGCTGCCCGGATTGAAGACCAGCCGGAGTTGGAACGTCTCGCCGATTATCGAGATCCGGCGGCCGTCCAGCGCGGCCACCGCCCAGGCCTTCGAGACCTGGTCGACCACCAGGACCGCCGCAGCTATCGAAAACAGAGCCAGCGTCGTCCGCGTGTTTTGCGGCTCGGTTACCTGCGCTCCTCGGCTTTCTTGCATTCAATGCACATTAGAGCATGGGGCAGCGCCTTCAGACGCTCGGGCGAGATGGGCTTGCCGCAGACCTCGCAGATCCCGTAGGAGCCCTGGGCAATCTTGTCGAGCGCCTTGGAGCTTTTGTCCAGCAGGTCCTGGACGTTGTTGGCTATCGACAGATGCTTTTCCCTCTCGAAGGTGGCGGTACCGGCCTCGGCCGGGTTCTCGTCCGAGCGAACCTCCGACGCAATCTCCGACTCACTGGAGCTGAAGGCCTGGGATTCGGTCTGCAATTGGTCCAGCAGTTCTGCTCTTTGGCCTATAAGGGCCTTCTTGATTTCTTTAAGGGTCTTCGCGTCGAACTGGGGGGCAACCTTTCCGTTCGATGCGGATGCGTCGCCGTCTTTGCTGCCACGGCGCGCGGGAGTAGGGGGCACAACTTGAGTGTCGTCGGACATATCGATCCAGTCTTTGGAGGGGCGAATCAGGGGCTGGAGTACGCTAAGTGGACGCATCCGAGGAAACCCCTGAAGCGGCGGAGATTAACACTTCCCAACCTGGCAGTCAAAGCCATTCCACGCTACCCCGCCTCTGATTCTTCAAACCCCGGGTGAGAGAAAACCGACCGTCCGAGCCGCCTAGTTCCTCCAATCGAGCCCGGGGGTTGGTAATCTCGATGTGCCCCTTGACCCAACGAAAAGAGCTCGCTTGTTCAAACAGGTCCCATCCCGCCCCGGCCTGGTCGCCGGGGAGCACGAGGTTCTGGAGTTCTGGGAAAGTTCCCAGGCCTTCGACAAGCTGCGCGCCAAGAACGAAGGCAAGCCCAGGTGGTCCTTCCTGGACGGCCCGATCACGGCCAACGGCTTCATGGGGGTCCACCACGCCTGGGGACGGACCTACAAGGACGCCTTCCAGCGCTACTTCGCCATGGCCGGCCACGAGCTGCGCTGGCAGCAGGGCTTCGACTGCCAGGGACTGTGGGTGGAGGTTCAGGTCGAGCGTGACCTCGGCTTCAAGTCCAAGCGGGACATCGAGGAGTACGGCATCGAGGAGTTCATCCAGCGCTGCAAGGAGCGGGTGTGGAAGTACTCGGCGATCCAGACCCGCCAATCGATCCGTCTGGGCATGTGGAGCGACTGGCCCAACTCGTACTTCACGATGTCCGACGAGAACAACTACACGATCTGGAGCTTCCTGAAGCGCTGCCACGAGCGGGGCCTGATCTACAAGGACCTCGACGCCATGCCCTGGTGCCCCCGGTGCGGCACCGGCATCTCCGAGCAGGAGCGCAAAGAGGGCTACAAGGTGGTCACCGACACCGCCGTCTACGTGAAGTTCCCGCTGCGCGACTGGCCGGCCGAGTCTCTTTTGATCTGGACCACCACGCCCTGGACGCTGCCGGCCAACGTGGCCGCCGCGGTCAACCCGGAACTCACCTACGCCAAGGTGAAGGTGGGCAACGACCTGGTGTGGGTGTCAAAGGGCAGCGTCGCCAAGCTGGGCAAGGACGCAGAGATCGTTTCCGAGGTGCCCGGGTCGGAGTTGGTCGGCCGGCAGTATCGCGGTCCTTTCGACGAGATTCCCGCCGCCGGCAAGGCGGTGGAGGCCCACCGGGTGATCGCCTGGGACGAGGTCGCCGACACCGAGGGCACCGGCATCGTCCACATCGCCCCCGGCTGCGGTAAGGAGGACTTCGACCTCGGGAAGAAGGAGGGGCTGCCCATCGTCGTGCCCATCGACGAGTCGGGCATCTACTTCGACGGCTTCGGCCCCCTGACCGGCCGCAAGGCATCCGACGTGGCGGACGACGTGATCGCCGGCCTCAAGACCAAGGGCGTGCTCTTCAAGAAGGAGCGCTACCAGCACGACTACCCCCACTGCTGGCGGTGCGGCACCGCGCTGCTGTTCCGGGCGGTGGACGAGTGGTACATCAACATGGGGTGGCGGGACGAGATCAAGGCCAACGTCCGCAAGGCCCGCTGGATCCCCGAGTACGGCGAGGACCTGGAGCTGGACTGGCTCGGCAACATGGGCGACTGGATGATCTCCAAGAAGCGCTACTGGGGGCTGGCGCTGCCCATCTTCACCTGCGACGACCGCGGCTGCGGCTGGTTCGACGTCATCGGCGGCCGGGAGGAGCTGAGGGACCGGGCGATCGAGGGCTGGGAGCAGTTCGAGGGCGACCCCGACAACCCGAACACTCCGCACCGCCCCCACGTCGACAGGGTGAAGATCCGCTGCGAGAAGTGCGACGGGACCGCCTCCCGCATCCTGGACGTGGGCAACCCGTGGCTGGACGCCGGCATCGTGCCCTACTCGACCGTCGGCTACAACACCGACCGCGACCACTGGGCCGAGTGGGTCCCCGCCGACTTCGTCACCGAGAGCTTCCCCGGCCAGTTCCGCAACTGGTTCTACGCCCTGCTGACCATGAGCACGATGATGGAGGACATCCCGCCGTTCAAGACGCTGCTGGGGTACGCCAGCGTGCGGGACGAAAAGGGCGAGGAGATGCACTACTCCAAGGGCAACTCCATCGAGTTCGACCTGGCGGCCGACAAGATGAGCGCCGACGTCATGCGCTGGATCTACTCCCGCCACAACCCGACGCAGAACCTGAACTTCGGTTTCGGCATCGGCGAGCAGGTCGAGCGCAAGGTCTTCGGGACCCTGTGGAACTCCTACCTGTTCTTCGTGAACTACGCGATCCTGGACGGCTTCGACCCCGCCTCGGCGCCCGCCGTGCCGGTTGCCGACAGGCCGGAGATCGATCGCTGGATCCTGTCCGACCTGCAGCTTTTGGTCCGCTCTGCCAACACCCAGTTCCGCGACTACCTGATCTTCACCTTCGTACGCAAGGCGGAGGAGTTCATCGACCAGCTCTCCAACTGGTACATCCGCCGCAACCGGCAGCGGTTCTGGGACCCGGCGGGGACCAACCCGGTAGACAAGGCGGCCGCCTACCACACGCTGTACGAGGTGCTGACCACGCTGACCAAGCTGCTGGCCCCGGTGGTCCCGTTTGTGACCGAGCGGATCTACTCCAACCTGCGGCTGGAGGGCGACCCCCAGAGTGTGCACCTGTGCGACTACCCGGTGGTAGACGAGAGCCTGATCGACGAAAAGCTCAGCTACCAGATGCGGGTGGTGCAGCAGGTGGCCAGCGCCGCCCGGTCGCTGCGCGAACAGGCGGCGCAGCGGGTCCGCCAGCCCCTGGCGGAACTGCGGGTGGGGGCGGCGTCACCCAGGGACCGGGAAGCGCTGGAGGCGCTGCCGGCACTGATCACCGAGGAGCTGAACGTGAAGGCTCTGACGGTACTGCCGTCGCTGGGCGACCTGACGAGCTACACGGTGAAGCCGAACTTCCGCACGCTGGGGGCCAAGTACGGCAAGCAGGTGCAGGCAGTGGCGGCTCTGGTGCGCGAAGCGCCGCCCGAGGTGGCGCAGCAGCTGGGTGAGGGCGCTGCGGTGAAGCTGGGGGACTACGAGGTGACTCCGGAGGACGTCAGTGTGCATACGGTGACCGCCGAGGGCTGGGCGGTCGGCTCGGCAGGAGGCATCCAGATCGCCCTGGACACCAGACTGACCGACGAGCTGCGCAAGGAGGGTCTGGCCCGGGACGTCGTCAGGCACATCCAGCAGCTGCGGAAGGACTCGGGCCTGGAGATCAGTGACCGGATCGAGGTGACCTACGGCACCGATGATGCCGGGCTCCAAGAGGCGATTGAGACCTGGGCCGACTTCATCGCCGGCGAGGTTCAGGCACAGTCAATCACTCACATTGCCGGCGGCAACGGTTTGAGCCATCAGGTTTCGCTGAGTGATTCGATCCTGCGCTTCGGCATAGAGAAGACGGCTAGGCCCGGCTAACTTCACGTTCACCGGATGCTTGGGGCCACCCAAACCGACGCCTCCATTCGGTGGCATTCCCGGCGAACATCGCTCTCCGCTAATGACCGGTGCTTGTAGCCGACCCAATCCTGGTTCGTGCCGGAAACTACCTGTAAGATCATTCGCAGATGGCGGTCGGAACGGCGCACAATCATAGTTTTGCCAGGTCCGGGGAATGCTTCCAGCTACACCAGCAGACCACTTCAGCCGGGGGGAGTTGGGCGAGCAGGTGACATTTGATGATCTCGTCAGGCGGGCCACCGGCTTCGCGCCCTATGATTATCAGAGTCGGATTGCATCCGACGGGCTCCCTGAGCTGCTCGAGGTCCCCACCGGATCCGGCAAGACGCTTGCCGCCACGCTCCCCTGGCTCTTTCGCCGTCGCTTCCATGATGATGCCGCCGTCCGGGAGTCCACCCCCCGCTGGCTGGTCTACGTACTGCCGATGCGGGTTCTCGTCGAGCAGACCGTTGATCAGATCGGCTCCTGGCTGGGCGCCTTGGGCCTGACAGACGAGATTGGCCTTCACATGGTGATGGGCGGCGAAAGCCGCCTTGAAAAGCGGTGGCTGCATGCCCCCCACCAGGACGCGGTACTGGTGGGGACACTCGACATGCTCCTGTCGCGCGCCCTCAACCGCGGATACGCGGAAAGCCGTTTCACCTGGCCCATCTCTTTCGGCCTCTTTAACTCTGGCTGCCAGTGGGTCTTTGACGAAATCCAGCTGATGGGGCCGGCACTGCCCACCTCGCTGCAGATCGAGGGACTCCGGCGCAGCTTCGGAAGTGCGATCCCCAGCCGCTCGATGTGGATGTCGGCCACAGTGGATCCCGCGCTCATGCGATCGATCGATCTCCCCACCATCCGCGCTTCCGTAGGCCTGTCGGACGACGACAGGTCCGGGTCCCTGGCGACCCGGCTGGATGCCACCAAGAGAGTGGTCCAACTGCATCCTGAGGACCGCACCTACCTGCGCGACCTGGCCGACAGCATCCGTGAGTCGCACCGTCGGGGCACGCGCACTATCGCCATACTCAATACGGTCGAGAGGGCGCAGGATCTGTACCGGCTGGTAGAGGGCAAGGGCGTGGACACTGTGCTCCTCCACTCCCGCTTCCGGCCCCCGGATCGCAAACGCCATACCGCGCGCGCACTGGCCGATGTCGATCCCGACGGTCCGGGGCGGATCGTGATCGCGACGCAGGTACTGGAAGCCGGCGTGGACATCTCTAGCGCCGTAATGTTTACCGAGGCGGCTCGGTGGCACTCAATAGTCCAGCGGGCCGGGCGCTGCAACCGCGCAGGCGAGGTCACTCAAGCTACCCTGCTATGGGCCAGTCCACCCAAACCTGAACCCTACGCGCAGGAGGACGTCGACGCCTGCATCAAGTCCCTCGAGGCGCTGGAAGACCAGGACGTGACCGCCGCACAGCTTTCGGCGCTCCGGGTGAATTCGGTCCCAGTGGCGCACCCCGTATTGCGCAGGCGCGACCTGTTGGACCTATTCGACACCACTGCCGATCTGTCCGGCAACGACATCGACATCGGCCAATTCCTGCGGGAGTCCGACGACCTGGATGTGCATGTCGCCTGGTGGGACATCGACGGCGACGGGCCCGATCCCCGCCGGGCCGCTCCGGGACCGCACGAGCGCTGCGCCGTCCCTATAGGCCAGGCTCGCAAAGCCCTGGCCACCAAGGATCTGCCGGCCTGGCACTTCGATCACCTTGACGAGCGCGGCTGGGTGAAAGCAAACGCCCGGGACATACGGCCCGGCCGGGTGTTTGTCACGCAGGCCGCCACCGGCGGATACAGTCCTGAATTTGGGTGGAAGCCATCCATAAAGAGCGAGGTCCCCACGGTCGTGATGGTTCCGGGAGACCGGGAGGCCGAAGCCCTTGCAGACGATCCACTAACCAATAGCCGAACCTGGATCAGTCTGATCGAGCACCTGAAGCACGTAGAGGAGGCAGTGCGGTTGCAAGCGGCCCGATTCCGGCCGCCCGGCATCAGCCAAGCGGCCATCGAGGCTGCGATCGTCGCCGGGCGGTTTCACGACATCGGCAAAGCCCACCCTGTCTTCCAGCACTCCTGCGAGAAGACAGTTGTTACTCCGGAAGAGAACGACAGGGCGGAAGCAACTGGACGACCCTGGGCCAAGTCCGGCGGCAGCGGACGCTTTAGGCATGGTCGGCGCCATTTCCGGCACGAGCTGGCAAGCGCGCTAGCATTGCTGTCAGACGCCTCGGTGATGCTGCAAGACCTTGACGAGCGTGAGTTGGCGGTCTACTTGGTAGGCGCTCACCACGGCAAGGTGCGGGTGGGCATCCGCTCACTGCCGGGAGAAAAGCCTTGCGAAGAGGGCAAGAGGGTGGCGTTGGGCATCCGCGACGGCGAACTTCTTCCTGCAGTTCAGACCCCCAGCGGCACAACGCCCGAGTCCAGGTTGGATCTGGCGGTCACGGAACTGGGTGATGGGACCGACGGGTCGGCTTCCTGGACAGGGATGGCGCTGCAATTGCGCGACCGGCCGGACCTAGGACCCTTCCGCCTGGCTTTCCTGGAGGCCCTGGTTCGGCTCGCGGATTGGGAGGCCAGCGCACAAGAGGAACTATCCCAACCTTGAACGACATCGTCCTGACCGCCTGCAGACCGGAACCAGTGGGCTCCTACCTCAAGGCGCTGGGGATACTCAGGCTGGTCTCTGAGCAGGTCGACGGGTCGGTCCGCGGCAGGTGGTCGCCGTCCGGGGTATTCGTCCTCTCCACCTCGCTGAGCAGCGACGAGCTGACAACGTTCCTGCTTCACGACTACCGGCCCACCCCTTTGGTAGCGCCCTGGAACTCGGGAAGCGGGTTCCGGGTGCCGGGCAAGAGTCCCGACGCCGAGCAAGCCCTGTCCAGAATCGAAGACTCGACCCAGCCTCGCCTGGAGCCATACCGGAACGCGATCGCGGCAGCGCGAGGCATCGTTCGTAGTGCCGAAGGGCTGGGCTGGCGCGACACCAACGGCAAGGAGTTCTGGTCCAAGAACGGCAAACCGCAAGTCCTCCGGCTCTGCCGCGGACACCTACCGGATGAAGCCGTCACCTGGCTGGACGCTTGCGTGGTGCTCACCGACGACGAGCGCTACTCGCCGCTGCTCGGGGGGTCCGGCGGCGTCTTCGGGAGAATGGAACTGTCAGTCAACTATATGAAGCGCCTGGCCGAAATATTCGGCCTCAGGACCGACAGGCAGGCACCAGGAGTCAACGAATCCTCACGCTGGCTGGATGCAGTTCTGTTCGACGGCCGGCCTAGCGCTCTAGTCAAAGAGCCTGCAGGGCAATTCTTTCCCGGGCTCACCGGGCTCGAACTCGTCAACCCGTGGGACTTCGTCTTGACTCTGGAAGGCGCCCTTCTCTTCGCCAGTGCCGCCGCCCGCCGTTTCGGTTCATCGTCTGAAAGCCGAAATGCGGCGCTGCCCTTTATGGTGGGCGCAACCGCAGCCGGATACGGCACCAGCGCCCAGGGCGAATCAGGTAAGGGAGAGTTTTGGGCCCCAATCTGGAAGCGGCCGGCCGGGGCCGCTGAACTTAGCCGGATGCTGGCGGAGGGCAGGGCCGACTGGCGGGGGCATCAGGCAGGCGACGGCCTCGCCTTCTTGAAAGCCGCTTCCTCGCTTGGGGTGGACAGGGGAATCGACAGCTTTCACCGCCACGTGTTCGTCGAACGTAACGGCCAGAGCCTTCTGGCGGTACCGGCCGGGCTCTTCCCGGTGCGCGAGCTACCACAGGCAAGCCTGCTCGGCGCCATCGATCCCTGGCTAGATCGGGTGCGACGCGCTTCCAAGCCCCCGGCCACGGTAGGCAGCGCACTGACGCTTACCCGGACAGCGCTGTTCGAGGCGACCCGCGGTGGCAATCAAATCAGGCGGAATCTCGAGGAAGTACTGGTCGCGCTGGCAGGTCTGGAATCGGCAATAGGCCGGTCCTCCCGATTTCGAGATGACCACGCGCTTGCCCCCGTCACCGGCTTGAAGGCATCTGGCTGGCTCGAAGAGCTAGATGACGGCTCGCCCGAGCTGAGGGTGGCCGCAGCATTGGCCGCAGCTCACGACGAGAACGGCGGCTGCCTGCGATGGCTGCTTAATCCCATCGGTCCGTCCAAGGTCAAAGGACGGCTCACGTGGACAGAGTCACCCGCAGTCGTCCCGGGGATCAGCTCCGGCAGGATCGTCGACGTACTGTCCAGGGCGCTAATCCGGCGGGCGGTCGAACCGAGCGAGGACGATTCAGCGGCCGGATCCGAGGATTCCGGCGACCGCTCCCGGCTTGCCTTCACGTTCCAGCCAGTCAGGGCCAGGCTGGCGGACGTTGCTCGTTTCGTTTCAGGCGAACTGGACCTCGACCGCGTGGAGCGTCTCTTGGCGGGCCTCATGCTGCTCGATTGGCGATGGATGCCAAACTTCAAGTGGCCAAGTCCACCGATCAATCCGGCGCCCGGCGTCGGTGAACCCGCGTTGAGCCGGCTAATGCCCTTCTTCCACGGCCGGCCGGTGGTAATCGGCAGCGAGGCGGAGGTTCCCGAACTACGGCCCGAATCCTCCTGGCCCCAGGCACTCGCCGCTGGACGGGTCGAGGACGTATCCCGCCGCGCCGTCCTTCGCCTACGAATGGCCCACCTGGAGCCGGTTGGCCGGTGCGCGCTCGTCAACACGCCCAGGATCACGGGCAAGCTGCTCGCCGCCGCCATGCTGATCCCTATTTCCAGCTTCGAGATCGCCCGGCTCCTGGAGCCCATGACCCGTCCCGCAGAACTGGAAGGAGACCTCAATGCCCTCAGCAACTGAAACGCCCGCCCGGCAGTTCTTCGACATCGCACTGGCCCCGGTGGCCGGTTCACGTTTCCAGCCCACCGGCTTCCCGGATATCGGGGCGGCGGAGTTCCGCCGTCCGGTCACGGTGGACGGCAAGGTGGAGTGGAGGGACGCGCTGATTCTGGAGTCGGCGCAGTCGATGGCCAATCATCTGGAGGCCATTGGCTGGGACGATGCCGCCGATGAACAGGTGCCGGTGCTGCGAGGCCTCCCGTACGTCCGGGTAACCGCAGCCGATGACGGGCGCTACCTGACGTCCAGCCGGACCGAGGCGCACCGCTTGGCGTCGGCGTTCGTCAAGGACTCGGTTGTGGATGGTCGGGAGATGAAGACGGTCATTAAGGAAACGTTGGGCCTGCGCGACGACACTCCGATTCCCCACCGCCAGATCGCTGCGGCCGTCTTTCGACTGGACCCGCTGTGCCTGATCCACGGCGTGTTCTTTGCAGAGTCGGCGTCGGTTTGGCCCGGCCAGCCGAAGATCCCGCGGGCGCTAACCGGATTCATCGAGGCGTTGGACGTGGAGCGCGCCATCAGTGGCGGGGTCAAACGTGACGCGGTCCGCCACAAGATGGGCGAGGCCGGAGGGACAGCCGAGGGCTACGGCACGGTCCCCTACCATCGCGTGGAGTACACCGCAGCCACCATCACCGCCTCCTTTGTCATCGACAACGCTCAGATTGCCGCTTATGGCCTAGGTGGTTCCGCTTCGAGACTGCTCGATACCCTGGCCCGCTGGGAGATCCGAGCGCTCATGGACCGGGGCCTGCGGCTTCGCACTGCGTGCGATCTGACTCCCGTCGACCCGCGGTTGACGGACCGCTCGGGATTGGCTCTCCCGGCAGTCTCCGAGCTAGAGAGCGAACTGGGCGAATTGATCGCCGAGTGCCGCGACCAACTCGGCGACGGGAAGCCACTTGACGTGGTCTGGGCCGGCGGTAAAACCAGGGCCAAGAAGGGCTAAGGCCGGTGCCGACCACGATCGTTCTCAGCTTTCCCTGGGGCCTCTACCACGCCACCCCATGGGGCCGGCATGTCAACGAAGGAGCAGTGGAGTGGCCGCCCTCGCCGTGGCGCATCCTGCGCGGTCTCTACTCCGTCTGGCAGAACCGCCTGCCCCAGCTCGATGGCTCCGCGGTGGAGTCGGTGCTGCAACAGCTCGTGGTTCCGCCCGATTTCATCCTTCCGTCGGAGTTGATGGAAGCCCACAAGCGCCACTACATGCCGGACGAGAAGCACCGAACTGCCGATTCGGGCAACACGGACAAGATCATCGATGCCTTCAGCGTGATGGCGCGTGGGGCTTCCGTCGCCGCAACCTGGCCCGTGGACCTCGGCCCCGCAGAACGCAGTCTGCTGGCCCAGCTTGTCAACGCACTCCCCTACCTAGGTCGGTCGGAGTCGGTCTGCGAGGCCAGACTCGCTGAGGATGGTGAGGTGTTCGCAGGCCGACTCAGCCGCCCCTTGGGAACCGGTGACCCCGAATCCACCGCCGACCTGACGCGCATCCTGGTCCCTGACCATCCGCTGGACCTCGGCCAACTTCTGGCGCTACCGAAACAAGTGCGCAAGCGACGCCTGCCCAGCCCACCAGGGGCTTACTGGCAAGTCTACGCGACTGAAGACGCTGACCAGATTGGCATGCAACAGAGGGCCCGCCGTAGCACTCCAATCGGCGATCCGCCCACCGCCGTCCGCTGGGCGCTGGCGGAAGCAGACCGGCCGTCCCTACATTCCGCGCTTGCCATCACCGGAGTTCTCCGGCGGGCGTGCATGAGCATGGTGGGCGATCCGCCCTCCGAAACCCTGGCAGGCAAGGACTCGGACGGGACTCCCCTTCAGGGCCATCGCCACGCCCACTATCTGGCGCTCGACGAGGACGGCGACTTCCTGATCGATCACTTGGTGGTTTGGGCTCCAGCAGGCCTGGAGCCGAAGGAGATTGGGGCCTTGTCCCGGCTGACCCGACTGCGCTCTCACGAACACCTTAGAGACTTTCGCCCGGCGCACCTGGGGATCGAGGCGGTGGCATCGATCGGGACTGCTGCCAAGATCCTGACCGGCCCATCCACGTCGTGGTCCAGTTGCACGCCCTTCATTCCGCCGCGGCACGCTAAGAAGCGAGTGTCCTGGGAGTTCCACCTACAGCAACAGGTACGGGAGGAACT
>JAJCYF010000113.1 GCA_029263035.1 Actinomycetes bacterium
CGCCTCGCGATGGTCTGGCCCGCATGGAGACCATGGTTCTCATGGCCGGCTACGACCTGCCGCTGAGGGCGATCCGCAGCCAGGTGGCGTCGGCAGTCGACATCATCATCCACATCGACCGCTTCGGAGACGGCAGCCGCAGGGTTACCCACATCTCCGAGGTCCAGGGAATGGAGGGCGACGTCATCACCCTCCAGGACATCTACCGCTTCAACTTCGCCGAGGGTGGTACCCAGTCGGCCCGCTCCACGGGACGCCTGCGCCCCACCGGGCTCCGGCCCAAGGTCGTCGAGAAGCTGCAGGAGGCGGGCGTCAACGTGCCGCCCAAGCTCTTCCGTCCGACCGGCGAAGAAAACGTCGCTGCTGCGGGGTCTCTGCGTGCGGTGACCGGCGCCGTAAGGAGGGGATGAACGTGACGTTTCTCGCAGCAATATTCGTCGGAGCCGGGCTGCTGATGGTCGTTTTCGGCATCAGCCAGCGCAGCTCCGGCCGGAGGGAGGAGCTCCGCCAGCTTCTTGAGATCGAGCTGGAACAGCCGACCAAGTCTCCCGAAGCACTCTCCGAGCTCATGGAGAAGGCAGGGGCCTACGCCGAGAGGGCTATGGGGAAGACGTCAACCGCAGTAAGCCTGCGGAGCCGCCTCACCCAGGCCGGATCGAACCTGAAGGCCGGGGAGTTCATTGCAATCGTCGCAGTGGCGGCCGCAATAGTGGCTTTGCTGACGGCGACCATCTCGAACTCGTTCCTGATCGGCGTGTTGTTTGCTCTGATCACCCCGCTCGTAGGCATCATGTACCTGAAGAACAAGGCCCGGAAGCGCCTGATCGCTCTGGAGGGGCAGCTGCCCGCAGTACTGCAGCTTCTCGCCGGATCGCTTGACTCCGGTTCTTCGCTACTGCTGGCCCTCGAGCTGGCGGCAGAGGAGGGCGACGCCCCCCTCTCCACCGAGCTCAGCCGGGTGATCGTTGAAACCCGGGTCGGCCGGCCGCTACTCGAGTCGCTTGAGGCCATGGCCGAAAGAATCGGCTCCAAGGACATCTCGTGGACGGTTGAGGCAATCAGGATCCAGCATCAGACCGGCGGCAAGCTCGCCGACACCCTGAGGATCCTGGCCGAGTTCATGAGGGCACGCCTTGAGGTTCGAGGCGAGGTCAGAGCCCTTTCTGCAGAAGCACGTATATCGGGCAAGATCCTCATCGCCATGCCGATCGGAATCGGACTGTTCCTGTTCTTCTTCCGGCGTGGATACCTTGACCCGCTTCTCAGCACCACCATCGGTCAGCTGATGATGGGCGGAGCGGTCATTGGAATGGTCCTCGGATCGTTGTGGATGAAAAAACTAGTCCAAGTGGAGGTGTGAGATGCAAACCCTGTTGTTGGCAATGAGTGTCGCGGCAGTCGCCGGGGGACTCGGGCTCGCCGCCGTTGGGGTTGGCCAGTCTCTCTCTGGACGCCGGGTGGCTACGTCAGCCAGTGAGGTACTGCTGAACGAAGGGCCCGGTTACGACGAGGAGATCGAGCGTCCGTTCTCAGAGCGCCTGCTCGGTCCCGCATGGGGCAGCTTCCGCAAGATGGGACGTATCGTCACCCCGACCTGGCAGATGAACCGGATGCGGCGTCACGCTCAGCTCGCGGGCCTCGGCCCGGGTGGTGTGGAGGGACTCCTCGCCATCAAGGCTGCAGCGGTGGCGGTTGGTGCAACCGTTGTCCCGCTGACCATGGCGGCTCTGGGCGCAAGCTTCGGACCGGTGGTGTTGTGGGCGGTTATGGGTGGAGCCTTCGGATTCTTCCTGCCGGACCTGTGGATCGCCCGCAAGGGTGAGGCTCGTCAGAACGAGATCCGCCGGATGCTTCCCGAAACGATCGACCTGATGGCTATTGCAGTGCAGGCCGGGATGGGCCTCGAGGGAGCCATCGAGCTGGTCGCTCGTAAGCTTCCCGGTCCCCTGGGTGAGGAGCTCCAGAGGCTTCTCCAGGAGATCCAGCTGGGTTCCAGCCGGCGTCAGGCCCTGCAGAAGCTGCGGGGAAGGACCGAGATCAGTGAGCTCTCGACCTTCGCCATGGCCCTGATCCAGGCCGACACCATCGGCAGCCCGGTCTCTGAGGTGCTGCAGACGCACGCCAAGGAGATGCGGCTGATGCGCCGGCAGAGGGCCCGTGAGGTGGCGGCCAAGCTTCCCGTGAAGCTGCTGTTCCCGCTGCTGCTTACGATCTTCCCGGCGTTGATGATCATCGTCATCGGACCGGCGATCATCTCGATCGTGGACGCCTTCACCAGCGGCATTCTCGGTTAGCCGAACTCCCGCCGGGGAATCCCCCCGGCGGGCGCAGTTTCAAAGGCCTCCCGTCCCCCCCGGGAGGCCTTTGTTATTGCCGGATACCCAACTCCGGGGCGTGGCTAGAATTGTCGAATGGTCAACCCAACCGCAACCGAGAGGGCAACGCAGCTGCGGCGCCTTCCCCAGGTGGACCGGCTGAGCGGCGCCCTGCCCCAGGACCGGGCCTCCACCCTGAGGGTCGCCGCCGCCCGGCGGGTCATCGCCCGGGCGACCGAGGCGATCCTGGCGGGCGAACAAAGCCCCTCCTTCGAGGAGATGGCGGCCGCGGCGACCGCCGAGCTGGATCTGCAAAGCCGGCGGCGCCTCAGGCCGCTGATCAACGCCACCGGGGTCCTCCT
>JAJCYF010000114.1 GCA_029263035.1 Actinomycetes bacterium
AGGCAAGGCCTACCGCTACCACACCGTGCTCAGCCACGCCGAACACAGCGCCTCGCTGATGCGCGAGGCGATGAGCACCGATGCCGACCGGCAAGCCGTGCTCAGTCATTTCGTCGGCGCAATGAGTGAGGACGAGCTGGCCAGGCTGCGGCAGATCCTGCGAAACCGGCCGGAGGCCTCGGGCCTGTGAGCGCCGCGATCTGCCTGCTGGCCTACAGCTTGGTGGTGCTGGTCCTCGGGCCACCCCTGCTGAGACAGGCCAGCGCCTCGGGTGCCAACCCTCGCCTCGGGATCGCCGTGTGGGGGACGGCCATGATCAGCGTGCTCGGCGCCTGGGTTGCCGCGGCAGCGCTGGCGGCGGTCGATCTCCACCGACACTGGTACCAATTCGATCGGCTACTGGCCGGCTGCTTCGCGGTGCTGCGGGCTCTGGCCACCGGCGGATACGGCCCGGCGCTACAGGTGGGCCTGGCCCTGCTGACCGCGTTGAGCGTGCTCGCCATGGGAGTCCTCGCGCTGCGCGCGGTCGCCGCTCTGCAGCGGGGCCGTCGGCATACGCGGGAACACACCGAGGCCGCGCACCTAGCCGCCCGAGGTGGCGCACGGGGCCCCGGCGGCGCTCTGATCGTGGACGCGCCGGCCAGCTGCGTGTACTGCCTTCCCGGCCGCCCGAACACCATCGTGATCAGCCGTCCCGCCCTGACCGCGCTCACCGAGGCCCAGATGGACGCGGTACTGACCCATGAACGGGCCCACCTCGACGGGCATCACCACCTCCTGCTCGCATCCACCAGAGCGCTAGCCCGGGCCTTACCGGGATCGCAACTGTTCGCTGAGGGCAACTCCGAAATCGCCCGCCTGTCCGAAATGTGCGCCGATGACGTGGCCGCTCGTCAGCACGGCCGCCACACCGTGGTCGACGCGCTGCTCGCGGTGGCACTACCTCCTTCGGCGACGGGGGCGGCTGAGCCGGCCCTCGGCGCGGCGGGACTCGCGGTCGCCGACCGCGTTGAGCGGCTTTTGACTCCGTCCTACCCGGCCCGAGCTCGGCTGATCCAACTGGCGCTCTTGGGTGCATTTCTGTTTGTCCCGCTCGTACTCACAGTGCTGATCGTCGCAGGTTCGCCACTGTGCATCACCCCAAATATGAGCTGAACCCAACGGCCAACGGACGGAACGGACCTGACCAGCGCGGCGACGCTTCCAGGCGCCAACGCCCGACCCGACACCGCACGTTGCGCCCTGCTATGCAATCGGGTGGGTCGGTCGAGTTCGATCACCAGCTCAGCGCGTTCGACGAGGTGGGCCGCCAGTCGGGCGGCGTAGCCGCCGTAGCCTGTCGACTACTTCCACACGGGCACCCGGCTGGAGCTGGTCGACTTCACCGACACCGTGGTGCAGGGACAGGGCCAACGCGGTATCTGCGAGGTGCGTTTCCGGCACCCGGGTCGGTTCATGTTCCACGCGCACAAGACCGAGTTCACCGAGCTCGGCTGGATGGGTTTCTTCGAGGTGTACGAGTAGACGCGACCGCTCATGCTGCAACGAGCCATCACGCGGGCACCGAGATGGGCGATCGCCGTTGGCGTGCTCGGTGTCGTCGCCGTCGGTGGCGGCCCTCGCGGCGTTCGCCGGCGGGGTGCTGCCCGCCCGTAGCGGGCCACCTGTCGAGGAACTGACATGGAGCGGACCGTCCTCGCGCCGAGCGTCATCGGGCTGGAACTGCGCAACTCGGGCGCCGATCCGCTGACCATCGCCCAGATCAGCGTCAACGACGCGTTCGTGGCCTTCGAGGGCACCACCGGCCCGATACCCAGGCTCGGCGGCGCCACGGTCCGCCTGGACCACCCGTGGCAGGACGGTCTGCCCTACCGGGTCGCGGTTCTGACCTCAACCGGATTGGTGATCGAGCACGAGATCCCGGTGGCCGTGCGCACCCCGACGGTCGATGTCGAATCCGTCGCCCGGATGGCGCTGATCGGCATGCTGATCGGGGTCGTGCCGGTCCTGCTCGGCATGGCGACGCTTCGGCTGCTGCGCCGTTCCGGTCAGTGGCTGGCCCGGCTGCTGCGGGCGGTCACCGTGGGCCTGCTCAGGTTCTGGCCGTCGACGCGGCCCTGGACGGCTTCGAGCTCGGCGGCGCGTTCGGCGGCGGGCGCTGGTGGTGGTCGGCGCCGCGCTCGCGTTCCTGGCATTGTCCGCCGTTGCCCGCGGGCGCGACCGCGACGGGCCCGGGCCAGGCCGCCGTCCTGCTTGGTGTCGGCGTCGGCGCGATCATCCAGAACGTCGGGCAGATCGTCCCGCTGGTGCGCCGCGATGGACGCTCCGGTGCTCGCTGGATTCGCCACCGGGGTGCTGGTCATGTACGTCATCGGCCTGCTCGTAGCGGTCTGAAGCGCCATCGCTTCGCTGTGCCCACGCAGAGATGCCGATGGGAACCTCCGCCTATCCGACCATGGTATGAATGGGCGGCACACAGAGGCGACGGAATTATCTGCAGCGTTGGCCGCGACGGCCACGGGCGAGGCTCTGATCTGACCGCGACCGGCACGTTCGCCAGTGTCGAGTAGGCGTACCACGGCGACTTGGCTCTTGCCGTCTGCATCTGAAAGGCGAGGTTGCATACCTTGGCCGGCTCTGCGTCTACGTCAGAGTGGGAGAGTGTAGGCGCCGATCGGTCCTCGTAGCCAGGCGATGAAGCTTCCCCAGAGTCCGGTGAGCAGCAGCCCGCCCAGCAGCAGCAGCATCACCCCGCCGGTGAG
>JAJCYF010000115.1 GCA_029263035.1 Actinomycetes bacterium
GAACAGGAACATCATGATGCTGCCGTGCATGGTGAACAGCTGGTTGAACCCGCCCTGGCTCACCACCTGCTGGCCCGGCTCGAACAGCTCGGCCCGGATAAGCATGGCCAGCAGCCCGCCCAGCATAAAGAAGCCGAACGCCGTGACCATGTAGAGGATGCCCACCTTCTTGTGGTCGGTGGTGGTCAGCCAGTCCAACATTCCGCCGTGGGGTGCCGGCGGCCGATCGTTCTGCTCGACGCGTTCTTCGGTCAGGGTCATGGGCGGTCCTCCGGCTCAGCGGCTGCGGTGGACATCTGTCCGGCCCAAGCGTCGAACTCGGCCTGGGAGACCGCCCGCACGGTGAAGATCATGTCATCGTGGTTCAGCCCGCAGTACTCAACGCAGCGTCCGCTGTCGAAGGTGCCGGCGGCGGTGACGGTCATATCGAACTCGTTCACCCGGTGAGGGATTGCATCCTTTTTGATCATGAACTCGGGGAGCCAGAAGCCGTGGATGACGTCGGTGGAGGTCAGGTTGATGCGGACCGTGGCTCCCACCGGCACCACCATCTCGGCCGGGGTGTCGGTCTGGCCGACCACCTCAGCATCCATGTCCCGGTAGTCAAACCGCCACTGCCACTGGAAGCCGGTTACGTCGATGGTCAGGTCGGGATTCTCCGACCGGGCGTTGGCCACCTGGGTCCCCCGGATGCTCACCGTGAACAGCACCGCCACCAGCATCAGCGGGATCGTGGTGTAAAGGATCTCCATCGGAATGTTGTACAGAGTCTGTTTGGGCAACTCGTCGCTGCGGCGCCGGTAGCGAACCACCGACCATAGGATCAGGCCCCAGACCAGGATGCCCACCCCGGCGGCCGCCAGGGAGAAGAAGCGCCAGGTTTCGACGACGGCGTCGCCCTGCTCGGTGACGCTCTCGGGCATGCCGAAGTTGTAGTTGCAGCCGGAGAGAACAATGAGGCAGAGGGCAGCCATCAGGGCCGGGGCTCTGCGAGTGGAGCTAAAAGGTGGTGCCGGTGCTGTGGGAGGGATGACTTACCCCTTTCGTCGGACTTGCTCGATGATACCGGTATTTCCCGGCCGCTACCCCGCCGGGGCCGGGAACCTGCGATCTCGGAGCACCAACCTGGCAAGAACGAGGACCAGGGCCGCCTCGACGAGCTTGGTCGCCACTCCCGCCGGCGTGAACGGTTCGGTCTGCCCTGCCGACGGGCCGAGGAACGGAATTCCGACGGTGCGGGTGATCAAGTAAAGCAGGATCAAAAACGTGTTGACCGCGATGCCCGCCCGGTAGAAGTGGCGGGCGTAGCGACCCCCGTCGCGCCTGCCGCCGGTTTCGTCGTAGTTCCAGGGTTGAACGATGAGAACCAGTCCGTAGACGAACTGGGCGGCGGCGGCGAACAGAAAGAAGAAGCCGTATCCCCACCACTCGGCCAGATGTTCCTGCACATTCAACCCGTGCACCATGCTGGCGGCGATCGACAGGATCACGGCCCACCGCGCAAGCACAGATCGGCGCGGCCCCGGGTCTGGGTCGTTCACCAAAACCTCACCCGCCCAGCGTACTCGGCCCTCCCGTGGCACCAATCTTGTAGCCCGGGCGGTTTTTGCCTTGCATCCAGCGGGTATACGTGGCGGGAGGAAAACAACCGTAACCGGAGGAGACAGCCAATGGCAGATGTAATCAGCAGCAAGGACATCGACATGCCCACGTCACCGGATCCGGACGCCATTCCCGACGTTCCCATCGACACCTCCACTGCGTTCAGTGGATCCGTTGCTCCCATAAAGAAGGATCCCGAAAAGATGGTCCAAAAGCGGGGTGAGGGCAAGCTGCCGGTCCAGGAGTCCGAAACCGCAATGATCGCAGACAACGTCTCGCTGAAGCCGGACGAGCCTATTCCCCAGACTCCTCCTCCCGGCGAGTAGAGCCCGGGAACCGGTTTGAAGGTCCGCCGGGGTCTGCATCCTCGGCGGCCCTTACCTGGTTCGCCCGGCGCTCTTCGACCACGTGCTGGGCGCCGGGCTCGAACATCGCCTGCACCTGCATGAAGGCATTGGAAGCGCTGCTGGTGCCGGCCCGGGTGTGTTTGTAGTAGATCCAGCCCCGGCGCTCCATCCACAAAGCGCCCAGATGCAGCCCGAGAACAGCAACAGCCACCCCCGCCAGCCACGCCGCCGCACTCCAGTTCATACCCAAGGGTCCCACTTCTATGAGTTCATCACCGACCGGTACCTGGCCTGAGCCAGGGAGAATATGCCGAAGGCGGCCAGTCCGGCAGCAACTATCTCCAGCCACCAGTACCCCCCGGGCGAAGTCAGGATCCGCTGCAGAGCTCCGTCGAGGCCTATTGCCTTGGCGGGATCGATCGTAACTGCGGAATGAACGAAGAACGCTCCTACCACGCAGAAGACGACTGCCCGGGCGTAAAGGCCGGCGGCTGCGATGGGAAAGAGAAACTTCCTCTGAGCGGCCGACATCTCGTGAACTTTGAAGTCCTTGCGGTACTTGCCGGCGAACGCACGGTAGCCGTTGTAGGCGCCGGCGGCGATAACACCCAGGCCGAACCCCAGCACCAACCACTTGCCGCCGGGCAGGCTGAACACGCCGGCGGTGGTCTCCTGGGCCTTCTGGGTTGAACCCTGGCTCTGTTTGGTAAACGCGACCTTCAAGGCGTTGTAGGCAAACACCGTGTAGAGACCTCCCCGGAACAGGTACCCCACCCGCTTGAACTTGCCCTCGGTCTTCCTCGACTTTCCTTCGGGATCCGCGATGCCCTCGACCAGCCTCCAGATGGCGTAGCCGGCAAAGCCAACGGCGATGGCGATCAGAGCCGGGACGCCCCAGGGCTTGGCGGAGATGGAGGCCATGACCCCCTCCTTGTCGGCCGAGGCCGGGTTGCCGAATGGAATCCTCATTGCCACGAAGGCGATCAGCAGGTAAACCAGGCCCCGCCCTGCCAGCCCGAACCGCGCCAGGTACTCGATGCCTTTGCGCTGCTCCTTTTGCACCCGATCCTCCAGTTGACCACCCGGCCCGGGCATACTATTGCCCGCGTTGGGGGTTCCTAGTCCTCCCGATTGGACCGGGTAGAGGCTTTTTCTGATTCGGCCGGCATGATCGCGGGATCGGCGGTCAACCCCTCCAGCCAGCTGAGCAGGGTCTTCTGGTAGTCGATACCGAACTGCAGCACCTGCCTGACGAATGGATCGGCCCCGTAGGCCTGCTGCATTACCTCGAACTGCCGGAGCGCCTCGGCGCCGCCGTCCAGCTCCTTTTCGATGATCTCGGCCAGGCGGTCCGGCGGCAGGTGCCGGCCGAAGAAGACCGTCAGCAGCAGCGGCATTCTCACGATGGGCGAGCCCGGGTTCTGCACGATCCATTCGGCGAACGCCTGGCGCCCGGCTTCGGTGATCGAGTAGGGGCGGCGGTCCCGGGGACCGGCATCGCCGGCTTCGACGTAACCCAGGTCGGCCAGGGTCCGCAGCTCCCGGTAGACCTGGCTGCGGGTCACGTTCCAGAAGTTGGCGATGGACCCCTCAACCGCGGCGTCGAGCTCCCAGCCGGTCATCGACGCGTCGCTCAAGAACCCCAACAGGGAGGCGGCAGTCGCGTTGATCTCGCTTGAGCTTGACATTCTAAATTAGAAGGTACACCATGTTCTGACCGTCCACATTGCTATGACGCAGGCGCTCGACCCCGGAACTTCAAGGAGGAATTCGTGTCGAATGGTTTCCCAGGTTCAACGAACACCACCGAGGTAGGCGCCAACCCTACTCCCGAGCAGGTTGCCCAAAACTCAGAGGCGGCGCGGGAGGTCGTGCTCAAGGTTGCCGACATGCTCGACGGGTTGGCCGACACCGCCATCCCGGTTCCCCGCTCGGAGTGGAACGTCGGCGAGCAGGGGGCCCACATCGCCTTCGCCAACATCGGATTCAGCATGTTCGCCATGGGCCTGGAGTACCCGTACTCGGACGGAACCCAAGCGGGTCTGGCGGAGGAGAACGAGGTGTCACTCATCGGGTTTCCCGAGCGCGACGGCACCGCCCTGGCCCAGCACCTGCGGACCGCGGTGGACAACTTCATCGGGGCGGTTAAGAACGGTGACCCGGACCAGGAGGTCAGCACCCCGCTGGGCAAGATGCCGCGCGGCACGCTCTCGTCCTACTTTTTGATCCACAACCTGATGCACGGCTGCGCCATCTCCTCGGCGTTGAACCACGACTTCCCGGTCCAGCCGGAGCACCTGCCGATGTTGTGGCCGCTGGTCACCGCCAAGTTCAACCAGTTCGTAAACCCCAGCGCCAGCCGGGGGGTTGCCGGGACGGTACACGTCAGGGTGCCGGGGTATCTGGAGACCACCTTCAGGATGCAGGACTCCCAGTTGACGATCCTGCCGGGGTTCCAGGGCGCCGCGGACTGCACGGTGGAGGCGGAGCCCACCCACTTTTTCCTGGTGATCATCAAGCTGCTGAGCGTCCCGGAAGCCATCGACCTGGGGTACATCAAGACCTCGGGGGCCAACCCATTCCTGTTCGGCCGGATCATGAACGCGGTGGACGTGCCATAAGCTGAACCGCATGCGTTTTGAAGAAGTCCAGGCGATGCCCCGGGCGTTGACCCTGGTATCCATCGTGCCCGGCATCCTGTTGATGTTCGGGGCTCTGCGGGAAGGCGTAGCGGAGGGCGTCGTCCCCCTGCCTCTGGTGTTGCTGGCCGTCGCCACCACCGTCATCCTGGGTCTCTGGTTCCGCAACATGCGGCTGATAACCGAGGTCGGCGGCGACACGATCACCCTGCGGTTCAAGGGGCTCTTCAAGACCCGGACGATTCCCATCTCATCGGTGGAAAGCGCCGATGCCCGGACCTACCGTCCCCTTCTGGAATATGGGGGCTGGGGGATAAAATTCGGCCCCAAAGGGTGGGTCTACAACGTCAGCGGCACCGAGGGGGTGCAACTCAAATTACGCGGGTCCCGGCCCCTTTTGATCGGCTCGCGCAGGGCCGATGAGCTGGCGGAGGTGATTAGGTCTTTGCCCGGGTTTCGCGGCGGCCCGAGCGGGTGGACACCTCCGCCGGCTAAAGGCATTGACGACGCCGGCGAAGGGCCCACCCGCTCTTAGGGGAGTGCGCGGCCAGAGCGGGGGGACACCTCCGCCGGCTAAAGGTATTGACTACGCCGGCGGTAGGGCCCACCCGCTCTTCTTCAGATGTGGGCCAGGTGTTTTTCGGGGCTTCTTATTCGGTGTTTCGCTGTGCCCAGGTAGACGATCGAAAAGAGCAGACCTCCGGTCAGCACTATCGCCGGGCCCGAGGCTACGTTCAGGTGGTAGCTGGCGATCATCCCGGTGAAGCCGCAGAACGCTCCAATGCCCGTCGCAAGGGGGAGCATCCGGGCGAACGAGTGGGTCAACATCCGGGCGACCACCGCCGGGATCACCACCCCCGCCGCGATCAGGGTTACCCCCATCACGTTCATGGTCGCCAGGATCGACAGCGCCAGCACCAGCATCAAGAGCGAATCCATTCGACCGGTCTTCACGCCGGATGCGGCCGCGACCTCCGGGTCGAAGGTGGAGAACAGCAGCGGCCGGTACTGCGTGAACACGACCACGGCGGCAAAGGTGGTGACCCCGACGACCACCCAGACGTCGACGATAGAGACTCCCAGCACGTTCCCGAACAGCACCGCATCCGGGTTCTGGCCGGGGGAACCGAACAGCTGGATCAGGGCCAGCCCCAGGGCGAACGAGGCGGTGGTGATCACGCCGATGGCCGCATCGGACCCGATGGACCGCCGGCGGGTGACCCGGTTTATCAACAGGGCGGACGCCAGGCCCCACAGGCCGGCTCCCACGAACAGGTTGATTCCCATCAGGCTGCTGGCGGCGAACCCCCCGAAGATCGCGTGGGACAGGCCGTGGCCGATGTAGCTCATGCCCCTCAACACGACATAGACGCCGATCATGCCGCACAGCGCCCCGGCGATCGTGGCCACCACCAGACCGTTGCGGAAGAACTCGAACTCGAACGGGCGGAGGAACTCGTCCACTACTTCTCCGCCGCTGGCTTGAGGGGCACCACGTTGTCCGGCTGCCGGTGGTGGTCCAGG
>JAJCYF010000116.1 GCA_029263035.1 Actinomycetes bacterium
AACTCCTGTCTGTCGGTAGCCGTCACCGGTCGGGCTCTCACGGCCGCCTGGTCCAGAAAGCGACGACGCTGTTCCGGGCCGCCCTTGATAAGGTCCAAATCCTCCGGGGAAAACAGGATGGCGGCCAGGGTCCGCTGCCGCGCTCCCCTGCCGACTCGCTGTTTGTTGACCCACACCTTGATCCCGCCGCCCCGAACGATCTCGGCATCCACCTCCATCCCGCTGCCCGAGCTCGACGCCTTTGCCCGGACAAACGCCCGGTCCCGGCCGTGGCGGATCATCGACCCCGACGTCGGTGCCCGGTGCGACCCGAGCGCCGACAGGCAGTACACCGCCTCCAGCAAGCTCGTCTTCCCCTGTCCGTTCTTACCGATAATCAAGTTAAATCCCGGCTCCAGCCCGACCGATGCCGCTTCGTAGTTCCGAAAATCGGTCAGGTCGATCCGGCTTACCTCCACTCCGCCACCAGGCCCGGCGCCGCTAGTTCGGCAGCCTTACCGGCATCACCAGGTAGGTGAAGTTGGGCTGGTCCTCACTCCTCAAGGTGGCCGGCTTGGTGGGCTCGGTCAGATCCAGGACCGCACGGTTGCCCTCCACTCCTTCCAGCCCGTCGCTGAAGAATCTGGGGTTGAAGGCGGTCACCATGGGGTCGCCGGTGTAGGTCGCCCCCTCAACCGTCTCCGCGGCTTCTGCCACTCCGCTCTCGGCGGCGGTCAGCTGGACCTCTTTACCCAGGTGGAACTTCACCGGGGTATTCGCCTGCGCAACCAATCCCACGCGGGCCACCGCGGCGCCGAACTCCTCTTTGTCGACCTCCAACCGGTTGCGCTGGGTGTCCGGCAGCAGGCGGCGCCAGTTGGGGAACTCGCCCTCGATCAAACGGGTTACCAGCTGCACCCGGCCGACGCTAAGAACCGCCTGCGACGTCCCGAGACGAATCTCCGCTACCTCGTCCGCGCCGGCGGTCACCAGGTGCCTGCCGAACTCAGTAAGCGCGCGGTTCGGAATAATCGCCTGACCCTCCCGCGGGCCCTCCTTTGCAACTACCTCTGCAATTGCCAGGCGGTAGCTGTCGGTTGCGACCACCCGCAGGGTGTCTCCATCGATAACCCACAAAACCCCGGTAAGCACCGGCCTGCCTTCGTCGCTCGAAGCTGCCCGGCCGACCTGGCGCAACGCCCGGGCCAGCTCTGAGGCCTCCACCCGGCAGGGCTCGCCAACCTCCCCGCTGGGCGGTCGGGCGAAATCGGCGACCGGGAAGGTGGAAACCTGGAACTCGGCCCTTCCACCTTCGATCCGCGCTCCCGATTCACCTCCCGACAAAACCACACGCCCGCTGGGCAGCGACCGCAGGATTTCTCCGAACAGCCGGCCCGGAATGACCATGGACCCCTCTTCAACCACCGAGCACTGGCCTTTCACCGTGATGAAGGTTTCAAGATCCGATGCCGCCAGCTCGAGGCCATCCTCGTTCGCAGTTACCCGAACCCCTCCAAGAGCCGGGGTGTTGGCCCTGGGGGAGACAACCCGTAGAGCCGCCTGGCTTATCTCAAGAAGTGACTCTTTTTCGCATTCGATTTGCACGATTACCTCCTGGTTGCTGAGGGTAAATGAAGGGGGTGACAAAACCGGCTTGTCCCCGGCTTTGTTTTTCGCGGGCTCTTAGTAGTTATCAATGAGTAGTAGTAATAAGCACGGTTGAAATGTTGATAAGCGGCGGATTGCGCTCATTTGGACGGCTATCGGCTGGGGACTGGTTGCGGGGGGAATGCGGACAACCCGTGCGAAAGTGCGCGGCGCGGGTAGGAACCAGAGTTATTCACAGGACCTTAGCCCGGGTACGAATACGGCTGGTGAGCTCTTGGATCTGGTTGTAGGTAGAACGTTTCTCTGCCATCTGCACCCGGATCTTGGACGTTGCGTGCATAACGGTCGAGTGATCCCTGCCGCCAAAGCGCTGACCGATCCTGGGCAGAGAAAGATCTGTGAGCTCGCGGCAGAGGTACATCGCGACGTGCCGGGCGTTTACCAGGGCGCGGTCACGCCGCATCGACAGAACCTCGGACGCGTCAAGACCGAAATAACGCGAGGTTTCGGCGAGGATCAGGTCGGGGGTAATGGTGCCCGACTCACCCTCCGGGTAGAGATTTTGAAGAACGCTTTCGGCGAGCTGGACCGAGACGCGGGTCCGGTCGAGGCTGGCGAAGGCAATAACCCGGATCAGGGCGCCCTCCAGTTCACGAATGTTGGACTCCACGCGGGAGGCAATAAAGGCGAGAACATCATCTGAGAGGTGAACGACCCCCTCGAAGTCGGCTTTTTTGCGCAAGATGGCGATGCGGGTTTCGAGATCCGGAGGCTGAACGTCGGTAATAAGGCCGCATCCGAAGCGTGAGCGGACTCTCTCATCCAGGCCGAGTTGTTTGGGAGCACGGTCGGAGGTGAGGACAATTTGTTTGGATGCGTCGTAGAGGGTGTTGAAGGTGTGGAAAAACTCCTCGACGGTTGCTTCTTTGTTCTCGAGAAACTGGATGTCGTCCACCAGCAGGACATCACACTCGCGGTAGCGGCGCTTGAACCCGGAAATTCGTCCGGGGTCGCCGACCGAAGCGATGAACTCGTTGGTGAACTGTTCGCTTGAGACATACCGGACCAGGGCGTTGGGTTGGACGTGTCCCACGTAGCTGCCGATCGCGTGGAGGAGGTGGGTTTTACCCAACCCCACTCCCCCATAGATGAACAACGGGTTGTAGGCGCGAGCGGGTGCTTCGGCAACGGCGAGCGCGGCCGCGTGGGAGAAGCGGTTGGAGGCGCCGATGACGTAGCTCTCGAACGAATACCGGGGGTTGACGAAAGAGGGTCCAGAGTTGACCGGGGGCGGAGTGTGGTCCTGGACGGGCAGCGGTGCCATGTCCGCGTCGACCGCGATCCGCACGCTGAGCTCACGGCCGGCGGCCTCGGCCACCGCGGTGTTGATAAGCGGCAGGTAGCGGGGCTCGATCCAGTCTTTGGCGAACTTGCTGGGGACCAGCAACTCGAGCGAAGAAGAGGTGTGGTCGCCTGCTTTGATGGCCGCGAACCAGGACTGGTAGATGGGGGGCGCCAGCTGGGCGCGAATAATAGAGGCCGCCTGGCCCCAAACATCAGGTGAGGTTGGTGTCCCGGCCGTTATGGCCGGATCCCTTGCGTTTTTGAGGAAATTTGAGCGGAAAAGGGCGATGCGGGGATAAAAACGGCAGATTTAAGGCCAAAAACCGGGCGCGGGCGCAAGTTGTCCACAGGACAGTCCACAGATGTGGAAAAGTAAGCGGTAGTCAATGTCGGGTTCCACCTCCTGGCAGCACCTTTGTATTGCGTCCTCTGGGGGGAAGAAATGAGGGGAAGCACCAGGGCTCGGCGATTATAGCCAGCGTTCGGCGGCCTCTCAACGCAGGGAAAAGTCCTGGAGCAGTGCGCGAAAAGCCGGGTCAACGGCCGGGCGGTTACCCGGTTATAATCGGGGGCGGACAGCCGCCACCCCTATCGAACCTCTAGGCGGACCCCTGGGAGAAAATTGTGAAACGTACCTATCAGCCGAACACGCGCCACCAAGCAAAGACTCACGGATTTCGAGTGCGGATGCGCACCCGGGCGGGTCGGGCGGTGATTGCGCGGCGCCGGCGAAAGGGCCGGGCCAGACTCACCCACTGAGGCGGACCGAAAGTTGTCGCCCGCAGGCGACAGGCTACGCTCAGCGGCCGACTTCAGACGGGTTTTTCGAGAAGGAAGGGCCGTGAGCACTCCACACCTTGTAGTCCACACCGCTAAAAGGGCCGACGACGGCGCGGGCCGTTACGGCCTGGTGGTGTCGCGCAAGGTGGGGGGCGCGGTCGTGAGGAATCGGGCCCGACGGCAGGCAAGGGAGGCGGTAGCGCTGGCCGGCGGCATCAGACCCGGCCTGGACGCGGTGATCGTCGTAAAGCCCGGCGCCACGCTGAAAGTAGATGAGATTACGCGGGAGTTGTGGCAGATTATGGAAGGCCAGGGGACCGGTAGTCGGCGCAGGGAGGTTCAGGGTGGCCTCTAAGGGCGTCGCGCGGGCGCTGGTGGGTGTGATCGCGGTCTACCGGCGAGCGATCTCTCCCCTATTCGCTCCCAGTTGCCGGTTCGAGCCCTCCTGCTCGTTGTACACGAGCGACGCCATCAGTGAGTTCGGTGCCGCTCGGGGTATTTGGCTCGGGATCCGGCGGTTGCTCAAATGTCACCCCTTCCATCCGGGCGGGATCGATCCAATTCCCCGCCGCCAGTAAGGAAATCTAGAGAATGTTTCAGTCTTTGCTCCACGGCATGGGTCAACTGCTGGCCTACTTCTACTCGATCATCCCCAACTACGGCGTGGCGATCATCATGCTCACGATCCTGGTGAGGACCGCGATGATTCCGCTTGCCATCAAGCAGGCGCACAGCATGCAGGCGAACCGGGGGAACGCCGAGAAGATGCGAAAGCTCCAACCAGAGGTCAAAAAGCTCAAGGAGAAGTACAAGGACGATCGCCAGCGTCAGTACGAGGAGCAGAAGAAGCTCTACGAAGAGCACGGCGTCAACATGCTGGGGGGCCTGAGCGGTTGCCTGCCGATGCTGCTACAAATGCCGATTTTCTTCGCAATGTATTCGGTGCTATCTGGGTGCGAGAAGATCATCGGCGCCCGCAACTGCGTGCCCGGCTTTCATATTCCGAAAGACAGCCCGCTGTACACGGCGATTGTGGACCAGACCGGTACGTTTTTGGGAACCAACCTGGAGTTCAAGCCGGCCGACGTGTTCGGTCAGGCCGGCCCGGTGGCGGTGCTCCCCTATGTCGCTCTGATCGCCCTGATGGGCGGCACCATGTGGTACCAGACGACAATGATGATGAAGGCTCAGCCCGCTCCCGACCCCCAGTTCGCGGCAACTCAGAAGATCATGAAGTTCATGCCGCTGATGCTGGTCGTCTTTTCGTGGACATTTCCGGCGGGCCTGATCTTGTACTGGACCGCAACCAACGTTTGGACGATCGGACAACAGTTCGTCCTTAACAAGAAGTTCGGCGGGTTTGCGCCCGATCCAGGCACCAAGGCCGGAAGGGTCGGGGCGAAAACGTCGGCGCCGGTCGTGTCGGGCGACGACGTGCCCAGTCGCCCCAAGGCTGGCGGCTCCTCGTCCAAGCGTGCCGGTTCCAAACCTGCTCCCCTAACGGCAAAGGGCCCCCAAAAGCCGGCCGGCTCGAAGCCCGGCGCCGGTAAGGGTGCCCCGGCTCCGGGCAGGCGGCCGGCGGCCAAGCAGGCCCGCCCGGGGAATAGGCCGTCGGGGGCGGGGGCGAAGGGTTCCGGTAACGGGCAAAAGGTCAAGCCCCCGGCCGCGGGAGAGGGTAACGGTGGCGGAGCAGCCAAGCCTCCCGCCGGGCGCCCTAAGGGTTCTGGTGCGCGCAAAGGCAACAAGGGGGGACGCAAGTGACCGAAGGTGTAGCTGCTGAACCGGAGGCGGAGGCGAAGACTACGGAAACGCCTGAGCCCGACGAAGACACTATTGACCCTGAAGAGATTCTGGAAGACGCCCGTGAGGATGCCCTGGACTTTCTTGAAGGCCTCCTGGACGCAATGGAAGCGGACGGGGACGTCATTGCCGAGATTACCGATGAGGGCACGGTAGCGGTTGAGATCACCGGCGGGGACGGCGGCCTGCTCATCGGCAGCCGTGGACAGACGCTGGAAGCGATACAAGAGTTGCTCCGTACTGTTGTGCAACGACAAGCCCAGACCAGGGTGCGGGTCACTTTGGACATCGAGGGCTACCGAGATCGCAGAAAAGAGTCCGTCAGGCGCCTGGCGGAGCAAATGGCGGAAAGGGCGATTGAAGAAGGCGAGGTGGAGCTGGAACCGATGAACGCCTACGAACGTAAGATCGTCCACGAAACCGTTGCTTCCCTAGACGGGGTGAGCAGCTTCAGTGAAGGACAGGAGCCTCGCCGCAGGGTGCTCCTTCGTAGAGAATTACCCTAAGTCGTTATCCCCCACCGTCAGGCGCGCCCGGCAGTCCCACATCCTCCTTTCTAGCGGAACCGTAGCGCAACTTCGTTGTGAGCTGGTCACGTCCAGCTGGACCCCTTTCAATACTAGCCGTTGGCGCGGCGCCTGGATCCTGGACCTGGCTCCACGTGGAGCGCCCCCCTTGGTCCGGCGTAACCGGTGCGGGGCCTGCGTCGCGTCGCTCTACGTGGAGCGCATCCCCGGATCCGGCGTCGCCCCTGAATCCTGGATTTGGCTCCACGTGGAGCATCCACTCGGAGCCTCCTGAGCCCGTACGGGGACGAAGACACCAAACGCCCCTTAGATCCCCCGGGCACGCAGTCCCCCCGGGCACGCAGTCCCCCCGGGCACGCAGTCCCCCCGGGCACGCAGTCCCCCCGGGCACGCAGTCCCCCCGGGCACGCAGACC
>JAJCYF010000117.1 GCA_029263035.1 Actinomycetes bacterium
AACGGGCTGGTCAAGGCCGGCAAGCTGGCATCGAGCCCGGTAATCGACCAGGTGGCGGCCGTCAGTGTCGGCATGGTCAAAGGGGTTCCGTGCCTGGACCTGGACTACAGCGAGGACTCGGCGGCAGAGGTCGACATGAACATTGTCATGACCGGGACCAACGAATTCGTAGAGCTGCAGGGAACCGCCGAGGGCAAACCTTTTTCGGATGACCACCTGGCGTCGCTGCTGGCGCTGGGCCGCAAGGGAATTGGGGATCTGCTGGCGATCCAGCGCAGCTCCCTGGACGGATAGATGCTCGAGATCGTTCTGGCGACGGCCAATCCGGGCAAAATCACCGAGATCGTGGACATCATGGCCGGCCTGCCGGTGAGTTTTGTCACCCGGGACCAGATGCCCCCGTGGCCGGAGATCGTGGAGTCGGGAGACACCTATCTGGAAAACGCTCTAATCAAGGCGCGGGCGCTGGTCGAGTTCTCCGGCAAGCCGGCCATTGCCGACGACTCGGGAATCGAGATCGATGCCCTGGAGGGGGCGCCCGGAGTCCGGTCGGCCCGTTTTGCCGGCTCGGAGGCCTCGGACGAGGACAACAACCACCGGATGGCGGAACTTTTGGCAGGTGTGCCGGCCGAAAAGCGCACCGCCCGCTATCGCTGCGTTGCGGTCCTGGTCCTTCCCGATGGGACCGTCCTGGACGCCGAGGGAACCTGTGAGGGCCGCATCGCCCTGGCCCCGGAGGGCGACAACGGATTCGGCTACGACCCGTGGTTCATCCCGGCCGAGCAGCCCGAGGGGCAGAACCTGACCTTTGGCTTGCTGCCGCTGGACTTCAAGCATCTGATCAGCCACCGGGGTAAGGCGTTGCGCAAGCTGGCCGAAAAGATGGGGACCCTCGGACTTACCTGATAGCACCAGGCTCCCGGCCGAAACGGCCGGGAGGTGCGGGCGAGAGGACTTGAACCTCCACGGGCTATGCCCACAGGATCCTAAATCCTGCGCGTCTGCCATTCCGCCACGCCCGCCGGTTTTGCTGCTGACCGGTGCGCCCCAACTATACAAAGTGGACGGCCGCTTCCTGTCAAAGCTGATATTGCGGCCTCGAAATGGACCATTCCGTACTGTTCACCGTCCTTGAAGGTATCGATCGAAAGTGCATTGCAACAATTACTCTGAAGTCACGTATTCGACAAAAAGCAGTTGTATCGTGAGGTGAAGCCGGATCCCAGACACCGGAAATCGTCCTAGAAAACGACGAATGGAGCACTGTGTTCTTGGAATTCACGCTGTTCGGTGGGGTTCGGGTATGGGGTCCGGATAAGGAAGAGCTGCACCTTGGCCGCAAACAATGCAGGGCACTGAGCCTGTTTATGTTATCGCCGGGCTCGGTTGTATCTCCCGATGTGCTGATCGATTTCCTCTGGGCGGAGAAGCTCCCTTCCAACCCGCTGAACAGTCTGCAGGACCTGATAAAGCGCCTTCGGCTGGTGCTGGGGGACCTGGACCGGACGGTAATCGTCACGAAGGGCGGCGGCTACAGCCTGGAGATCGACCCCGACCAGCTGGATGCGGCGGTGTTCCGCAGGCTCGCAACCGCCGGGCTGAAGCTGGAGAAGGCGGAGCCGATGGCCGCCAGGCTGATGCTGGAGCGGGCGATGGAGAACTCAAAGGGGGACCTCCCGGATATATCCCCCGACTTCCGGGCCAGCGAGCGTGTCGACGAGCTGTACGCCCTGCGGGCAACCGTGGCGCAGGCGCTCTACCGCATCGACCTGGTCGAAGAGCATGGCTCGGAAGGTTCGCAAGAGACCCCTGAAGTCTGGTCGCTGGGGGGCCGGCCGGTAGGGATGGCGCTGTCGATCGCCGAGCTGGGCGAGCTTGCAATCGCCGACCTTGTCGGGACGGTTACTCGCTTTGGAGGTCGCATCCATCAACTCTCCAAGGGCATTCTCATGGCCTTTTTCGCCGAAGCCGGGGGCCCTCTTCGGGCAGCCAACGAGCTGGTGGGGGGATCCCATCCGGCTGCTCCCGGATTGAGGGGCGGAGCGATCTGTCATTTCGGGTCGCCGCAAGACCCGAACGACGTCAGTCAACTCCTGGAGCTGTTGGGGAACTGCACCGGCGGCCGGCTACTTGTGTCGGGCGAAATCTATGGATCCCTGGCCGCCGGCCGCCTTAAGGATGGCCTGATCAGCGCTGATGACCGCCATTGGCAGGTCGCCTACCGGAGGGCAGCGGTTCCTGCGTCCCACCAACCGCTGGGCCTGGATCAGGGTCAGCTGATCGGGCTGATGGAAAAGCTGGTGGCGGGTTCCCCGCGGCTGCACTGGGGCCGAACGGTCCAGATTGCCCGGGCGCTTGAAGAGATCGTGGCCGGGGGACGGAGCCTGCGGCCGGAGTAGCCGTTATGCGCCTGCAAACCCCATGTGACCGTCGTCTCCGTCGGTGGGGCAGGAGTGTAGGGCGGTAGCGGCCTCAGAGGCCTCCTGAAGCACCTTGAGCCCGCGGGTGGTCAACCCTTTGATGCGGGAGATCACCGGCTTGCCGTCTTCGGTGCGCTCGGCGACGACGTCCAGGCAGCGGCTGGACTTCAGCATCATCACAAGATCGGTGAACTGATCCGGCGGCGCATCCGCCATCGCAGTCCGGATGCGCGGGGTCAGATCGCCCGGGCCTTCGGCCTCGGCCTCGAGGGTTGCCTGCAGAACCCGGACCATGCCTTCCTGATCGTCGATCATGGTTCGAATTCTATAGTGCCCGCCCATTTAGTCCTTGACTAAGCGCCGGCAGCAAGCACCCGAACTCCGTCCGGCGGAGTTGGGTGGGGGTGAAATAGTGGGCCGCCCGGGACTCGAACCCGGAACCTTGGGATTAAGAGTCCCCTGCTCTGCCAATTGAGCTAGCAACCCACAGTCATTTTAGCCGACGATCCGCCTTCGTCCGAGTTCGGCGCCTGTCACCCCCAACAATTAGTCTCAAAAGTCGAGATTTGGAGGTAGGCCGGAGTGCGACGTCGCCGTAGGATTCTGTTCTGGTTGGGGGCGGCGCTTGCGGTCTTTGGGGCGGTTCGTGCCGCCGGCTCAACCGGATGGTTCGGCCCGGCGGAGAACGGCGGGCCGGAGGTCCGGAGCACCGTCCGAGCGGAGGTGCCCGGTGAAGCCCAGGAGGCAAGGGTGAAAAGAGTCGTGGACGGCGACACCCTGATAGTGGAGGTCGGTTTGCCGGGAGGGCCTCTTCCGCCCGGCGACCACCGCATCCGCTTGCTTGAGATAGATACGCCGGAGTCGGTCCGGCCCAACTACCCGGTCCAGTGCGGTGGAGCGACCGCCGCAGCCTTTGCCCGGGCAGAGCTGCCTGTTGGGTCCAGGGTGTTCCTGCTGGCCGACCGTGAGGATACCGATGAGTTCGGCCGGTACCTTCGCTACGCCTGGGACTTCGAAGGTGAGTTCTTCAACGAAAAAGCGGTGGCCGAAGGGCACGCCAGGGCCGTGCTTTACCAGCCGAACGATTTCTACATCGACCGAATTCGGCGGGCCGAGGGGGCTGCGAAACAGGGGGGACGGGGAATTTGGGGTGAGGCCTGCGCAGAGGCGCAATAGGCGGAAGGAGCCGGAAATGAAGGGTAGGCCAATGCGGGGTGGCTACAGGCGGCGGACGATTGCGGCACTGGTGTTCATGGCGGTCCTCGCCGGGTGCTCCGGTGAGAACCCGGACGAGCCGGAAGCAGAAGCAACGGCGGAGGGGGACCCCGGGAGCCCGATTGCAACAGCGGCGGTGGTCGAGCCCGGCTTCTGCGGGTCCCAGGTTGTCCTGTCGGAAGAGCCGGCGGACACCGGCATCCCACTTACAGAAACCCAGATCCTGGCCCGTGTAATGACCGACGAATCCAACAAGCCCGACGGATACCTGAGACAGACCGTAGTGGTGGACGAAGGCCTCGGCAGTTTCCAACTCTCCGCGCCCCAGGGATACTCCACCTTCTGGCGGGCCGGTACGCCGCCGGACATCCTGCTGGAGCTTGCAGAGCCGCTGGATGAGAATTGGGCCGGGTTCTGGGAGCAGAGGATGGTGAGCGGCGACACCAACACCCGGGCGATCATGGTTGACGGCACCCGAGACGATGTTGTTTCTGCGGTCCACGTGACGGTTACCGCGTCCTATCCGCAGGCCGGAGGCGCGCTGGCCGATCAAATTGCCCAGGACTACACCGAGGGCGGGGGAACCATAGGGGAACGCTGCGGGATCCGGGCCAACGGGCAGGACGGTGCCTACGTTGAGCACACCGTGCCCGGAGAGCTGCTCGATAGTGACACCGACAGGGTCCAACTTCAGTTCCTCATCCCCGACCCACCCAACGACCTGCTGTGGGGAGTGACCTGCGATGTTCCACAGTCGCTCGCCGCCGAGGTCAAGCAGACGTGCCGGCAGATCGCTTCGACCTTCCGGCCGCTGCCGGGTGTCACCCGATAGGTGCAGCGCCACGCCCCGTCCCGTTAGAGACGCCGGGCGCGGCGCGCAGGTGGGGTGACCGACGGGATTTGAACCCGCGACATCCCGGACCACAACCGGGTGCTCTACCAGCTGAGCTACGGCCACCATGGGGGTTGATGCTCCTGGATGGAGCAGTTCCAAGCCCCCAAGATCGTAGCACCGCCCCGCCGGTGGCGAGATTCCGGTGCTATCTAGGCAACTTCTTAGGAAGTTCTCAAACGCAGTTCATCCGATGCGTCCCATAATTGGGCCATGAATTCATTTGCCGCGGTCCGCCGCCTCCCCGCCCGCACCATCCTTCGATTCGCCTTCGCAGCCTCCCTGTTGTTCGCCCTGCTCGCGCCGCAGCCGGCCCGGGCCCAGTCCCCTTCCCCCGAACAGGAGGAAACCGCGGTCCTTGGCATCCTCGGCCTGAGTGCGCCGGACGGTGCGGGGGTCACGGTTGCCCGCGTGGTTCCCGATTCGGGAGCCGACGGGGCGGGGCTGGAAACCGGAGACCTCATCACCGACCTGGACGGCACGAAGATCTCCACCATGGAGGACCTGACCTCTGCGATGGAGGGGTTCGAGGTTGGCGACTCCATCACCATCACCTACACGCGGGACGGCGAAAGCCGCACCGGCGAGGCTGAGCTGGGCACCAGCAGCGCGGGGCGCGGTAACCCGTTCCAGATACCCAACTTTGAGCCCCGCTTCCCGGAGGAAGCCCCTAACCAGCCGGGCAGCCCGGACCGGGAACCCCGTCTGGGGCAGAACCGGGGGCCGGACGCCGACTACCGCCCCGTGCTCTGGCTGTTCGGAACGCTCATCACGGCGGCATTGGTAACGCTGATCGTGCTGCTGCTCCGCAAGAACCGCCCGGCCTCCGAGGTGCCGGTGCAGACCGCGGCCTATGTTCCGCCGGCCGCAGCCCCGGCAGAAAACCCCCTGGAGGTGTTGCGGATGAGGTACGCCAAGGGCGATATCACCCGGGATGAATACCTGACGATGTCCGCGGACCTCAACGGCAGCGGTACCGCCCCGTCCGGCGAGAACCCCACCCGGGAGCTTTAGCCGGGGTTGCGTTCCAGCAGCACGCTCATGCCGTCCGACTGCTGGGACATCCGTCCCAGGAACAGGCTGCCCTTGGCCATCAGGTGAACCCGCTCGGCGTCGCCGGTGGTGAGCCTGCGGAGGGCGTGGGGAAGGTAGCAGATGGCCGAAGCCAGGTGCCCCTGCGTAGGTGAAAACCCGGGCATGCCCTTGGTCGCCGCAAACTCCGCCATCTGGTCGCGGGGGATGTCGCCCCGGCGCACTGCAAGCCCGGCGATCATCTTGTAGTTGCGCTCCGGGACGTTGCCCGAGCCCTGCGGCTCGGTGATCTCGGGGTCGTGAAGTTCGGTGGCGAAGTCGTCCACGTCCGCCATCTTCAGGCCGTTGCGCTCCAGCGGCTCCACCGCCAGGGCCTCCATGATCGCCTGGTTGGAGCCGCCGGCGGCGATCCGGTGCCGCCCCACCGCGTCCAGCCGGATGGACGGCGAGCTGCCGTTGTTCGCCTCGATCAAAAACGCACACCCGCCGACCACGTCCTCCATGATCGGAAGCTCCTTCGCCAGGTGGCCCTGGAACTTCATCCCGAGTTTGGGCAGCGACCCTCCGGCCGCAACCGCAACCCGCTGGAAGACTCCCGCCTTGACCAGGGAGGCTGCGATGACCAGCGCCGGGATGGGGGCCGCGCAGAAGTTCTTCACATCGCAGCCGGATGCCTGGCGAAGGCCGGCGGCATCGGCCATGGCCTTGGCCATGTTGCCGCCGCCCCGCTGGTAACGGTCTCCGACGGCCTCCTCGGCGCAGGAGATCACGTAGTCGATGCTGTCCGGGTCCAGGTCGTTGTCCTGGACCAGGTGCATCAAAGCCAGGGCCCCGCTGGCCTTGTTGACGAGGTTTTCCAGCATGACCGAGGCCGCCAGGGACTCGTCCTCGGAGTGGGGGCACTGGATGGTGCCGGCGAGGTCCTCAACCGGCCAGTAAAGGTTCAGTGCGCCGGAGGTGCCCGCCTGTCCGGCAATGTCCCTTTTGCCCACCGCCGCCAGACGGTCCAGGTCGAATCGCTTGGCCAGGGGGTGGGCCGACAGTCCAGCGGCCGCCCGGTCGGCGGCTGCAGTGGTCAGGGAGATCAGGTCGAATTCGTCCACCGCGGCCATCAGGCCCAGGAACTCCTCCTCGGGCATGATCTCGCCGTCCGGGCCGAAGCGGGAGGCTCCATCCAGGTTCAGCCGCACCCGGGGGCGCTCGGGCATCTCCCGCGGGTGGATGGCTCCCAGGTACGCCTGGTGCGACGGGTAGCCGGTGGCCTGCTCGAAGGAGCGCAGGTTGGCCAGGAACTTCGCCAGGACCTCAGGGTTCTTCGGTAGCTCCCGGCTCGGCTTGGAGCCGTGGCGCGCCATCCCGGGCAGGTGCGCCAGCACCTGCGAGGCGGCTGAGATAACTGGTTGGTCGGTCATGTCGTCAACTCTCCTGGTTTGAAAACTGTCGGTTTGTTCACCGGCGTCGAGATCGCCCTCAGCGCGGTCTGCACCAGCAGGCGGCGCCACGCCTTCTCCTCCTTGGGACCCAGTGCCGGGTCTCCGGTGGGGTAGGGGATGCCCCTGGTCGGCACAACCCTGGGGGCTCCCACCCGGATGGCGATGGGCACCAGGTTACACAGCAGGGCGGTGGGTATGCCCGACCGCTCCAGCTCCTTCGCAAGCGTTGACCCGCAACGCGTTCCGGTGCCTCAGGTGGAGGTCAGGATCGCCGCCTGCACCCCCTGCTTGCGCAACTCGGCCGCCCACTCGACCCCGTAGCGGGCCCCGTCCGCCACCGAGGTGCCGTTGCCGGTGGTCACGAAATACTCGGCGTAGAGGCTGCCGATTGCCCCCTCGTCCTTGAGCTCCCGGGCAACGTCCAGGGGAAGGATGCGGTTGGGGTTCTCGTTGGCGACGACCGTGGAAAATCCTCCGTGGACCGATACGTGGGATCCCTCCTCCAGCCCGGGCAGCTCCTCCAGGGGGTAGCGCAGCCACTTGGTGGCCCGGGCCGACTCGAGCCGGCCGGGGTTGCCGGCGGGGACCAGGCCCCCCTCGGTGAGCAGTGCGATCAGCGCCTTTGAGGGATCGGTCACCGGTCCGGCCGGAGCCACGGCACCGAAGTCGGGCATGGGAATCTCGGTGGCGGAGCGGTCGCCGGCCAGGCGGGTGAGCGCCAGGTCGACCGCACGGGCCGCGGCGTTGGATTCTGCCAGGCGGTTGCGGCGGGGGATCGACCCCACCAGCCCGTCCTCGGGAGTCAGGGTCTGCCCGGAGGCCAGCTTTTTGACCGCCAGGGCAACCTTCTCCAGCGTGGCACCCATCTCCCGGGCGGTGAGCCCGGTGGCCACAACGGGAGCGGGAGCGGCCTCGGCTACGCCGGGATTTTCGGCGTGCATGGCGGCCAGCGCCACCAGCCCGGCCTTATGAGCGGCGGCGGCCACCCGCCCGCAGGCGATGCCGTACCGCCCGCTGGTGAAGGCGGGGCCGGAGACCAGCATCTCGGCGCCGGTCGCCTTGATCAGCTCCAGGATCTCGGCGGGGGCTGCGTCGTTGGAGGCGGCGTAGTCGTCGCCGCAGAACACCGTGGCGACGATCTGGTGCTCGTCTCCGAGCAGCGAGGCCAGCTTGCGTCCCGGCCCGGTGGGGGCCTCACGGACCTCCGGTCCGACGGTGGCCTTCTCCTCGCCGCCGACGCCGGCGAAGAACTGGTTCACGTAGTGGACGACCTTCAAGCGGTCACCTCCGTTGCGCAGGTCAGGCGGCCGAGGCCGATCGGGCTGAGACTTCCATAGATCGCGGCGACCGGCAGGACCATCTCGGCCGCCGCGTCCAGGCCGTTCAGGTCGACGATCTCGCCGCCCAGGGCCCTGTCGACCGCATCGAGGGTGATCCGCTCGTCGTAGTTGCCGGTGCTCACCATCGCGGTCGCGGTGGTCGGGGGTCCGACGACGGGCGGCCCGGTTCCATCGGGTCCGCTCATCTCGGCGAAGATGCCGATCCCCACCAGACCCATTGCCTCGAAGGCGTCGATCTTCAATGAGATGTCGGAGTCGGCGTTGCCGCCGCCCTCCTTGGTGACGATCACCGCGTCCAGCCCCATCTGCCGGGCCATCCGGGCGGCGTGGGCTGAGGTCAGCTCCTTCAGGGTCTGGTCGACCGGCTCAGGGGACAGGATCAGCCCGCCGAAGACCAGGTCCTTGCCGTCCCGGTCCCGCAGAGCCGCGACCACCGGGTTGTTCTGGTGGACAAAGGTGGGATTCTTGAGTCCCGGATGGCCGTACTGGCCGCTGACCACCGCGCCGTCGTCCAGCTCGTTGGGGTCGATGGCGGTGGGCATCGAGGCGGCCATCGTGCGGCCGTAGACGAAGACATCCTTGAAGGCGCCCTGGGTCTGCAGGTTGACGATGGCGCCGACCCGGGGAAGCGAGCCGCCGGTTCCCGGGTTCAGCGGAGCCAGATCATGGACCTCGTCGGGCTCGGCTTCCAGGGCCAGGTCGGCCAGGGCCACCGCAACCCGCATCGCCCCCAGCCGCAGCGCCTCGTCGACCTGGGGCCACCCGGCGTCCTCGGCCGGCTCGAACTCGATCACCAGGTTGTTCGTCGCACCGAGGAAACTCAGTTCGGCGGCGGGGCCGGACATCTGGACCATCCCCTCCTGCGCCCGGGGCAGCTTGCCGGCGACCACCACGGCGACACCCCTGAGCACATGGGTTTCGCCCGTGCCCTGGGGAAGCGCCGGACCGAGAAATCCCGGGAACATTCCTGCGCCGCCGGCACCCTTGGTGCGGGGCTCGATGGAGTCCAGGATCTTGACTATCCGCACACTTTCGCCGGGGCGGGCCCAGGTCAGGCGGGTCGACGCCAGCGCCGGGTTCGCCAGAAGGGCCTGCAGCGCGTCCTCCGACGCGACCAGATCGCCGCGGTTCAGGCCGGGGGATTCCCCGAAGCCGGCGGAGCGCACGGTGTGGATCAGTCTTCTCAAGCCGTTCTGTTCAGCCACGAGTTCTCCTGTCGGGCGGGTTGCCCTTGAGATTACCTAAAGTGTTTCTTGATCGCCGACGAAGCCGCATGGTACCCGCACATCCCGTGGACCCCGCCGCCCGGGGGGGTGGAGGAGGAGCACAGGAAGAGACCGTCTACCGGCGTTGAGTAGGGGTCTATCCGGGGAATCGGGCGGGTAAACAACTGGCGCAGGTCCTGGACCCCGCCGTTGATGTCCCCCCCGACGTAGTTGGCGTTGTGCTGCTCAAGCAGGGCCGGGGTGTGGGCGCTGCGGGCGAGGATCAGATCCTTGAACCCGGGCGCCTGCCGCTCGATCTGATCCTCGATGACGCAGGTCATGTCCACGTCGTAGCCGTTGGGGACGTGGCAGTACCCCCACAACGCGGACTTGCCCTCCGGCGCACGGCTGGGGTCGGCAACGCTCTGCTGAGCGATGATGCAGTAGGGCCGGTCGACGTGGCGCCCCTCCCACACCGCCCGCTCGGAGGCGGCAATCTGCTCGAACGTCCCGCCCAGGTGGATGGTGCCCGCTTCGCGGCAGAAGCGGTCCTTCCAGGGAACCGGTCCGTCCAGGGCCCAGTCGAGCTTGAAGACCGAAGGGCCGTAGCGGTAGCGGCGGAGTAGGAACAGGTAGGGCTTGGGGAGCTTGTCGCCCGCTATTTTCTCCAGCTGGCGGGGACCGAGGTCCAGCATCAGGACCTTGTGGGCGGGAACGTCGTCCAGGCTTTGGACCCGGCGGCCGGTTACAACCTGCCCGCCGTGGGACTCCAGGATCGAAACCAGGGCGTTCGCCAGGCTCTGGGTGCCCCCTTTGGCCACCGGCCACCCGACCGCGTGGCCGAGCAGCGCCAGCATCAGCCCGAAACCTCCGGTCGCCAGACGGTCCAGCGGCAGTAACGAGTGGGCGGAGACCCCGGCGATCAGTGCCCGCGCCCGCTCGTCCTCGAACATCGTGGCGAGGCCTTTGGCCGAGCGGATGGCGTGCACCCCGAAGCGCCCGGCGGTGATCGGGTGCCTCGGCAGCTGGGCCGGGCCGAGGAACTGGTCGACCAGGTCCTTGTACGAGTGGACGAACGGAGCCATCAGGCTTACGTACTCATCGGCGTCCCGTCCCAGGTGGGAGGAGGTCAGCGGGATGGACATCTCCAGCACCGCGGTGCGCCCGTCGTCCAGAGGATGGGCCAGGGGAACCCGGGGCTGCAGCAGCTCCAGCCCGTGCTCGGCCAGGGGCAGCGACGTGAAAAAGGGCGACGAAAGCGCCAGCGGGTGAATCGCGGAACAAATGTCGTGGGTGAAGCCGGGGAGGGTCAGCTCGGCGGACCGCATGCCGCCCCCGACGGTGTCCTCGGCTTCGATGACCTGCACGCTCAGGCCCTTTTGAGCGAGGGTGATCGCGGCCGCAAGCCCGTTCGGGCCCGACCCAACAACGACGGCATCAAAGCTTTCGGACAAGGTGGCTCCAGCCTAGTGCACTCCGCATGTCGTAAGTTGTTAGCTTCAAGTTGAGCCAATCGGAGGAGAGCAATGAGCCAGCAGCGAGTTGGATTTCAGGGAGAGCCCGGCGCCTACAGTGAGAAGGCGGCCAGGTTTTTGTTCCCGGAGGCCGCTCTGGTTCCGTTCAGGTCCTTCCACAAGGTCTTCGAAGCCACCGAGATCAGCGCCATCGACTACGGTGTGGTCCCTCTTGAGAACTCCCACGCCGGGTCGATCAACGACACCTACGACCTGCTGGTCCGCCACGGCGTCCAGATAATCGCCGAGACGATCGTGCGGATCCACCACTGCCTTCTGGCCCCGGAGGGAGTCGACATCACCGAGGTGAACTACGTGTACTCGCACCCGCAGGCACTGGAGCAGTGCGAGGAGTTCCTGGACAGCCTGAAAGCGGACCGGATTGCGGTCTACGACACGGCCGGCGCCGCCAAGCTAATCGCCGAGGAGAACAAGCCGGGTTCCGCCGCCATCGCCTCGGAGGAGGCGGGCAACCTCTACGGCCTGAAGGTGCTCGAGCGCGCCATCGAGGACCGGGCGGACAACTCCACCAAGTTCGTGGCCATCAGCCGCAGCGCCACCGAACAGATGGGACCGCCGCAAAAGACCTCGATCGTGTTCGCCACCAACAACATCCCCGGGGCGCTGTATGCGTGCCTCAAGGAATTTTCAGATCGGAAGTTGAACCTGACGAAGCTGGAGAGCCGGCCTTCGGGTGCCAAGGCCTGGCAGTACCACTTCTACCTCGACTTCGACGCTCCCACCAAGGACCCGGTGGCCCAGGACCTGCTGGCCGCGCTGGCGGCGCAGACCTCGTTCCTCAGGGTGCTGGGCTCCTACCCCCACGCCGCAAAGTAGACGGCGTCCACCGTCGGGGTCTGGACAGCCGTGCCGGGAGTTTGTAACGTCCGACGAAGGTTTTCCAACCAAGACGCAGTGAATCACCGGTATGAAAGGTGCGTTTGAGCGGCATGGCCAGGCTTGCGCCGCCCCCGGTCGCTTTTTCCGGTGCCGCGCGCAAGACAGCCCGTACCTTTTACCTGATCAACGGCTGCTACACCGTCTCCGCGTCCTTGATCTGGGGCGTCAACACCCTGTTCCTCCTGGACGCCGGGCTGGACATCTTCGGGGCGTTCCTGGCCAACAGCTTCTTCACCGCAGCCATGGTCCTGTTCGAGATCCCCACCGGGGTCCTGGCCGACACCCGGGGACGCCGGGTCTCGTTCCTGCTCAGCACCGCAGTGCTGCTCGGATCCACCCTGTGGTACGTCGCGATAGCGGCGGCGGGGGGCAGCCTGGCGGCGTTTTGCGCCGCCTCGGTGGTGATGGGGATCGGGTTCACCCTCTACTCGGGGGCGGTCGAAGCCTGGGTGGTCGACGCCCTGCGGGCCGACGGGTACAACGGGCCCCTGGACGGGCTGTTCGCCCGCTCGGCGATCATCACCGGGCTGGCCATGCTCGCCGGCACGGTGGGAGGAGGGTTCCTGGGCACGGCCGATCTGTCCCTTCCCTACGTTGTCCGGGCGGCCCTTCTCGGACTCACCTTCGCCCTGTCCTTCGTTGCAATGCACGACCGGGGGTTCAGCCCCCGTCCGGTGACCTTCGGCCACCTGGCGGAGGAGATGCGCAAGGTAGGGCAACAAGGGGTGACCTGGAGCTGGCGTGAGCCCCGCATCCGGCTTCTGGTCTGGGCCTCCTTCGTCCAGATGGGGTTCCTCATGTGGGGCTGGTACGCATGGCAGCCCTATTTCCTGGAACTGCTGGACAACGACGCGATATGGGTGGCCGGGGCGATCGCCGCACTGAGTGCGCTGGGGATGACCGGGGGCAACTCGCTGGTTCCGCTCTTCAGCCGGATGTGCACCCGGCGGAGCACGCTGCTGATCTGGGCGAGCGGGGTCGCGGGCCTGGGCCTGATGGGGGTTGGCCTGGCCTCCTCCTTCTGGCCGGCTCTGGCCGCGCTGATCCTGGCGATGGTCGCCATAGGAGTGGTGGAGCCGGTGAAGCAGGCCTACCTCCACCAGATAGTGCCGAGCGAGCACCGGGCCACGGTTGTCTCGTTTAACTCGATGTTCGGCAACGCAGGCGGCATCGGAGGACAGGTCGGCCTGGGCGCCCTGGCCCGTAACTGGGGGATCCCGCAGGGCTACGTGGTCGGCGGGGCCGCGACCCTCTTGGCGGTGCCGGTGTTCATGCGTCTGCGCAAGGTGGGAGGCGTCTACGACCTGGGGTGCGAGCCGGCCGCCCCGCCCCCGACCACCGCGGCCCAGGGTCTGCCCGAGATCTGCTGCATCGACACCAACGCCGGCATCCCGGCGGCCGTCTCGGCGCAGGAATCCGGGCCGTGGGTCGACGAGGTGCCGCCCGATCCGAACCCCGGTTGAGCCGGGCGAAATTGCCCGCTCCGCATACAAGCTGGCGGGTTACAGGCAATGGGTGTACAACCATTCAGCTCTTGAGGGGCTTCAACAACTCAATGAGCTGGCGTTGGTGTTCCATCGTCTCAAATTGGTGAAGCGCGTGTGAGGGCAGCACATGCTCGGAGACCTTGTTGCCCACCCGCAGGTAGATCGCGGGATGGATGTCGCCGGACGCATCCGTCTCCACCGCCACCGCTGCTGCGTCCGGCCCGGCGGCATCCACGAAGTGGGCCAGCGGCTGGATGCCGGCATCGAACAGGCCCTGCGGACGCCGTTCGACCACCGAGGCCAGGTACGACCGCTGGTTCCACAGCTCCGGCCCCCGCGTGGCCTCGCCAAGCAGGTGGCGGACCAGGTCGCCGGGCGCAAGCTCCCGAGCCGGCGGGCCGGCTCCGAAGTGGCGGGAGGCGATGTGCTCGGCCATCACCCGGGCGTTGTAGCGGAATCCCTGCACCGCCGCCGAGTTGGACGGGATGCCGTACTTGTTCAGGCCGCCGGCCGCCTGGGTGGCGCAGCCGGCGAAGTAGAGACCGGGAACCGAGACGCTCTCCCAGAACGGGTTCAGTGCCGGCAGCCTGCCTTCGCTGAAAACTGCCGTCCCCAGCCGGGGGAGGTCCTGCATGGGGGTGGTGAAGCCCGTGGCGGCAATCACCTCGTCCACCTCCAGGACCATCTCCCCGGGACGTGTGGTGCCGGCGGCCGTGACCCGGTACCCGCCCGGCTCCAATTTCTCGACCCGGCTGATGGCGGCGTCGAGCAGCACGTTGCCCCC
>JAJCYF010000118.1 GCA_029263035.1 Actinomycetes bacterium
GCGGGGAGTCAGACCGTGGTGGCGGATCGACCGGCCTACGGCACTTTGACTTCGACCGGTCAATAGACCGACTTCTTCGAGTTTCAGGCCGAGGCGCAGGTAGAGGTCCTCGACAATGTTCCTTGTGAGATCGATGGTGGATTCGATCGGTTCATCGTCCAGTCGCACCGGGATCCCCAGGCGTCCGAGCGCCTCCATCACGTCGGCGCGGGCGTAGAGGGCGCTCAGCTTTTCAAGATTTTCAATCGTGGGCGGCCCGGTTCCCTGCCGGCCACGCCGGTGGCGAACTTCGATCCCCGCGCTCTGAAGACGCCGGCGGACCGTCTGGGGGGCGCACCCGTAAAGGACGCCGATCTCGGTAAGGCCCTTCTTTTGCTCCAGGTGAAGCCGCCGGAGCTCTTCGTCGGAGGCTTCTGCGATTCGTCCCGTGCGCTGGACGCTGGGGGGTTTGCGGGCCGCCTTCTGCAGGACTGCCTCAATCAAGTCTAGATCGGGGGCGGGCAGGCCTGCCGGTCTATCTATGGCCAGCGGCCGCTTCCCCGGACCCCGCTGCTGGACCCCCAACTCTTCCATACGCCTGATGACGTTCGAGGGGCTGGCCCTCAACTGTTGTGCAATGGCCTTGATCGACAGGTATTCGTGGTGGTGCAACCACCAAAGCTCACCTGCGTCCAGCTCGTTGACCAAAGAGTTGTTGTAACCGGGCTCGAAGATTCCGTGGCGCTTCAGAGCCGAGCGGACCTGGATCTCCGAGTAGCCGAGCATCTCGCCTATCCGAAGGGCGGAAAGCCGCTGGACCACCCGGAGCTCCCATAGAAGATCGTGGCTCAGGGGTTGCCGGTCGCCGACTCCGCGCCAGGCCCCTTTGCGGCGATCAAGGTTCAACGACCGCATGCGCTTGATCACCGTCGAAGGGGTGACTCCGAAGATGGCGGCGACCTCAGGCAGGCTGCGGCCTTCGTCGATGTACAGGCGTTCCAGCTGCTCCTTGGACATCAGAGCCTGTTTGCGGGCGGGAGGTGTTGCGGGCCGGAGCGGGACTCCATCCCGTTGCAGGGCCCGCTGCACGATGCGCTTGGATGCCGGCGGACCTATTCGATCTGCCACCTGCTTGAGCGAAAGACCTTCCTCGAGGTAGAGGCGGCGCAGGATTTCCGGAGCAAGGGCGGGGTGATCGGCTGCGACAGGTCGCCGGGCCGGAGGTTGCGAATTCTGCGATTCAGCGAAATCGTTCAAAGGCATCGGAATGGCAGCACGTGGAAAGTTTACGCCGAGGGCGGCTAATCCCAAACCGGTGACCGCTCGGACCCAGAGCAGCACGGAGACTGGCTCAAGTGGAGGTTCCTGCCCAATCTTGCCGACGCCATTGCGGTCAATGACCGCAAACTCCAAGTTAAGGTCAACTATCTGTGAGTAAACAGCGCTGCGATCATCCCGATGGCTACCTGTCGGAGGTGCCTTCTTTCGGACCTCCGGTCAGTCCAGGACCGGTCCGCGCTTCAGGTTCGAGTCGAAGTCGTTGCGGTCGAAATGCTCCGGGTCGAACGGTCCTCCTACCCACTCCAGCATCTCATTGTGCCGCTCGTGTTTCGGGTCGCCGATGGCGTCCAGGAAATCGGCATAGCCCCAGGGGCCGCCGCAATCCTCCGGCGGGCAGGCTCGCCTTCCGGTGACGCAGGCCGGATATTTCACTTTGGGATCGGTCGCCAGGACTTTCTCCACCGTGATTGTGTGCTCCCAGTTGTCCCCGAAGTCGTAGACGTAGCCGAATCTGGCTCCCACCGGCACAAGCCTTTCCAGCCGCGCCCGACGCTCGTCCTTCGGGGGCTCTCCCCATCCTTCTCCGTCGTCGATGCCGTAGCGAATGCCGCCGATGTCGAATTCGTGGAGATGGTAGTCCCACCAGCCGAAGGCCGCCTGGATCACCAGGTGCAAGTCCGCCAGTGTGATGGTGCTGGGGACATGGACACGCCGCCATACCGGCGGTGCGATGTTCTTCAAGGTGATCTTCAGCTGGTGAATCGTCTTGACTGAACCCACTCATACCTCCTGATCGCGCCGGCAGCCCCAAATCTACGCCATACCGCCCCGACCTTTCCGGGCCCACGGCAGTCCCCGCCCGTTAAACTTGTCATAGGCACGCCCTAGCATCGATGGATGCGATCAGGAGGTCCCAAATGGCGCTTTCAACCGAGCCCGGCGGCCGGCGATTCCGGTACGCCGACCTTGCCGCTTTCCCCGACGACAACGTAATCCGCGAGATCATCGACGGCGAGCTGATAGTGACACCCGCTCCCACCACCCGGCACCAGAGGGCAGTTACGAACTTCATTCTTCGATTTGGGGCCTATCGCAACTCTCATGGCGGTGATGCTTTCGCTGCGCCCACCGGCGTCTTCCTTGCCGACGACAACGTGGTGGAACCGGATCTTCTGTTTGTGCGTGCCGACCACCTGGATAGGGTCGAGCTCGCATTCGTCAACGGACCGCCCGACCTGGTGGTCGAAATCTCCTCCCCGTCGACCCGCCGGATCGATATCGGGCGCAAGCGAGAGCTGTACGCGCGATTCGAAATTCCCGAGTACTGGTTCGTAGACCTTGACGCCGAGCGAGTGGAGATCTACCGGCTCAAGGCAGGTGCCTACGGCGCTCCCGAGCTGGTCTACTCATCAGGTACGCTTTCGACTCCGCAGCTGCCGGGTCTTCAGGTGAGCGTTGATGAGGCGCTGGGAAATCCGCAACATCCGCTTCCGACAGCCGATTCGTAGATGTCTTTGGGGTTAGTCTCCGGCTGAAGATGACCAGGAGTTGAAGATTGGCTGGGACCTGCGAACGGTGTGGTGCGGATGGGGCCACGGTTTCTTTGAGCGGTGCGGTGCTGTGTGACCGCTGTGTCGACAATCGGGTCTCAGAATTCACCGGTATGCTCCGACTGCCCGATCCCCCTGCCGACGAGGTCTTCACCGGACCGGACGCCAGACCTCATCGATTTCGATTCCGGCTGTGGCGCGCCCCGACCGGGGTGTCGGCTGACGCAGCAGAGATCGACTGCCCCACCGGCGAGGGCTACCGGTTCACGCTGCTGGGACAGCACGACGCCGATATCGATGCACTCCTGGACAGCCTGCGTGAGCAAATCAAGGCAGGGGTATCTCGGGTTGACCTGACGCCGAATCCCCACCGGGAAGGTTGGATTCTCGCCGGCGAAACGGTATCGGGGCGATTCGAGTGGAACGATGCGGGCGACCACGACCAGCCCTATGCCGTGGTTATCGACGGGCGCCGGCTCAGCTGGGAGGAGTTCGGGAATGCCTTCGAAGGTCTGGAGGGGTGGGGTTTCACTCTGCACCTCGATGACCTCTCCCAGGCATTGAGTGATGAGACCGGCGTGGTTGGGGACATCGCTCACCGGCCGGCATCGCTGCTGGGCAATGAACCGGATTATCTGCCGGGAGAAGATGACGACGATGCCTTTTTGGAGGCTTGGGATCGCGCGGAGGCCGAGGCGGTGGATCTCCTGCAGATGGCGCTGCCCGAGCTCAAGGACGAGCCACCGCCCGCCGGTGAGCTTGAGGATGCGGTCCTGGGGCTACGTGCCGGAATCAAGGGGAGAAAGTGGCCTCATCGTCACATGAGTCGTGCTGCCGGTTTTGAGCCGGCCCGGCCGGTGAGCAGCCTGGAGTTGTGGCTGGGCGCAGCAGGAGGCTTGATCGCGATGCGGGAGGAATCGGGTCTTGCCGACGAGGCCGAAGCGTCACTCATGGCCATGCAAAATGGCGACTGGTTGGGCGCCGTCGTCGGGCTGGTGAGGGCGGGAATTGGAGCTTCCGCAGAGCCGCAGGACCTGGTCGGTTACATCAACCGCTGCCCCGAGGTTGAGGGCGAGTTGGACTACGACGATGCCGAGGCGGTTGAGAGTGCATTCGAGCTCATCCTGCCCGCGTGGGAGGCCGCCGGGGCGGTTGACGGCACCCGACGGCTGACTGCCCTGGGCAGATGGGGCCTGCCGAGAGCGCTGGCGTGGGCATGGAACGGGGAATTCGGCTCCCGCTGAGCCTCTATACGTCAACCGCCGATGTCGTCCTCCGCCGCCGAGTTCAAGAAGCGGTATGACCACTCCTCCGCAAACTTGCGGGAGCCGGCGAAGATGACCGGGATCTCCGGGTAGCGGACCGCCAGTCTCCCCAGCATCGTCGCCATCCAAGCCGCGCGGCCGGAGTGCAGGCGGAACAGGTCCGGGTAATTCGCCTCCACCACCACCGCCGCCCGGGGAACCTCCGCCAGGCGCTGCATCTGGAAAGCCAGCGTCCCGTCCGACAGCGACGCCGCCAGGTTCTCCAGCGTCTTTCGCTCCACGCTGGCGATCAGGCCCGAGGGCCCCATCAGCCCGTAGTCCCCGGCGGGCAGCGCCGCCCGCTGCAGGTCGACCGATCTCCCGGCGAACTTGTAGCCGTACTTCTCTCGGGTGTCGACGACTATCGTGATGCCCTCGACCGTCCGGCCCTTGGGCACCCTCGCTCCTGGGTTGGCGGGGCGCACCCCCGGTTGGGTCTGCCAGAAGATTGCGGGCCGCCCGCGGGCCTCGGTGAAGACGAACTGAGACCTTGCCAGGGCGGGCCGGTCGAGCACCAGATCGATGGCCGCTCCCCGGCGACGGCAGATGAGGACTGAGGCTTCGTCGACCACCTCCAGCGAGGGATCCCACTCATCGTCCATCGGGTAGCAGTAGACCCGGGATGCCCTAGGCCAGGTGTCTTTGACCTTGAGGACCATCCCACCGTCCAGCGGCAGCCGGACCAGGTAGGGAAGCGTGCTGTCCGGCTCGGGGTTCCGTGCAACGACAAACGGCTCCATTGCCCAAGATTTTCGCGCAGGAGCCGGGCAAGACCCCGGCATAATTTCACTCACCCATCCACAAGTGCCGGCCTTGCGGCCCGGGCGGACTGACCTCCACGTCATAAGAAATATTCGCGACCTACCGAATTGGGTCTTTTCTCCCAGGCTTTGTGTTGCTAACATCTGACTCGTTCAGTCGCTTCCCCACAGGCTCGGACACTTCCCCCGGTTGCGGGGATTTGTCGTGCGGGGACTTCAGAAACTCTTAGCTTTCGTGGCGCTGTCGGCGGTATTCGTCGTTTCCTGTCCGCCGGTAGCGGCGCTGGCCGCTCCAAAATTCGTGGCTCCGGTCGATGCGGCTGTCTCGCGTGGGTTTGACCTCTCCAACGGCGAGTTCGCAGCGGGCGGGCACCGGGGGATCGACTATTCGGTGCCCGAGGGCACGTCGGTCAGGGCTTCCGGACCCGGGGTGGTTTCATTCGCAGGCTCTACACCCGAGGGGCCCTACGTATCGATCACCCACGACGGCGGGGTCAAGACCACCTACTCATTGGGCGAGATCTCCGTGTCAGCGGGTCAGGAGGTGGGTCGGGGGACGATCATCGGCACCAGCGGCGTCGGCCACGACAACGGCGGTCCCCTGCTGCATTTCGGGGCCTTGATCGACGGCAAGTACATCGACCCCCTCCTGCTGCTCGGCGAGTTTGAGGACATCACCGATCTGCTCAGCTTGGCGGAGACTCAGGGATCGGCGGCGCTCGCCGGATCCAGGCTCGCGAGTGCCGTCACCCTGCCGGGGTTTGGCGCCGGCATCGCCCCGCCCGACTTGGCCCCCTTCGACCCGGGGGCCGGTTTCGCCCCGTTCGGCCCCGGACCGGCTCCCGAGGGCGCACCGCTTCCGCCGAATCCGCGTCCGGAGATCGTGCCCATCCCCCGGCCCCTGCCCCAGCAGATTCAGATTGGTCCTTCGGGCCCGCCAACCCTCCGAGGACCGCCACTTCCATCAAGGTTCTTCCGGGATGATTTCACCGGCGAGGGGGGCGCCAGCGACGGCCCGCGGTTCGATCCCCGAACCGGCTTGCCGCTGTTTAACGCCCCCAAACTGGTTGAGGATTGGTGGATCGGCTTGACCGAAGCCGAGCGCAAGGCCCTGATCGAGCGTTACCCGGTGGAAATAGGCCACCTGGTCGGTGTGCCGGTCGATGCGAGGGACCAGGCGAACCGACTTTCGCTTTCCAGGAGAATCAAAGAATTGGAGGCCATGAAGCGCGAAAGGGACGAATTGTTGAAGGGGTTCCCGGAAGCCCGATCGCTACTGGATCACAAAACGTGGCTTTCGAAGGCGTATCCTACGCTGGCGAGATACTACGAAGGTCTCATCGGCCTCAGCCCATGGCGACGAAGGATGACCGCCTTGAGCCGGGAGCTCGCAGGAGCCAAGAATCTTCAGCGTCAGTTGGACGAGGTCGCCAAGGATCCGCGCAACCGGCTGCATCCGTCCGACGTGTACCTGATGGAGCTGGATACCAACTCAGGGTTTGGCGATGGACAGGCCGTTGTCGCTTTCGGTAATCCAACCGTTGCGGAACACATAGGCGTCGTAGTCCCCGGCATCAATAATTCGCTGCTCGATGTCGAGAACCCGATGGTAGACGCGGTGTCCCTTCGGTCGAGGGTCGCCGATAATGAGGGCGATGTCATGAACCGTACCTCGACGATTATGTGGCTCGGATATGACACGCCCAATGGACTGCTGGATGCAACGAACAAGGCGGAGGCCAGGGAGGGTGCTCCACGGCTGGATAGGTTCGTGGATGGTTTACGAGCTTCCCACGCGAGACCTGCTATTCGGCGTGGATATGCAGACCGGCGCTTCCGCGATCCCCGCATCGTTGGATACGCCCACAGCTATGGAAGCGCGGTGGCGGGAATGGCGAGAAAACGAGGTATGGATACCGATGAGCTTGCGTTTCTAGGCGCACCCGGAGGAGGCGTTCTCTACGGTAGCGAACTTGCCGGCATCGATCGGGGCCTTTGGACGGCCCGGACTCCTGACGACCCCATCAGAGCGGTGACGCCGCGAGTCCTCGGGCTGGAGCCTAAGGTCCTCGGGCAAGATCCGATGAACTCCGATTTTGGTGCCGACCATATTCCCTTAGATGTGAACCAAAGCGGGCACGGTGACTACTTCAACCGACGGTCACGGGGGCTCAGGAACTTGGCCTGGCTGCTCACGGGACATTACGACGAGATCCAGGGGGAAACCAACGACTAAGTATGTCTTCATGCTTCTCATGCTCGCAACCACACTTACAGGATGTCAGCCTGTCTTCGGAGGCGGCGTGGATTACGAGGAAGCACGCGAAACTGTGGTTCGCCTCGTAAATGAAGCGCTCGACGCCGGCCTGGATGGCAGGGAGCGGCCTGAGCCCTTGGGATTCGGCAACGATCCCTGCACCGATAACTTGATCGGTCCAACCAGCGAAGTCAGACCTGATATTGGCTATTCATTTCCTTACGCTGCTCTGGGGATTGACAGTGAAACGTTCGCTGAAAAAACCACGGAGACGTGGAGAGCAAGAGGCATGGCGATAACCGAACTGGACAGTCCCGGCCTATATGAAAGGTTCGCGGTCTCTGAGGATGGCTATCGGTTCAGCCTGACGATCAATGAGGAAATCGATCAGATCTCCATCGGTGGAAGCGGGCCGTGCGTTGACCCTCCCAACTAGCGGGGACTTGGCCTGATCGCCGGCTGGGGACTAAGAAATGATCCCGGAGGAAGCTCACGACCAGGTATGCCCTCCTCCTTCTCCTCACGGCCAACTCATTGACCGGTTACATGGCCACGGAGGCGACGTAAATATGGGGTGAATTGTGAGGAGGCGAGCGACACGGTGGTTCGCCCCATCACCAATCGCGATGGCCAGCCTGGATGGCAGAGAAAACCAGAACCTCTTGGACTCGGCCGGTTCATTGACCTTCGCTGGATTCTGACCGGACGTTACGAAAAGGTCGGGGTGCAAAATGCTGATGGTTAGGCGAGCGATCGTTGTCCTCCTCACTCCTCTAATCGCGTGCGGAACGTTCGGAACCAAACAAATGGACTTTGACGAAGCGAACACCAGATTGATCAAACTGGTTGATGGTGCCTTGGATGCAGGTCTACAGCGGGAGAAGAAGCCAGAACCAATTCCACTAGGTCAATATCCTTGTACCGACGAATTGATCGGTCCAACCTCTGAGGTAAGGGCTGCCTTTGATTACGAGTTCGAGTACACCCTCCTGGACGACGGTGAAAGCTTCGTTGAACGGGCAACGGAGTTCTGGGAGGAGGAGGGGCTCAAGATAGACAATCGGGATGACTCTGAGGCCTACCGGCGTTTTGCGGTCTCGGATGACGGCTTTAGTTTGACTGTCCAGGCCAATCGAAGTTTGAACCAGGTGTCAATCGGTGGAAGCGGGCCGTGCGTCGACCCTCCCGACTAGCGTTTGGCTCCCTGCCGCGCGCACATCAGGCGTGGTTCTGCTCGGACCAATTGCGATCCGCAACTCACCGGATTTAACCGGACACCAGGGGGAAACCGACGACCAGGTCTGTCCTCGTGGTCCTCCTTCTCGCAGTCACAATCACCGGATGTCAGGCTGTCTTCGGAGGCGGCGTGGATTATGAGGAAGCGAGCGAAACCGTGGTTCGCCTCGTCAATGAGGCGCTCGATGCCGGCCTGGATGGCTTAGAGCGGCCTGAGCCCCTGGGATTCGGCAATGATCCTTGCACCGACAGCTTGATCGGACCGACCAGCGAAGTCAGTCCCGTTTTTCGTTACTCGTTTCCCTACACCGCTTTAGGAATCGACAGCGCTACGTTTGCGGAGAGCGCGTCGGCGAGTTGGCGAGCAAACGGCATGAGGGTCACCGACCAGGATCGGCCCCGTTTAATTCGCCGCTTCGCTGTCTCCGAGGATGGCTATCGGTTCAGCCTGACGATCAACGAGGAAACCGATCACATTTCCATCGGCGGCAGCGGGCCTTGCGTCGACCCTCCCGATTAGCGGTCTGGCTCCTCGCCGCCAGCCCTGAACCGTCCGGAATTGGTCTACTCACCGGGTACGCTCTCGACCCCGCAACTGCCGGGCCTTCAGGTAAGCGTTGATGAGGCGCTGGGAAATCCGCAAGGTCCGTCTCCGGCAGCCGATTCGTAGATGCCCTTAAGGGCTGGTCCGTTTCGGCCGGCCGGCCCCCGGAACATCGTGTCGGTCGGCCGGACAAAAGATGTCGGATCCCCCACCGATGTCCCCCGGTGGCGACGGGCAGAGAATCGCCTCATCACCGGACCTAAGGAGAAGATGATGGACGAGACCGAATCGAAGATCGTAGCGTTCGTGCTTTACCCCGGCCTTACTGCGCTGGACCTGGTGGGGCCGTTGCAGGTCTTCTCGCTTCTATCGCAGTTCTCCCCCATCAATCCGGTGGTTGTCGGCGCCACGACGGACCCGATGCCCTCGGATTGCATCGTTCAGCTATCGGCCGGCGCCACCTTCGACGAGGTGCCGCACCCCTTCGCCCTGGTCGTCCCCGGCGGAGCTGCGCCGACGCTGAAGGCGCTGGGCGATGAGCAGCTGGTCGGCTACATCCGCAGCGCCGCCGAAAGCGCCGAGATAGTGGCGTCGGTGTGCACCGGGTCGCTGCTGTTGGGGGCCGCCGGGCTGCTCGACGGCCGCAAGGCGACCACCCACTGGGGTTTCTACCAGGTCCTCGAGCGGCTGGGCGCCACCTATGTTGCCGACCGTTGGGTTGAGGACGGCAAGTTCATCATGTCGGCCGGGATCTCGGCGGGCATCGACATGGCCCTGCACCTGGCCGCCCGGCTGACCGACGACGCCACCGCCCGGCAGGTGCAGCTGGTCCTCGAGTACGACCCCGAACCCCCGTTCGGAGGGATCGACTGGACCAAGGTGGACCGCGATCTGATGGTTCCGATGGTCAACGGATGGCTGGCCGAGGGACTGCAGGACCGGCCGCAGCTGCTGACCAAGCTGGGCGGCTAAGCGGCGAACCGGGTTGGTGGAAAAGGTTTTCCTATGCCGGCTCCCGGGTAGGCCGCAGGTAGATGTCACAAATTCCGATTGATCGTTCCCGAAACCGGGATGACGACGCCGTGGCGCAACCGCCGGGTTGGAGCTACAACCCGTCCGCCATGAATCAGCGGGTACCGATTGCGATCGTCGCCATGGTCGGCTTTGCCATCGCTACCTATTTGGCGGCCTACCAGCTGGACCTGGTGGGCAGCGTCTGGGAGCCGTTCTTCGGCGGAGGGAGTGAGCGCATCCTCAACTCCAAGGTCTCAACCATCCTGCCGATTCCTGATGCCGCGCTCGGCGCCTTGAGCTACCTTGCGGATGCGGTGACCGGAATTGTAGGCCGGCGCGACCGCTGGCGGACGATGCCCTGGCTGGTGGTCCTGTTCGGAGTGGCAGTAGGCCCCCTCGGCGCCGTAAGCGTGATGTTGACAATCTTCCAGCCGGTCCTGTTCGACAGCTTCTGCACGCTGTGCCTCGCGTCGGCGGTGTTGTCGGTCGCAATGATCGGCCCTGCGATGGACGAGGTCCTGGCCAGCCTGCAGTACCTCAAGCGGGTGAAGGGCTCCGGACGGTCGTGGTGGCGTGCCTTTTGGGGTCTGGACGGCGACAACCTTGTGGGGGCCGGCTGATGTGGCCGAGGTTTGTAAACGTTGCCATAGGCATATGGCTGCTGGGCGCTCCGGCGGTCTTGGGCTACGGGGGTATTGCGGCCGATGTCGACCGTACGGCCGGGCCGGCGGTGGCTGCGGTTGCCGCCGTAGCGGTTACCCAGGCGACCCGATCAATCAGGTGGCTGAACCTTCCGATCGGATTGTGGCTCCTGGCTGCTCCCCTCATTCTCGATTATCCGTCCGTTGCCGCCATCAATAGTGCCGTGTCGGGACTGCTCATCGCCGGTCTGTCCCTGGTCCCGGGAAAGATCTCCCTGCGAACCGGCGGGGGCTGGGCCGCACTCTTCGGCCGGCACGAATCCGGCGACGCCGGAACCGGATGAGGGTTAGCGTCCCCGTCTCACCGAGCGGCTTGCTCCCGCCGTATCCAACGCCATGGCCGAGGCAACCAGGGCTACGTGGGAGAACGCCTGGGGGAAGTTGCCGAGCAGTCTTTTAGCGGGGGGACTGTACTCCTCGGCCAGCAGTCCGAGGTCGTTCCTCATGTCCATCAGGTGCTCGAACAGGGTCGCTGCCTCCTCCTGCCGGCCGATCAGGACGAGGCAATTGACCAACCAGAAGCTGCACATCAAAAATCCCCCTTCGCCCGGCGGCAGGCCGTCATCCACGCGGTCCGTGCGGTACCTGAGGACAAGTCCGTCCACGACCAGCTCGCGTTGGATTGCCTCAACGGTCCGCACCATCAACGGATCGTCGGGCTCGATGAAACCTACCTGCGGCAACATCAGCAGGCTCGCGTCCAGCTCGTCGCTACTGTAGGAGCGCCTGAAACACTCTCCGGAGCCCCGAACACCCTTGGCCAGAACCTCTTGCTTGATCTCATCCCGGGTCCGAATCCATTCATCGACCGGTCCGTGCGCTCCGAAGTCGTTCACCGCTTTGATCCCGCGGTCGATGGCCACCCATGCCATCACCTTGGAGTGGACGAAGTGTTCGGGCGCCGAACGCACCTCCCAGATGCCTTCATCCGGCCGGCGCCAGTTGGCGCAGACGAAGTCCACGATCCTGCGATCCAAATCCCACTCGTCTTCGCTGGTTTCGATGCCGGCGGTCCTTGCCGAATGAAATGAATCCATCACCTCGCCGTAGACGTCGAGCTGGAATTGTGAGTACGCGGCATTGCCGACGCGAACCGGGGACGACCCCTCGTAGCCGGCGAGCCACGGTACCTCCCACTCGGTCAGCCGCCGTTCGCCCAGCACGCCGTACATGATCTGCATGTCCTTCGATTGGCCGGCGACGGCCCGCGCCAACCAGTTCCTCCACTCCCTGGCCTCCTCGATGAAACCCTGCTCCAGCAAAATGTCCAGCGTGAAGGTGGCGTCGCGCAGCCAGCAGTACCGGTAGTCCCAGTTCCGGGGACCGCCCAGCTGCTCGGGAAGTGAGGTTGTGGGCGCCGCGACCACCCCGCCCGTCGGGGAGAAGGTGAGCGCCTTCAGGGTGAGAAGACTTCTTTGGATATCACCGCTCCGATCTCCGGAGTAGGAGCAGCGGCCGATCCACTCGGTCCAGAAGGTCTCGGTCCTGTCAAGCAGCTCCCATACCTCCTGGACTTTTGTGGAGGTGAGCAGGTGCGACAGGTGGTAGGAGGCGACGAATGCACTGGTCCGGCCCTCGGTGGTCCGAAACGACGCCGAAACGCCCGATTTGTCGATGGCCAGCTCTTCGCTGGACACGAGGTCGAGAGCGTGCGGCCCCCCGATCGCCTGGATTACGCCATCGCTCCCGGTGCGAAACCATGGGTCGATACCGCCGTACCCGAAGCGCGGCTCGAACCGCATGGACATTGCTACCTCGCCGGATACCCCCCGGACGATGCGGGCCACCACCTCCCTGGGTTGGACCGCGCGTGGGTTCCGTCCATGAGTGGGGTCCTCAACGGCTAGAAAGTCGACGATCTGCGCCGTCCCGGACTGCGTCTCGAAGGTGGTCTCCAGGATCATGGTGCCGGGGAGGTATCGTCGCGAGGACGCCATGCCACCCTCCGCGGGGCCGAGGCGCCAGTGCCCGCCGGTCTTTGGATCCAGGATGGCGGCAAAGCAGGACTCCGAGTCGAACCGCGGCAGACACAGCCAGTCGATCGACCCGCTGAGCGATACCAGGCCGGCGGAATGGGTGTCGCCAATCAGGCCGTAGTCTTCTATCCTCAAGCTCTTTGAACCTCCGAATGGCGAAGCTAAGCGCTTCGCCTCGTCGAGTGGCACCATCGAGGGGCACCGCGGAAAAGCCAACACCGCATTCCTACCCCAAAAACCGGCGGACTGACCTTTTGGTGCAGAAACGATTGCATCGCGCCCGCAACGGGTATCTCGCGACCTATAAGTCCTCGGTCCGATTTGCAGGCGCGGGCTGTTGTTGCCGTCCGACAAAACCAACCTAAGGAGACCGATTTGGCGATGGTCGTTGTAGTTACAGGTGCATCGAGTGGAACCGGAAGAGCTTGTGCCCGCGCCTTCGGACGGCGCGGCGACAGGGTGGCTCTGCTGGCTCGAAATACCGAAGCCCTCGAGGAAGCGGCAAGGGAGATAAAAGAGGCCGGCGGAGAGGCGCTGGTTTGCCGGGTCGACATGGCCGACCCGGACGAAGTCGAGGCCGCGGCGGCAAGGGTGGAGGCAGCCTGGGGCGGCATCGATATCTGGGTGAACAACGCCATGGCCACCGTCTTCGCCCCGGCGTGGGACACCACCGCGGCCGAGTTCCGCCGGGTCACCGAGGCGACCTACCTCGGCTACGTCTACGGCACGCAAGCCGCGCTGCGACGAATGATGCCGGCCGGCCGGGGAGCTATTGTCCAGGTCGGCTCCGCCCTGGCCTATCGCTCGATTCCGCTCCAATCCGCCTACTGCGCCGCGAAAGCTGCGATCCGCGCTTTCACCGACGGTTTGCGCACAGAACTCCTGCACGAAAAAAGCGGGATCACGGTGTCCCAGGTTCACCTGCCGGCGGTCAACACGCCGCAGTCCGTTAGGCAGCGCAACAAGATGCCCCTCCAGCAAATGCCGGTTCCGCCGCTGTTCACGCCGGAGGCGATAGGCGACGCGGTAGTCTCGGCGGCCGATCGCGGGCCGCGCGAGGTTTTGCTCGGGTTCCCGTCCTTCCGTGCGGTATGGGGCCAACGCCTCATTCCCGGGCCCCTTGACCTCTATGCTGCTCGCACCGCTTGGGAGTCTCAGTTCGTCGACCAGCCGAACGAACAAACCGGCGACATCCTGTTCGAGACACTGCCCGGGGACCCGGGCGCCCGAGGACCGTATGGTGACCAGGAACAGGAACCGGACCTTCTGATGCGATTCCAGAGTCGCCCCAGGCTCCTTCCGCCGGCTGTGAAGAAGGGTTTGCGGCGGGTGGTAGGCCGGTTCGCAGCGCCTGGATAAAGACATTGATCATCCCGGCCAGAGGCGTACAATACAGGGACCAGCTACACCTCAGGACGGAGTTGACGCTATGGTCAATCCCAACGCTGATCCAGTGGCCGGGTCGGGCCGGATAGCAACTCGGCGTTCGTCGCCAGTCCAAAGGCCCAACCTCACGCACCTGTCCTGGGACGCACTGGCAAGTGCAACGCTTGCCGGGTTCGTAGCCACGTCGGCGATGACCCTGGTTCTGCTGGCTGCCTACGCTCTGGCGGCATACCTGGGAACCGCAGACCCCGGCTCTTCGGTGGTGTCTCAGTGGATCTGGGCGCTCTCTCACAACTCTTTGACCGAACGCGCTCAGGGCGCGATGCCCTTGGCGGTCAGCGCACACTTTCTTTCCGGACTGGTTTGGGCCCTGGTCTACGCCGCGGTAGAACCCAGATTCAAAGGGCCCGGCTGGCGTCGCGGGGCTATGTTTTCGTTGATTCCCTGGGCATTTTCGGTGCTGGTGTTTCTCCCCCTGGCCGGCGGGGGGCTCCTGGGGTTTGGGTTTGGCGCCGGCCCGCTGCCGGTTGCCGGCAATCTGCTGGTACACCTCGTCTTCGGGCTGGTCCTGGGACAGGTCTACTCGCCGTGGGGCCGGCGGCTGCTGACCGTCCAGACGGAGGAGGAAGACGCCGGCGAAGAGTCTCGTCTGGTGCCTCATGAGGAGCTGATCATTGCGGTCGGACTAATTGGGGGCCTGGTTACGGGGGCTTGTTTGGCCGGCCTGGCGAGTGCGTTTGGCATCATCGACTACCGGGTTACCAATGCAACGCTCGCCGGCGCGTGCGCCGGAAGCCTCATCGGCGTGTGGCTCGCCTCCTACGCATGCTTTTCAGAGCGAAAGCTGTAGGGGCGTTAACTCGCATATTCCGGGGTGGCCTAGCTGCCGGCTAAAGCCGGCCTGTCACTGCTCCCGGCGCTGACTTCGCTCGCGGAGGGGCCCGGCTTACGCCGGGCCCCTGTCTGCGCTTGCGCTACAGCTGGTCTGCCAGCTGGGTCAGCGTGGCCGCCTCCTGCGCAGTCATCGCCTTGCCCGACTGCGCTGCCACCTCGTTCTTGAACGCACCCAGGATGTTCGCCGCGGTGCCGTCCTGGCCCCGCCCGGCAGCCGCCTCGGCCGACCGCAGCTTGGCGCACAGGCTGTTGGCGACGCCGTTGTGGTCGACGTACTGCTCCACCAAAGCACACAGGCCGTCGTAGGTCACCACTATCACGAACGTCGTGCTCTCGGTTGCCGTGTTGCCGGCCCGGTCGGTCGCCGTGGCGGTGAGCGTGTGGGTGCCGCCGCCAAGCGCCATCGCCGGCGAGTTGACCTCCGGGCAGTCCACGGTGTCGATACCGGACAGGGCATCGCTCGCCGTGCAGGTGATCACCACCGTCTGGTCCAGCGTGTAGGTGCCGGCGTTCCCCTCGAACACGATGCTCGGAGCGGTCCTGTCGATGTTGATGCCGCCCACCGTCGCCTGGGCGGTGTTGCCGGCGTTGTCGGTGGCGGTTCCGGTCACGCTCTGCCCGGTCCCCTCTGCGGTGAGCGTCGTCGGGCCGGAACAGCTTGCGATGCCCGAGCCGCTGTCGTCGCACTCAAAGCCGACCGTGACGTCGGTGTTGTTCCAGCCGTTGGCGTTCGCCGCCGGAGTCCGGGAGCCGGTGATGGTCGGATCGGTGGCGTCCTGGACCGTTACCTGCACCGTGTCGGTGGCGCTCAGCTCGCCGTCACTGACTTCCAGGGTGATGGTGAGCGATCCGGCCGGCAGCTGAACCGTCGGGTTCGCCCCGGTGACGCCGCTCAGGCCCGCACCGGTCCAGGCGTAGGTCAGCGCATCGCCGTCCGGGTCGCTGGAGCCGCTGCCGTCCAGAGTGACATCGGTGAGGGTCCCGGTCTGCTCGACCGTCTGATCCGCCCCGGCGTTGGCTACCGGGCGGGTGTTCTGCTCCAGCGTGGCGAACAGCTGCACGCTGTTGGTGCCGTTCTCCTGGGAGATGAACTGGGTGACCAGGTCCCCGCCGGCGTTCTGGAAGCCGAGGATGGTCAGGGTGAAGCTCGTGTCCCCGAGGACCTGAGTCGCACTTAGCTCGCTGCCCAGCGACACGATGGTGATCGCGTCGGAGCACGGGGTGTTCGACGGGTACGGGCAGGGCGTGATGTTTTCCGTGTTGTCGATCTCAAGGCTGGTCGGCACCGAGAGGCCGAACGACCCGCCCGCGGTTGCGACGTCGACGGTTACCGTCAGCAGGACGCCGTCGATCTGGGTTCCGCCGGCGGTGGGGTTGTTGAAGTGGACCAGAGTGCCGACTGAAAACGGGTCCTCGTTGGAGACGACGGCGCTGGCTCCCTGGAACCCGAGCCCGCTGGTGCCGCTGCCGGTCGACTGGCCCCATCGAATCTGGCTTTCCGGTCCCGACGGACAGGGCGGATTCGGGCCGCATCTGAACGCCGACCCGGCGCCATCGCCCACCGGATTGCTGAACCTTCCTTCCGAGTTCACGTTTGCGTCGACCGCAGAGGCCGGCACCGCCAGGAACATCAACAAGAAGGCGACCGCCAGGAACGACGGCAAGCCAAAGCGCGTAGTAAATTTCAAGTCTTTCCCCCTTACGAGCTGTCTGCTGCTGCCCCACGGCAGCGCACTAAGGTTAAAAACCGGCAGGGGGGCGGGACAGAGGGTTAGTACCTGAATTCCTGGTGGTGTTAGTACCTTCTTTTTTCGGGTGTTGAGCACCTAAGCCGGCGGCGGCCTAGGGTTCGACCATCCGGGCGGTCGCCTCCTCCTGCCTGCGGGCCGCCTCGGTGCAAAAGTGCAGAATCGTCTCCAGCTGCTCTATGGAGTAACCGTCCAGCAGTTCGTTCAGCGACTTCATGAAGTCGTCGAACAGGCCCGCCATCGCACCTACGTTCTCCCGGTTCAGCTCGACAAGGACGCTCCGGCCGTCGGCCGGGTTCGGAATCCGCCGGGCAAAGCCTTTTGCCTCCAGCCGCCCTATGAGGCCGGTGACCGACGCCGGCGCCAGGCCCGATCGGGCGCTCAGCTCCCCCGCGCTCAGCGGTCCGAAGCGCTCCAGCAGGTCGAGTGCCTTCTCGTCGGTCGCCCCCAGGCCCACCTTCGCCGCCAGAGCACTGTGGTACATGACGGCTGCGGTGCTGAGCACCCGCCCGGCGAAGCCGATCTGCTCCTTCAGTTCGCGCCGCCGCTTCAACTTGTTTGACATGCCTCCCAAGCTAGCAGATTATTTAGTTCGGTCGAACGAAATAAATCCAAGGAGGAAAGATGAAGGCACTGATCATCGGGGGCGGCATCGCCGGGCCGGTCACCGCAATGGCGCTGCAGAAGGCGGGCATCGACTCCACCATCTACGAGGCCTACCCCTCCGGGGCCGGCGACACCGGCGCCTTCCTCACCTTCGCCGGCAACGGGATGAACGCCCTGGCGGCCATCGGCGCCGACGGCCCGGTGCGAGAAGCGGGCTTCGACACCCCCCGGCTGATTTTCACCAGCGGAACCGGCAAGCGGCTCGGCGAGATCCCCAACGGCGGCGCGGTCTCCGGCGGCAACGTCAGCCAGACCATCCGCCGGGGCGACCTGTACCAGGCGCTACAGTCGCAGGCCGCCGAGCGCGGGATCCAGGTGGAGTACGGCAAGAGGCTGGTCGATGCACATACCGGCCCCAACTCGGTCACCGCCCTGTTCGCCGACGGCACCGAGGCCACCGGCGACCTGTTAGTAGGGTGCGACGGCCTGCGTTCGGTCACCCGGCGCCTCATCGACCCCGATGCCCCCGTTACCCGCTACGTCCCGGTCCTGAACACCGGCGGGTTCTCGGCCGGGGTCAAAGTCCCCGGCGACCCCGGCGACTTCCACATGATGTTCGGCAAGCGCTGCTTCTTCGGCTACGTCAACGCCCCGAACGGCGAGGTCTGGTGGTTCGCGAACCCGCCCCGGCGGGACGAGCCGGTTTCCCACGAGCTGTCGGCGGTGGAGAGCGGCCAGTGGAAGCGGACGCTGACCGAACTGTTCGCCGACGACGCCGGCCCGGCGGTCGAGATCATCCAGGCGACCACCAACCGCCTGGCAGCCTGGAGCACCTACGACCTGCCGAAGGTCCCCCGCTGGCACAACGACCGGATGATCATTCTCGGCGACGCCGCCCACGCCACCTCGCCCTCGGCCGGGCAGGGGGCCTCGATGGCGATCGAGGACGGCGTCCTGCTGGCCAAGTGCCTGAGGGACCTGCCGCTGGCCGATGCGTTTCCGGCCTTCACCGACCTGAGGCGGGAGCGGGTGGAGGCGGTGGTCGCCGCCGGCGCCCGGTCGGCCAACGACAAGGCGGCCGGCCCGGTCGCCCGGGTGATCCGGGACCTGATGCTGCCGCTGGTCTTCCGGAAGATGTCGACGAGCAAGGCTCAGGAGTGGATGTACGGTTACCGGATTGACTGGGACTCGCCGGTGACGCCGCCGGCCCGGGCGGCTTGAGCAAAAGCGCAACACGCGGTCCCATTGCGGTCACGATCCGACCTCATTCGGGACTAGCCTGGGATATGAGTACCACCGTCAGGCCTGCGATCAGGATCCGGGGCGCCCGGACCAACAACCTCAGGGGCATCGACCTCGACATCCCCCGCAACGCCCTTACGGTCGTGGTCGGGGTCTCCGGGTCCGGGAAGTCCTCCCTGGTGTTCGACACGGTGGCCGCGGAGGCCGGGTTTCAGTGGAACGAGACCTACCCGCCCTTCCTGCGCAACCGGCTCCCCCGCTACGCCCGGGCGGAGGTCGACTCCATCGAAGGCCTCTCCCCCGTCGTGATCGTCGACCAGCGCCGGCTGGGCGGCAACGCCCGCTCCACGGTCGGGACCAGCACCGATGCCTGGACCTACCTTCGGCTACTCTTCTCCCGCATCGGGGTCCCGCAGATCGGGGAGTCGAATCGCTTCTCATTCAACGACCCCAAGGGCATGTGCCCCACCTGCGACGGGATCGGAATGACCCTCGCCGGTGACGTCGACAAAATGCTCGACCTGGACCGATCCCTTCAGGGCGGGGCGATCCTGCTGCCCGGGTTCGGCGACGGGCAGTACTGGTACCGCCAGTACGCCGACATCGGCTCGTTCGACCCGTCCGCCCCGCTGCGGGAGTGGTCCCCGCAACAGCGGGAGGCGCTTCTGCACGGAGGTGAAGCCGCGGCACGCCTAGGCAACAAGCCGCCCAAGGACTACCAGGGAATCGTGGAACGCTTCGAGCGTGTCTACCTTCACACCTCCGACTCGCTCTCCGACCGCAAGCAGGCGGTGCTGGAACGGTTCACCCGGTCGCGGGTCTGCCCGGACTGCGACGGCGCCCGGCTGAACCGGCAGGCCCTTTCGGTTGAGGTGGCCGGGCACAACATCGCCCAGATGGCCCGGATGGAGATCCGTGACCTGGCGAAGCTCGTCGGCACGGTGGGTGATGCCCGGGTGGCCCCGGTCGTCGAGGGACTGCTGACCCGGCTGGGCGCCCTGGTCGACATCGGCCTGGGGTACCTGTGCCTGGACCGCGGCACCACGACCCTGTCCGGAGGTGAGTCCCAGCGGCTGAAGTCGGTCCGGCACCTGGGCAGCAGCCTGACCGAGGTGCTCTACGTCTTCGACGAACCGACCGTCGGCCTGCACCCCCGCGACGTCGCCAACATGGTGGCCCTTCTGAAGAAGCTGCGCGACCAGGGCAACACCGTCATCGTCGTCGAGCACGACCCGGACGTCATGGCCGAGGCCGACCGGATCGTCGAGATCGGGCCCGGCGCCGGCGAGCACGGCGGCAAGCTCATCTTCCAGGGGCCCTTCGCCGAGCTTTCCGGCACAGACACCCCTACCGGCCGGGCGCTGACCCGCAGACCGGCCGGCGAAGCCAATCCCAGGCAGCCAAAGGGGCACCTGACGGTCGCCAATGCCCGCCGGAACAACCTCAAGGACGTCACCGCCGGAATCCCGCTCGGCGTTTTTACGGTGGTAACCGGAGTCGCCGGCTCCGGCAAGTCCAGCCTCCTTGCCGAGTTCGTCGACCGGCACCCGGCGACCGTCATCGACCAACGGCCGGTCGGCGCGGGCAGCCGCTCGACGGTGGCAACCTACAGCGGTATCGCTCCCCGCCTGCGGGCGATTTACGCCCGGAAGACCGGGGCTCCGGCGGCGCTGTTCAGCGCAAACTCTGCCGGCGGGTGCCCCGACTGCAAGGGCAAGGGAACCATCCGAACCGACCTGGCGTTCATGGACGACCAGACGATCGTCTGCGAGACCTGCAACGGCCGGCGCTACTCCCCGCAGGCCCTGGTTCACACGGTAAACGGCCTCACGATCGCCGACGCCGAGAGCTTCACCGCCACCGAAGCGGCCGCCGTGTTCGACGACCCCCAGATAGTCCGGGCGCTGGCCGGGATCATCGAAGCCGACCTGGGATATCTCCGGCTCGGGCAAACCCTGCCCACCCTCTCGGGAGGCGAGAACCAGCGGCTCAAGATCGCCGCCGAGCTCCACAAGGGCGATGTGTCGAACCTCTACGTGCTGGACGAACCGACCACCGGCCTGCACCTGTGCGACGTCGACACGCTCGTCAACAACCTGCAACGACTGGTCGATGCCGGGAACACGGTCATCGTCATCGAGCACAACCTCGACGTCATTCGCAGGGCGGACTGGATCATCGACATCGGCCCCGAGGCCGGCCACGACGGCGGGGAGCTGGTATTCGAAGGGACGCCGGAGGCCATGTCGGCGACTGCGTCGACATTGATCGCAGCCTACCTCCGCGCGGTAGGTGAATAGCGGTGAGGCTCACAGCGGCTTTGCTGCGACCGGCCCCCGCTGCCCGCTGAGTGCTCCGACGAAGACCCCGGCGATCACCAGCACCCCGCCGGCTGCGGCCGATGCGGTGACCGGCTCGTCCAGGATGAAGATCCCCAGAACCGTGGCCACCAGGGGCATCAGCACGAACATGTACGACATCCCCGAGGCGGTCCACCGCTTGATCGTCCACAGGAACAGCACGAACAAGGCCACCGACCCGAAGGTGATCAGGTAGGCCAGCGCCCACCAGGTTGCCGCGTCCGGGGGAACGGCCCAGCTCTCCCGGGTGACGGCCGAAAGCGCCAGCAGGATCAGTGAGCCGGCCAGCATCCCGACCGCGTTCGTCGACACCGGGTTCCCGAGAGGAAGCTTCTTGACGACGACGTTGGCCTCGGCGTCGCAGGCGGCCGCCGCCAGGATGGAAAGGACCGGCCCGATTGCGACCCCGGCGGTGGCGGGTGCGCCGAGCATGACGGCGATACCGGTCATGGCGATGGCCCCGCCGGCCAGGCCCCGAAGCGTGATCCTCTCCAGCCCCTGCGCCGCGGCGAAGAACAGCGTGAGCAGGGGAACCGAAGCTGCGAGCGTGCCGGCTATCCCGGCGGGCAGGTAGACCAGGCCCCAGTAACCGAAGGCGAAGAAGCCGGCAAACCCGAGAAGGCCGAACACCAGGGTCCCCGGAAGCTCCCGCCGGGTGGGTAGCGGCAGCTTGCGGGCGATGACCCAGCCGAACAGCAGGACCGATGCGGCAAGAAAGCGGGTCCCGGCGCCGAAGAACGGAGGCAGGCCCCGGTTGGAGAGGCGGACGACCACCAGGTTGCTCCCGGCCAGCAGGACAACTGCGCCGAAGCCGGCCAGCGTCAATCCATCGGGCCTTCGGCTTTCGGCGGCGTCCACCTGCGAGTCATAGCACCCGCCGGGGCCACTGCCAAGCACGGGACTTTGGCCGGGCGGCCCCCGTCTTCCGGTTAAGGAAAAGTTTCTTCCCACTCTGGAAGATTCAGTATTCCCCTTGTCGTACCCGATTGTTATCTTTTATGTCACTTCCTCTGGCGCTTCCACTTCCCCGCCGTCACTCCACTTCCCCTTGTGTTGCGGGGGTTTGTTATGCGGGGAATTCTTCTACGTGGGGCTTGCGTCAGCCTTGCCCTGCTTCTGTTTGTAGGTCCATTCGCCGGCACCGCGCGGGCCGCCGGCAAGCCGTTCATTGCTCCAGTCAATGCCGAGGTCACCCGAGGTTTCGAACCGCCCTCCCATAGGTTCGGACCGGGTCACCGGGGGATCGACTACGGCGTGCCGTCCGGAACAACGGTCAGGGCGTCTGGCAATGGGACCGTCAAGTTCGCCGGACAGGTTGCCGACGACGGGCTGTTCGTCACCGTCGAGCACGCAGGCGGGATCGAAACCACCTACTCATTCCTGAGCCACATCGAAGTATCGAAGGGCGACAGCGTCACTCAGGGCCAGGCAATAGGGCGAAGCGGCGATGGACACGCCGGCGGCGCACCGTCCCTGCACTTCGGGGCGAAGAAGAACGGCGACTACATCGACCCGGAGATCCTGCTCAAGGGGTTCGATGACATCACGGACATCCTGACGCTGACACCTGTCGAGCCAGGGGGCCGCAGAAGCGATCTTGCCGAGTTTCACGATGTGAAGTCGCCCATGGCTTCGTTTGAAGAAGGGGAAATCGAAGCCCCTTCGGATCCCTTGACCGTTCCATTCGAAGGCCCCAACGACGGCAACGACACGCCCATCGCATCGGGTCTTCCCGATGCCCCCGTGAAGCCGAACCGAGCTACCCCACTGAACGACGAATTGTCGCCCCCGAACTTCGGCAGTCATTCAGACCCTTGGCCGGCTCCTTTCGGGACAGGAACTTCAACGATTCGAGGTGGCGACTCAGGTCGACCCTCGGTTCCGCTAGGCGTTCGCCATCACCCAGTTCCACTTCACGACTGGATTGCCGACCTTGGCTCGACACGAAGACGAGTCATCGAGACATGGACGGAGCGCGTTCCACCTGTAAAGCAACCCTTGCATTCACGCACTGTAGAACTCTCGTTCAAAGAAAAGCTCGCTCGATGGGCCGATAATGCTGGTGATTTCACCCTGAAGTACGCAGACCATTCTGGGTTTGCCATTATGGCGCCACCCATAGGAGGAGCTTTCAAGGAAGCTGCGTGCTGGTTACGCGGAGGTAGCACACCACCCAACTTCAACCCGACGTGGGCGACGTTTCCGGGTTTTCCGACGGCGTGGAACGAACCGCCGACCGGACCGCCCAGCGATCATGTCGTCATCGCCGTTGCGGGCATTACTACGCAAACGGAGTCTATGGACCGGCTGCCTGCTCTATACGAGGACTCGTGGTGGAAAAGCCTCGGTTACGACATGGATGACGTTTATTACTTCTCTTACGAGGGATTGCCCAAGACCGCCGAAGGCCAGACCCGCCCAGGGCCGTTTGAGCACCACGATCCATACTCCAAGGAGCACACTTATCAGTACATCGACTACTCGGCCGGTCAACTGCAAATTCAAATAGAAGAGATTCAACGGCAACATCCCGGAAGGCAGATAGACATAGTCGCGCATAGCCAAGGCGGCATCGTCTCTCAGTACTATCTAGCTAATTTGTACCGACCAAGGTCGGGTCGCAACCGACCTGCGATGGGCGAGTTCGTCAGCATCTCTAGCCCTCACCTCGGTACTGAAGGCGCGACGGGTTACCGACTCCTTACTGACACACCACACGGTCGCATGACCTACCCAGGCATAGAACCGACAGCCGAATCGTTGGGCTTGCCGCGAGGGTCGGCTCCATCAAGCCAGCAGCTGGATCCTGAATCGACCTTTATGAAGATGTCGATCGGTGATTGGGATCCGAAGAAGGTCAGTGCAACCACCATCGCAACACCATTCGATTTGGCGGTAATGCCCCAAAATACCCGCCTTCCTGGAGCAAGTCACTACACCGTGATGGTCGACCCCCTTAGCGTGAAACCCTCGGGTCATCACAGTGCGATAGTGAACCAACCTGGAACGAAAGCCATCGTCTATAACGCGCTCCGCGGCACTCCTTCTAGGTGCACCGGATTCATGAATGCGTTCGCAGATGAGATCACGGGGGAGGCAATCGGAGGCCTGCAGACTAACTTTCTTAAGGGACTGGACTTGATCGTCAATTACCCGTGGAATTAGATTCATGAATCGTGCCTATGTTCTAGCCTTGGCGCTAATCTCGGCTGTCTCCGGAGCTCTCCCTGCGCAGGCGGAAGATTGGCCGATGATCCAGAAAGATCCGGCCCACACCGGGTCGGTTTCCGTTGGTCCAGAAGCTCCTTTGCGTTTAGCTTGGAAGGCTAGTCCCGGAGATCCGAAAACCAACTTTACGACCTGGCCGGTGGTCTACGACGGTGTCGTCTATGCAAGCTCGGGCCCGGGAATTCTTGCGGTAGATGCCCAGACGGGGACGAAGAAGTGGTTTTCTGCGCCTGAGGAGGGTCAGAATATTGTCGCTCCAGCCGTAGACGAAAGCGGCATTTATATTCCCGTGGGCGAGAGTCAACTTCTCGCTCTGGATCGTTCTAGCGGAGCAGAACTCTGGAGATTTAGCGCAAGAGGTGAGCTGAGGAGTTCCCCGACCGTATCCGACGGCAGAATCTTTTTCGCCTCAGCAGAAGGGAACACGTTTTACTGCGTGGACGCCCAAACCGGCGAGCTGGTTTGGGAATCCGTCCAGGATCTCGAACCATTCAACGTCCCCGTGGTCTCCAACGGTCTGGTAATTTTCTCCACCCGCGACCTATCATCCACGCGTGCGTTCCTGGTTGCGCTCGATGCTACTTCCGGACAAGAGTCCTGGCGGGTGTTGCAAGAAGGGTCCTCCAGCTCCCCCGCGATTCTCGATGACAAAGTCATAGTCGGAACCCGCGATACAGCAGTAAAGGCCTACAGGGTGGCCAATGGTGAGCTGGTTTGGAGTTCGCCAATTTCCAACCTGATTGCAGCGGAGAGTTCTCCGGCGATCGCTTTCGGAGATGCGTTTGTCGCCGACCGAACGGGCAACTTCTATCGCTTTAACGGTGCCACTGGAAAGCAGGAATGGCACTTTTCTGCGAATGAGGGAACGTTCAACCAATCGTTTCCGGTTATTGCCGGCAAGACGATGTTTATCGGGGGTGGCGCCGGTTGGGTCCACGGCATCGACGTCGATTCAGGCCAGGAGCTGTGGAAAGAACAAGTCGGCGGCTACATCCACTCAGGAGCCACTGATGGCGAGCGCTTCTACTTTGGCGTCAAGTTCCGTAACGAAGGGATCTACGCATACGAACATGATCCAAACGGAACACTTGTCGAGGAGGATCTAGCAGAGTCATCTGGGGACACCGCCATGGAAATCCTCCCTTGGGTCGTAGGTATCACCGTCGTTCTTGGAGGGATCGCCTTGGTCCTTCGACGAAGAACGCACAAGTAAGGCTGAGTCGGCAGCCGTCGTCGAACCTAGTCAATGCTGTGCGATGCCACCGCTTTGACCGCTGTTGGTGATCTTCTTGGGCGTCAGTGGAAGTACCAACAAGCGTGGCGGCCGAACTGGTTAAAACTTTTCCGAAAAAGGTTCCGATTTTCGGTCGCCGGATTAGACCTCGATGGCTAGTATCGAAGCGCCGTGAATTACCACGAGGCTCAAAGGGCTCTTCAGGACCGTTTTGATACACGTCGCCTGGCCGATCGGCTCGCCGAGGGCACCAGCCAGACGATCAGTCCTCAGCACAAGCGCTTCATCGAGGATCGTGAGATGTTTTTCCTCGCCACCTCCGACTCTGCGGGTTGGCCGGAGTGCTCCTACAAGGGCGGGGACAAGGGCTTCGTGCGCGTGATTGACGAGAGCACACTCACCTTCCCCGTCTACGACGGCAATGGCATGTTCCTTTCGTGCGGGAACCTGATGGTCAACCCGAGGGTCGGCATGCTTTTCGTCAACCTGGAGAACGGCACCCGGCTCCGCCTGAACGGCGAGGCTTCGATAGACCCCGACGACCCGCTGGTCGAGACCTACCCGGGGGCCAAGATGGTCGTGAGGGTGCGGACCCAAAAGGTGTTCGTCAACTGCCGGCGTTACGTCCACCGCTACCAACAAGTCCAGCAGTCGCCGTTCGACCCCGCGCCCGAGGGCGATGCGCCGGTGCCCGACTGGAAGCTGGACCCGTGGTTCGACGGAACTCTTCCGGCTTCGGATCCGGCCAACGACCCGAGCTGTCCCACCGCTGAGGCGATCCCCCGGTTCTGAAGGCGGAGGGAGCCTTCAGGCAGACTCAAAGCAGCTTTCCTGGTAGACATGTTCTATGGCAACGGGGAGGCGCTAGATGCGGCATCGCTACCTTGGACGTTCGGGATTGCAGATCTCCGAGATCGTCTACGGCAACTGGATCACCCACGGCCTGCAGGTCGAAAACGAGGTGGCGGCCGACTGCGTCCGGGCGGCCCTGGATGCCGGGATCACCACCTTCGACACCGCCGATGTCTACGCCAACGGCAGGGCCGAGGAGGTGTTGGGCGAGGCACTGCGGGGGCACCGCCGCGAGTCGCTGGAGGTATTCACGAAGGACTACTGGCCGGTCGGCCCGGACCCCAAGGGCCCCAACGACACCGGCCTTTCGCGCAAGCACATCATGGAGGGGATCAACGGGTCCCTGCGCCGGCTGGGGATGGATTACGTCGACCTCTACCAGGCCCACCGCTACGACCTGTTCACCCCGCTCGAGGAGACGATGCAGGCGTTTGCCGATGTCGTTCATCAGGGCAAGGCTCTATACATCGGCGTCAGCGAGTGGACGCCCGAGCAGATCCGGGCAGCCCACCTGCTGGCAGACGACCTCAAATTCCGGCTGATCTCCAGCCAGCCCGAGTACTCGATGTTGTGGCGGGTCATCGAGCCGGAGGTGATCCCCGCCTGCCGGGAGCTGGGCCTCAGCCAGATCGTGTGGTCCCCGCTTGCCCAGGGCGTGTTGACCGGCAAGTATCCGCCGGGGCAGGCACCGCCCCCAGGATCCCGGGCCACCGACACCAAAGGCGGCGGCAAGGGATTCATGAGCAAGTTTATGAAGGACGACATCCTGAGTGCGGTTCAAGGACTGCGTCCCATCGCCGACGAGCTCGGAGTGACGATGGCGCAGATGGCCATCGCCTGGGTGCTGCAGAACGACAACGTGGCGGCCGCCCTTGTGGGGGCCTCCCGGCCGGAGCAGGTGGCGGAGAACGTCAAAGCGTCCGGAATCGCAATCCCGGCGGAGCTTATGACCCGGATCGACGAGGTGCTGGGCGATACCGTCGAGCGCGATTCGGCCCGGGTTGCGACCATGACTCCGGCCAAGCGTTCCATCTAGCCGCCGACAGCCCTCGCCACATGTCGCAGCCCTGAGCCTAGCTCTGATCCGGGCGAAAGAGGACTAACTAAACCGCTCCCGGTGGACGGCCTCTCAGGAGCCGGCGCGGGTCCTGCCTGCCTCGAACCTCCTGAAGGCAAGCACCAGCGGAGTGGTCGCCAGGGCGGGGCCCAGCACCCAGAGCGGCCTTTGAACCCACCAGGCAAAGTTCGTCTCCTCCGGGTTGTGGATCCCCACCAGCTCGAACAGTCCGTAGGCAATGGCGTAACCCGTGATGTGCCACAGAAACAGAGTCATCGCGTTGGCGCCGGTCCAGGCGATCAGCCTGCGCGGGCGGGACCTTTCGATCCAGCGAAGGGCCGCCGGACGGATCAGCAAAGCCAGCCCTACCTGAAGCAGGGTCAGCGCCACGATGCACAGGGTGGGCGGGGCCATGTTGGAGATGTCCTCTCCCGGCACCCCCACCATCGATCGCGGGTAGAGGCCCATATTGGTGAGCCCGAGCATCGCAAACAAGCCGCCGAGGGTAAGGCTCCAGGCGAACCGGCGGGGGGCCGCGACGAGTCGCTCGTAGAAGTAACCCAATTGGTGCGCCAGGGCCCACACCACCACCAGGTTGAGCACGGCTATCCCTGCGATGTCGTAACGGAACCGGAGCAGGTCCACCAGCATCGCCGTACCGGCCATTACCACCACGACCAGCTCGCCGCCTGCCCGGTGGGCCCGGATGGTGAGCGGCGCGAGCAGGATCAGCAGGACGTACACACCCAGAAACCAAAGCGGGCTTATCAGCAGAATCAGGCCCCGGCCGGCCCATCCGACCTCAGGCAACGCCACCTGGAGCACAACCCGCAGGAGCCCGAGAACCACCAGACAGACCAGCGCGGGGCCGAGAAGCCGGGTTAGCCGCCTTCGCAGGAAGTCAAGGTAGCCCCCGCCCTTACGCTGGATCGACTCCCAGGTGGTGAGGTGCAGAAAGCCCCCCACCCAAAAGAACAGCGGCATCACCTGAAAGATCCACGTCAACGCCCACAACCCGTGCGTGGTGGCAATAGGGTTGGAGGCGTGAGGCCCGTCGGTCCGCCACACAATCACCGAGAAAGCCCAGTGCCAGGTCACAACCACGAACAAACTGAGGGCCCGCAGCAAATCGATGTAGTTGTCGCGCACTTTGCCGGGCGGCACCCCGGCCTCCGGGCTCACGCCGGCCGAATCACCCTCCTCAGCTTGCGGCAAACGCGTGCCCCGGAATGCTCATGACGGCCATTCTCCTCACCGCAGTGCTCATCGTCTATAACAATCTGGCCAACCGATTCCCCGCCTTTCACGGCCGGGCATACATCCCGCTCAACCTGCTGGTGTCCGGCGGCGCCCTGGCGGTGGCCCTCATATCGGGTGTGACTTTGGAGTCAATGGGAATCGCGCCGCAAGCCATGCCGGGCGCCGCAGCCGGGGCGGCTGCCGGTCTGATCCCTGTGGCGGTGCTGGCGGCGATGCTGTCGACGCCGGCAGGAACCCGGCGGCTGGCCGACCCCCGGCTGCGGGGGGTTCACGGCCGAGAAGCCGCCTACCTTGTGCTCGTGCGCATCCCTCTGGGGACCGCGCTGACCGAGGAGGTCATCTTCCGCGGCATACTGCCTGAACTGTTCATGTCCCACGGGGCGATGACCGCGGCGATTGTGTCGAGCCTGGCCTTCGGGTTGTGGCACATAATGCCCGGGCTGAACCGCCTGCTCATCGGCAACCCCGGGGCGTCACGAGGCCGGCGCCTTGGTGCGGTCGCCGCCGCGGTGGTTCTGACCACACTGGCGGGTCTGGTTTTGGTGGGTATCAGGATGGCCACGAATCTGGGGGTGACGTTCGGGCTGCACGCGGCCATCAACTCCGGGGCCGCACTGATTGCTCTGCAAGCCCATCGCAGAACGCCGCCCGACTGACGAGCCACTGGGAAGCCTCGATGGCGTCGGGCCCGCCTAACCCTGGGACAGCCGGACCCCGCTTCGTAGCGCCGGCGACCAGGTGGCCGGCGCCTGCCGGCGCCGGCACCCGCTCGCAAACCTACGAACCCTCTATGACCTCGATGATCCGGTCCGCCACCAGGCCGTGGGCCTCCCGGTGGACGGCTTCGGCGGCCTCGGCGGTCGGGGCTTCGGCCAGGCAGAACACCTTGCCGGCCTCCTCGGAGAACCAGTACTTCAGGTACTTGACCCCGTGCGCGTCCTGCACCTTCACATCGGCTTCGTGGGCGCCGATCACATCCTGCAGGGTTACGCCCTCGGGCACGGTCTCGTGGATGTCCATGAACAGCGGCATTTGGTACCTCCTGAATGCCGGGCCCTTCCCGGTCGACGCCATTTCTACCGGCCGCCCGTTTGCGACCGCGTTTGCGCTCAAGAAAACTTTTGCAGGCGCTGCACCAGGTCGGGCATCGGGTCGGGTCAAGCCATCAACTCCGGGAGCCGCATTGATTGCTCTGAACGCGCCGGCAAAACCCGGTAAGCAGGTCATTGCTAGTGACTCTAAGTCCTATTGCTTATAATCACTTCATGGCTACTACCGACTCCCGATGGGAAAATGTCCTCAGGGCCGCTGCCCGATTGCAGGATCTGGTTCCGGACGCAGTTCTTGTTGGCGGAACCGCCGCTGCCCAGCACGCCGGACACCGCATTTCCCTCGTCGATGACCACGTGGTGGAGGATCTTACGGGCCGATTTGACCAGCTTCTGGAGGACCTGGAAGCCACCGACGGCTGGATTACAGCAAGAACGAAGCGCCCGGTGCTCATTCTGGGGAGCCTCGATGGCGTCGAAACCGGCATCCGCCAGCTAATCCGGCGACGCCCGCTGGAGGTGCAGAGCTTGACCACGCCGCAAGGAGTGACCCTTCGGGTTCCCACCCTGGAGGAGATGCTTCGAATAAAGGCCTGGCTGGTGCTGAAGCGCAACGCTACCCGGGATTACCTGGATGTCGTGGCTCTGGCCGGCCGGCTGGGCGAGCGTGCCACAGAGGTCCTGGCGGACATTGACGGCTACTACGCCGACCAGATCGGCCCGGACGGTCGTAGAGTCTCCACCCAACTGGTCCGGCAACTCGCGGATCCACTCCCCTATGACCTTTCGGAAACGGACTTGCCCACCTACCGCAAGCTGGACCGGCACTTGCAGGAGTGGGACGCCGTCGCCGCCCGGTGCCGGGAACTGGCCTCCATGGTCCTGGATCGCATCGCCCGGGACACGCCATGATTCATCGCCACCTGGACCTACCGGAGGACACCAGGGTCGAGGACCTGGGCCTGGCCGCCCTCGATAATCTGCTGGATCGGGGCGACCTGGCCGACTGGGCGCCCCTGGCTCGGGCTGTTGCCGCCGAACCATTCGGGGAGCTGGCGGAATCGGTGATCCAGATTTGCGACGCCCACCCGATGTACGGCACCAGCACGCTCTGGAAGTCATGGATCGCGACGCTGCGGCAGCCGGCAGCGCCTCCGGACGAAGAGACGGTCGGCCTTGCCGGGCTGCGCCGGAGCCGCGGGCTGTCCCAGGCGCAGCTGGGACGGCGGCTCGGCATTACTCAATCCGACGTATCAAAGCTGGAACGGCGGCCCGATGTCCGGCTTTCCACCCTTCAAGCCGCAGTCCGGGCGCTGGGAGGTGACCTCAGGATTGAAGCGGTCTTCCCCGACGCAACCGCCACCCGCCTCACCCTGGGCCAGCCCGATCTCCGGTCCTGATTCAGGTTCGGGCGCTCAAGAAAACTTTTGCAGGCGCTCCACCAGGTCGGGCATCGGGCCGGTCGATGTGATTTGGCGTGCCTGCGCCAAGTGTTCGGGGTCCGATCCCTGCTCTATCTCCACCAGGTCGGTGAGCACACACCCGACTGCCCAGCTCCAGGTGTCCGACGTCCCGTTGGCCCGGTCGACCGCTTTCAGCAGCAGCCTTCGAGCCTCCTCGGTGTCTCCGTTCGACGCCGCGCACAGCGCAATCCCCCGCAGCGAGATGCTCTCCCAGCAGGCGTCCGGGTACTCGCACGCGAAGGCGAACGCCCGCTGGAACGACTCGGTTGCCGCGGCACAGACTCCTGCGGCCA
>JAJCYF010000119.1 GCA_029263035.1 Actinomycetes bacterium
GTGTAGGCACCGCAGAATCCCGTACCCGCGACCAGCAGGGCCGTGCTCCCCACGCCGGAGCCGGCCAGCAGACCGAGAAGAAAGCTCCCGGTCAGGTTCACCGCCCAGGTTCCCCAGAAGAGTCTGCCGGCCGCGCGGTTCTCGATCCACCCGCTGACCAGGTGGCGGGCTACGGCTCCGGCCGAACATGCGGCCCCGAAGGCCGCCCACGTCAAAGGGCTCACCCGGAAAGCGATCCGCCCAGGCGCATGCCGATCCACGCGGCCGCCACGCCGGCGATCAGCGTGGCGCCGCAGTAGAGCGCGGCAACCTCCGGAGCACCGCCGCCCGTCAGGAGGCCGGCCTCAACCGCGAGCGTTGAGAAGGTCGTATAGGCGCCCAGCAGGCCGGTTGCAAAAAAGGGTCGAACGTACCGGGACGAGTACCGGTTTTCCGCGATCACCAGCAGCGCCCCCAGCAGCAGGCTTCCCGAGGCGTTGGTCCAGAATGTGGCCCACGGAAAGCCGTTCGGGCCCACCGGGATCAGCAGCCCCAAACCGTAACGGCACAAACCGCCCAGAGCGCCGCCGGCGGCAACCGCCGCCAGCACCGCCGGTTCGTTCCTACCGTTGCTCGATCTGGTCAAGCAGTGATTATGCGACCTGCTGCTGGCGCCTCGCCGCCCGGCGCAGGACCTTGAGCGCCAGGCAGGGCGCGGTGTCCAGCAGATCGAGGAATTCCCGGGTTCCGATTACGGCGACCTCGGCGTGGCCGCTCGCGACCAGGCCTTCGGAATAGGGCAGGTGGCCCAGCGCCTCCATCTCTCCGAAAATCTCGCCCTTGCCGGCGAGGGCCGTTGCGCCGCCGTCCCTTTGAATCTGCAGGGTTCCCCGGCTGACGATTACCACCTGAGCCGCCGGCGTCCCTTCCAGGACCACCGTCGTCCCCGGCTCCACCTGCACGAAGTCCACCATGCGGGCGATGGCGGCAAGCTTGCGGCGGGAGCAGTGGTCGAACAGCGACAGCTCGGCCAGCCGCTCGATCTTGCCGTTGGGTCTTTGTATCAGCGTCAGGAGTCCTTCGTTCCAGTCTCTACCTATCGTCCAGTCCATTTTCCATACCAATCTGTGTCGGGGCAGGCACATTGGCCTCGTCTAGGACCACTTTAGGAAAAAGTGGTCTTGACATCTAGAGCCAATCAGAGGAAAGTGGCCTGAAATGATCGGCTCATCGGAAAGACGACTGCTCCAGATCCTCGGGGACTGGATGGGCCACGACGGACCCCTGTACTCCCGTCTGACCCAGGCGTTCGTGACCGCAATCGAGAATGCCGATCTGCCTACCGGCACCAGGCTCCCGGCGGAAAGGGCTATGGCCCAGGCTCTTGGAGTCAGCCGGGCAACCGTCACCCAGGCCTACGAGGCCCTGCGGGATGCCGGGTGGGTCCAGTCCCGGCAGGGGAGCGGCACCTGGGTCGGCTCCGCCTCACAAGCCGGGCGCTCGGTGGTTCCCGCCGGACCGCGGCCCCTGTCCTCCGGCACCTTCTTCACCCGGTTGATGGACTCGAGCCCCCGGCCCCCCATCAACATGTCCATGGCGGCGCTGCCGGGGGCCGACGAGATCTTCGCCGAAGGCAACTCAATCGATCTGTCCGATCTTCTCGGCGTCCCGAGCCACGGATATGCCCCACTGGGCTACCAACCGCTTCGCCAGGAGATAGCTCGCTCCTACGTCCGGGCCGAGGTCCCCACCCTCCCGGAGGAGGTCCTGGTCACCACCGGAGCCCAACAGGCCATCTCCCTGCTGGCGGGCCACTACCTGCAGCGCGGAGATACCGTGGTCGTCGAAAGCCCCACCTACTCGGGGGCGATAGACGCGTTCTCAAGGGCGGGAGCCAGGCTTATCCCGGTCCCGGTCGGAAACGACGGGATACGCCTGGACGTGCTGGCGGAGGCGCTGGCATCGGCCAAGCCCCGGCTGGTCTACCTGATGCCCACCTTCCAGAACCCGACCGGAGCGGTGATGTCCGAAGAAGCCCGCAGGCAGGTGGCCCGCCTGGCCGATCAGTCTCAGGTTCCGTTCGTTGAGGACAACACGCTGGCCGACCTGTCTTTCGGATCCCACCCCCCGCCTCCTCTGGCCCACTACTCCCGGGGAGGCACCATCATCAGCGTCGGCTCGATGAGCAAGCTGTACTGGGCGGGTATCCGCATCGGCTGGGTGAGGGGGCCCGAGTCGCTGATTACCCGGTTGGGACAGCACAAGGTGGCGGCCGACCTGGGGTCCTCGATGGTCTCCCAGGTGCTTGCATGCCGGATTCTTCCCAACCATGAGCAGGTGCAGGCGCGGCAGGCGAAGATGCTGCGGACCCGCCTGGACCTCCTGGAGACCCTTTTGCGTGAACGGATCCCCGAGTGGCGCTGGCAGCGCCCCGAGGGCGGGCTGTCGCTTTGGGTGCGAATTACCAGCGGCGACGCCCATGCCTTCGCCGATCAGGCGCTGCGGCACGGGGTTGCCATCACGCCGGGAAGCGATCTAGCTCCCGACGACGCCTTCCACGACCACATACGACTCAACTACGTGGTCGACGAATCCCTGTTGGAGGCGGCGGTCGAGCGTCTGGCCGCCGCCTGGCAGGCTCACCGTGCCGCCGGGGGGCCTCAGCGGGAGGCGGTTGAAGTCAAAGTCTGAGCACCTGTTGTAAGCTGCAAATCGTCTTGAAACTCTCCCACCACGCAATCTTGAGGATGGCGCAGCGCGAGATCTCCCCCCAGGAGGTCGAGCAGGCGTTGGCCAACGTCGCGTCGACCGATCCCGGCGACCGTCCCAGCCGGCTCATCAAGATCGGCACCACCAACGAGGGGAAGCGGCTGCGCATCACCCAGAACAACTTCGGTCAGGAGCATGTCATCACCGTCATCCGTGTGGAGAAGACCTAGTGCTCCTTTCCGTGAGTAGTGCGAGCACCGAGAGCGTCCAGGCGCCCCAAGGGCAAGGCGCGAGGAGGACGCATACCGCTCGCCGTCTGTGTCCGACGAGCAACGCAGCAATTGGGGATGGCTGGGCGTTCGAATGCCCCAATAATCACGGAATGGAGCACTGAATGCGAGTTCTGTACGACGGCGCCGTCGACGCTCTCTACCTGCCGTTTCGCCGGGGAGCCCGGGTGGACCGGTCGGTTGTGGTGGACGTCAAGCGCATCGTCGACCTGGATGAGCGAGGAACCCCGGTGGGAATCGAAATCATGGGGGCGTCCCACGGCGTTCAGCTCAGCGATCTGGTGGAGGAGTACGGCCTGGAGGGCTGGGCTCCCGACTTCCCGGCGATAGAGGCCTTCAGCTTCACCCGCGAAGAGGGCGCCGAAGGCTAGCGCAGCACGCGGTTGTAGACCTCGCCCACCCGGGCGACCAGCTCGGTAGGGGAGGGTAACCTCCTTTCGGCCGCCTCCCTCGCCAGCTTGACCCTGAGTTCGGGGGAGCCGAGCAGACTGGAGAGCGCCTCCCGGAAACCGCCGGCGTCGTCCGGATCGACCAGAAGGCCGGCATCACCCACCAGTTCGTCGATTGCGCCGGTGCGGGTCGCCACCACCGGCAGGCCGGCGGCAACCGCCTCCATCACGGCGAAGCCGTACGATTCGGCATGCGCCGGAAGGGCAAAGATGTCGGCCGCAGCCAGTAGGTTGCCTACATCGGCCCGGTGACCCAGCAGCCTGACCCCGGTCCCTTCAGCCCGGGCCTGGAGTTCCTGCCGTTGCGGTCCGTCCCCGGCAATCCAGCCCTCGGCGCCGCTGCCCGCCAGCGCCTCGATGAAGATGTCCAGCCGTTTGTCGGGGTGGAGCCGCCCCACCGCCAGGACCACCGTCCGTTCCTCAGGGACCCCTAACTCGCTTCTGACCTTCGCCCGTGCCCCGGGTTCCGCTACCGGCAGGTCCAGGGCCGGAGGGACGATGTCCCCGAAGCCCAGCTCATCCCCGACGCCTCCCGACACCACGATGACTGCCGCCGCCCGCCGCAGTCCCAGACGGGCCGCCTGCCACATGGCCTTCTGCGCCAGTGCCGACCCGGCGCCTTTGGCCGAGGCACGAAGCGTCTGCTGCATTGAGGTGTGGACCGTGACCACAACCGGCGGTCCTTTGGTTCCCAGAACGGTCCAGCGCAGCGCCTGCGCGCCGGCGGTGAGCCCGTGGACGTGGATCACATCCGGTGCGATGTCCGACAGGGGAAATCCGGTCTCACCGGTTGTAAAGAAATTGCACTTTTCGAAGAACCCGGCAAGCTCTGCCGGCCCCGCTACGCCGGCGGTTTCATAGCCCTCAGGCGGCTTGTAGGCGAGGAAACGGACGTGGCGGCGTATCCCTCCCGATGACGGGCCCAGCACTTGAAGTACACGCCGGACCCCCGGCGCGTGCTTAGAATGAGATTCCCCGAGCTCGCTCTGCGGATCACTCATAGAGGTATGACCATTCTCCCAACCATCCCTTCACGGCGGGCAAACACCGGCCGGCCTACCCATCGGGCGCCCGGACCACCGTACGCCAACCCGCCGCGGCCCGGAGGCATTCGTGGCTGCTGAGCAGGCGGCTCCCATGCCCTCCGCCGGGCGGGCGGCGGCTTTGGTGTCGGCCATCACCGTGGGGGCCCGGATGATGGGCGTCATCCGCACCCTCACGGTGACGGCCATCCTGGGCATCACCTACCTGGGCAACACCTACTCCAGCGCCAACGCGCTTCCTAACCTTCTGTTCGAGATCATCGCAGGCGGAGCGATCGCCGCAGCACTCCTCCCGGCTTTGGCGGCGCCGGCGGCTTCCGGGGACGGCCGGGCGGTTGGAGTGATCGCCAGCGGGGTTCTGAACCGGGCGCTGCTGATTACCACGCCGGTGGTACTGGCCGGCATTTTGCTGCGCGAGCCGCTGATGCGTGCGCTCACCTCCCAGGTGGCCGATGCCGCGATCCGGGCCCGCGAGATCGAGCTCGGGTCGTTCCTGCTGATCCTGTTCCTGCCGCAGCTGTGGCTGTACGTGTTCGGCGTGGTCCTGACCGGGGTTCTGCACGCCCACCACCGGTTCGTAATGCCGGCGATGGCGCCGCTGCTGTCGAGCATGGTGGTGACCGTCTCCTACCTGCTGTACGGATACATCGAGGGACCCGACGCCGACCGTCTGGAGTTGGTCTCCAACGCCGGGCGCCTGGTGCTCGGCCTCGGGACCACCCTGGGGGTGGTCGTGCTTTCGTTCTGCCTGTTGCCCTCGGTACGGGCGCTCGGCATCTCCTGGAAGCCCACCCTGGCCATGCCGCAGGAGGCCCGCAGCAAGATCCGGGCCCTGATCCTGCCGGCGATGCTTACCATCGGCGCCCAGCAGGTCTTCCTCGGGGTCGTGCTGGTGCTCGCCAACCGCGTCGAGGGCGGAGTTGTCGCCTACCACCTGGCCTTCACCGCCCTGCTGGTGTTCTGGGCGGTGTTCCCGTTGCCGATGGCCACCACGATGTTCCCCGGCCTCGCCGCGTCGGCGGTGAACGACCGGGTTGAGTTCGCCCGCCGTTCGTCCGAGGCGATCCGAAAGGTAACCGTGATCGTTCTTGGGGCGTCGGCGCTGCTGTTCGCAGCAGCGGATCCGGCGGCGCGGCTGGTGGTGCACCTGGGCGCCGGGGCGGACGCCGATTCCCGGCAGATGATCTCTCTCACCATCGCCGCCTTCGCCCCGGGTCTGATCGGCTACGGGCTGTATGCCCTGCTCACCCGCGCCGCCTACGCGCTGGGTGACGGCAAAGGGCCGGCCATCGCGGCACTGGCCGGTTTCGGCGCCGGCATCGGCTTGAATGTGGCCGCCTCTCAGGTCTTCGACGGCCCGCAACTGATCGCCTCTTTGGCCGCCGGGTTTTCGATCGGCATCAGCGGATCGGCAGTCCTGCTGGTGGCATTCTTCCGCTCCCGGGCCGGTTCGGATGCACTCGACGGAGCGGCGCTGGCGTTCGGCCGGAGTCTCGGCGCCGGGGCGGCCGCAGCGGCGGTGGGCCTGGCGGTTGCCTGGGCGATGCCGGTCGGCACCTTGGCGGCCGACCTCGGGCGGGCCGCCGGTACCGGCCTGGCGACCGTGATCACCTATCTGACCGCTTCGATGCTGCTCGGCGAACGTGAACTGACCGGCGCCCTTCGTCCCGGGGGTTCCGGGAAGCTGAGGTCGCAGTGAGGGTGGCCCGGCTGCGCCGCAGCGCATTCGTGATCTACCTGCTGGTTCTGTCGGCGCTTGCGGTCGGCGTCCTGCCGGGTACCGCTTCCGCGCAGGAACCAAGGCCGGGAGAGATCGTGATCGTCAGCATGCCCTCGGTCACCTGGGAGGACGTCGCCGCCGGCGATGCCCCCAACCTTCGCCGGCTCGCCGCAGGGGGCTCCATGGCCGCCCTGTCGCTTCGCACCGTGGGGCCCCGGACCGACCAGGCGTCGGCTTTGGTGACCATCGGCGCGGGCAACCGGGCGCGGGCGCACGGCGGGCGGCCCTCGGCCGAAGGCGACGCCGACACCGGCCCCAACGCAATTCCCCAGGCGGACGGCAGCGCGCTGGTGCGGGGCATGGAGTACCTGATCGAGGACAACGACGACCTGGGCTACCGGGCGGAACCGGGTGCCCTGGGCGAGCAGTTGAATGAGATCGGCCTGAAGACCGGCGTGGCCGGCAACTCGGACGGCGGCTACGTCTGGTCGACCGCCCCCGAGCGCAGGGGGACCGGAATCGAACGCCGGCGGTTCGGAGCCCTCGCGGTGACCGACAAGCAGGGCCACGTCGACGTGGCCGAGGTCGGAGACTTCCTTTGGGTCCGCGACCCTGAAACGCTGAACGGATACCGGACGAACGAGCCGGCGCTCCTTGCGGCCGCCGCCCGGGTGATAGAAGCGGCCGACGTCTCGGTGATCGAGCTTACCGACACCTATCGCGAAAGCCGGGTTGCCCATTCCTGGTTGAGGGAGATCGAGGTCCCCGAAGGCCGGCTGCCGGAGGTCCGGGCTGCGGTTCGCCGCGACGACGCCCTGCTGGGCGAGGTTGCCGGGATGCTGGACCTGGAGCGCGACACGCTCGTGGTCCTGGCTACCGAGGGGCCCGGACCGGCCAAGCCGGAGATCCTGACCGTCTCGGTCATGGCGGGGGTGGGGGCGCAC
>JAJCYF010000120.1 GCA_029263035.1 Actinomycetes bacterium
AGTGTGGGTCCATAGAGTTCCTCCGCGAGCAGTGCCCGCACGTATTCCGGTAGCGTCAATCCCCGTTTCTTCGCAGCCCTGGTCACCGCCCGCATCATGGTGGGCGTCACCTTCACCTGCATGTTGATGGACTGCAGTTCCCGCTTGGCTGTCATATCTTAAGTATACAATAATATGCACAAGAGTCAGGCAGAAATGTGTCAAGTGCACGTAAAATCTGCGGGCCATGCAGTGCTCACGCATTGCCCCGCCGCGACCCAGCTCGCCTGGCATCGGAAGGGAGAGAGAGGGGCGTGTCAGACCGCTCGGTCAGACCGCGACGCTTGGAGACCGCCACATCCGGACCACCACGCTTGGAGACCTTCCCTCTCGCCTTCCAGCCCCTGTGGCGTTCCAGAACCGGGCAATTCAGGGGGGTGGGTCCCCCCATGGCGTTCGGTGGGCGGTTGATGCGTATTCCGGTGAAGTGGATCGCTCATTCCGGATGAAGTGGATCGCCGATTCCGGTGATGTGGATCAGGTATTCCGGCGATCGGGATCACTCATCGGAGCGTAGCGACGCTCACGCGTCCTGTTTGTATTCCTCCATGGCTTGACTTCGCCCAGCATCATATTCCAGAGCGCAGGTGGTTGCTCCAGATCCGGTGGAGCCTGCGGCTCCACCGGCCCTTTCAGTGAAAAAGCCGGCCTTTGGGGCGGGGTACCTCATGCTTTCTCCTTGGGCGCAGCTTTGGTCTGACGGAGAGACGGGCCCTTCAGTTCGATGCGGTGGGCCTGGTGCATGAGCCGGTCGCAAAGGGCATCGGCCTGGTTCGGGTCGCCGATGACGCCGTGCCAGTCCTTGACCGGCAGCTGGCTGGCGATGAGCGTCGAGGCTCGTTCGCTGCGGTCCTCGATCACCTCCAGCAGGTCACGCCGCTCACCGTCCTTCAGGGGCGCCAGCAGCCAGTCATCGATGGCCAGCAGGTCGAGCTTGGCCAGCCGGTTGAGGAAGCGGCTGTAGGACCCGTCTCCCCGACTGACCGACAGGCCATGCAGCAGCCGTGGCATGCGCACGTAGGTGGCATTGAAGCTCTTGCGGCAGGCGGCCTCCACAAAGGCACAAGACAGAAATGACTTGCCGATGCCGGTGGGGCCGGTGAGGATCAGATTGTGGCGCTCGCCGATCCAGGCGCAGGTCCCCAGGCTCAGCACCACCTGCCGGTTCAGCCGGCGCGGTGCTTTGAAATCGATGTTCTCCAGACTGGCGGTATGACGCAGCTTGGCGGCGCGGAGCCGCCGGGTGAGCTTGCGCTGCTCCCGCGCCGTCCACTCGGCATCCACCAGCAGGCCGACCCTCTCTTCGAAGCTCAGCTCGGCATACTGACTCGATCCGGCCTGATTGCCAAAGGCCTCGGCCATGGCGGCCATCTTCATGGCCTGCATCTTGTCCACAGTGGCTTGGTTCAGCATTCATGGTCCTCCTGTCTCGCGACGTAATAGGTGGCGCCGCGAATATTGTCGTGGGCAAGACCCTGGGCCGGTGCGCTCCCGTCATCTTCCAGAGCCACCCGGTCAAGTCCTGCGCTGAGAATATTTTTCACGGTCTGGTAGGTGAAGGCGCCCAGGCGGGTGGCACGAGCTGAGGCAGCCTCCAGGCGCGCATCCCCATACCGGCGCCCCAGGCGCATGATGCCCAGACACGACCGGTAGCCCTGCTCGGGGTGCACCTTGTGCCGCAGGATCTCAGCCACCAGATGACCTGTCGCCGGACCGGTCTTCTCGGCCCAGCGGATCAGACGCGACGGCGTCCATTCGGCATGCGCCCGGTGCGAGCGTGGCATGTGAGCCAGTTGCGTAGACACCCGGCCCCGGCCCAGTGCACGCCGGTGCGACGCCACCCGCTTGTTCTTGAAGAAGACCTCCACCATCGAGGTCGTCAGCCGGGCCTCCACCGACTCCCGCACCAGCTGGTACGGGACGCTGTAGACATTCCGCTCCACCTCCACGTGATAGTCGATGTTCACCCGGCAGGTCTTCCACGTCGCCATCTCATACCGGTCCGCCGGCAGAGGCTTGAGAGCAGGGCGGTCGAGACGCTCAAATAGCTCGCGACGGCTGACTCCCAGCTTCTGCATGGGACGGCGGTTCAGGGCATCCAGCAGCTCACGGATGGCGGCGTTGAGCGCCCCAAGGGTGAAAAAGGTGCGGTCGCGCAGCGCGGCCAGTATCCAGCGCTCCGCCACCAGGACGGCCGACTCCACCTTCGCCTTGTCCTTGGGGCGCCGCGCCCTGGCCGGGACCACCACCGCTCCGTGGTGGGAGGCCATTTCCTGGTAGGTCCGGTTCACACCGGGCTCGTAGCGACAGGCCAGGGTGATGCCGCTCTTCAGATTGTCCGGCACCCAGATCTCCGTCGAGCCACCGAAAAATGTCAGCATGCGAGTGTGCGCCCCGATCCAGTCCGGCAGCTTCTGGCTCATGGTCGCCTCGGCGTAGGTGTAGCTGGAGGCTCCCAGCACACCCACAAACAGCTCCACCGGGACCACCTCGCCGCTCTTGGGGTCGATAAGGCGCGGGCGCTGCCCGGCGTAGTCAAGGAAGGTATTCTCGCCGGCCCGGTGGACCTGCCGCATGGAAGGCGTCAGCTTCTTCGTCCAGCGCCGGTAGATCTCGCAGAACTGGCTGTAGCTGTAGCCAGCGGCATGGACTGCACGGTACTCCTGCCACAGCAGGGCCAGGGTGACCCCTGGCCGCCTCAGCTCTTGATGTAGATGGACCAGATCTGGCCGAGGCCGGTGGTCCGGGCCCGGGCACGAAAACACGCGACTCTCCAGGGTCCCATCGTCAAGATCATCAGGCAGGGGCCAGGTCAGACCCGCCGCCCGGGCCCGATCCAGATAACGCGACACCGACCCGGCACTCATCCCGCACGCCCGGCCGATGTCCCGGTGCCGAAATCCCTCGTGCTTGAGCTGCAGGACCTTGCGTAACTTCCTCATTAATAGCCTCTTGGCTGGCATCCCTTCCTCCCGTCTCATGACGGGTAAAGGATGCCTGAAAGGCTACCGATGAGTGATCCACTTCGCCGGAATCACTGATCCACATCACCGGAATCACTGATCCAGTTCCCGGAATCCTTGATCCACTTCGCCGGATTTGGTGATCCACTTCATCCGGAATCGCTGATCCACATCACCGGAATCAGTGATCCAGATGGGCCGGAATACGCAACAGCGGCCCACCAGCAGAACGGCCATCGCTGTGTTAATGCCCGAGGCATCCAGGAGCACCAGAATCCCATGGCTTATGCGGGAGGACGGTGCGACGGCCTGGCCGCCAGAAAGAGTCCCTTGACAGGACGGCCACGCGAGCGCATAAAGAGGAGGGGTTCTCAAAGGGTGCCATCACCGGAGGTCGATTTCCCCTTATTTATCAAGAGTTCACAGAAGGAGCCGCCGATGTCCGCCGTCCGTCGGGCCGTAGTTTCGATATCGTTCCTCTTGGGCGTTTTTTGCCTCACCCCGTTGGCGAATGGCGCCCCGCCCACTCTTGGTGACGCCGCTCCGCTGGGCCCATATGCGGGTTGTCAAGGAGTGAATACTGACCTTCAACTCGACGCCAATTTCGATCTCTTTGTGAGGAACTGTTGGGGTGAACCGGTCCGGATAGTCCTAACCATGTCCTACCACACACCCGGTGGGGATGTCACCGACTCCGCACAATACGGTGTGGACGAGGCCTTGGAGATCTTCTCGGATCCCAATGCAGAGGAATCGAAGTGTCCGGTTCTCAACGTGCTGAATGATCCGAACAATTACAAGAGCGTGATCAACGTACATGCAACGGCCTATAGCCTAAGCACAGGAGTCGCGCTTGGACCCCCTGACTCAATTCAGCGCGCTGAGGATCTTGCAGCCGTGCAGATGTTGAGTGACCAGGAGTCGGAGCAAATCCGCGACCAACTTCAGAGAGAGTTGCGTCTGCGGAGCGTCCATTCCCCTGACGACGGCTTCAATGACAACGGTGGTC
>JAJCYF010000121.1 GCA_029263035.1 Actinomycetes bacterium
GTCCGAGGAGTCGCTGCGCGGCCTGGCCGATCAGCAGGAGCGGGCGGACCGCCGCCTGGGCGAGGCGCGGGAGGCACTGGAGCGCGCAGGTGGGGCGCTGGAGGAGGCACTGGCCGCGGAGGCCGAAGCGGTCAAGACTTCGGGCGGAGACGCGTGGTTTTCCGGAGTCGAGGCGGGGCTCAGCGGGCGGCAGAGGATTCTGCGCAGCCTCGGCGAGGCGGAGCGCCAGAGCGCAGAGATCAAAGTGTCATTCGAAGCAGCCGCCGCAGCATTGCCGGAGAAGGAGGCGGCTTTCAAGGCCGCCGAGGAGTCGGTCGATCGGACGCGAACCGCTTTGCACGAGCTCCAGCAGGGTCACGCCGCCCACCTGCTGCGCCTGGACCTCAAGCAGGGAGAACCCTGTCCGGTATGCGAGCACCCGGTGGCATCGGTCCCGCAGTCCGCTCCGCTGCCGGCGGTGAGCGCTGCCGGGAGCGCGCTGAAAGAAGCGGAGTCGAATCTGAAGCAGGCCCGGTCTGCCTTTGAGGCGGCCCGGACGGCGAAGACGATCGCCGCCGAGAGGGCAAGCCAGGCATCATCCCGGCTGGAGGGTAGCCGGGCCGAGCTGCAGGAGGTCGACCGGCTGTTGGGCGAGCTGGCGAACGGGGCGACCAACCTTGCCGAAGAACTGGCGTCGCGCAAGGCTGCCCTGGCGAAGGCCCGCACCGGGCTGGCGGGCGCCAGGGCCGCCAAGGACGCCGCGGATGCCGAGGAGCGCAAAGCCCGCCGTTCGGTCGACGAGCTGGAGCAAAACTGCCGCGACGTCACCAACCAACTCAGTCACGCCAGTGGCACTTTCGGCATCGGGTCAATCCCGCCCGACGGCGAAGGTCTGTGGGAGGCCGCCAAGCGGGTCATCGAAGCCGGCACGGCCCGGGTCGAGGGGTTGACCCGTCAGGAACGGGAGTTCCAGGCGGCGGCCGAGACCGCGGCTCTACTGGTGAACAGCTTTCGCACCCGCTTCTCCGCCGCCCCCGAGGACGAGGCATCCGACGTCCTGGCCCGGGCCAAGGCGGAGGTCACCCGCCTGGAGCTGAAGGTCGAGGAGTTGAAGACGATCATCGTCAAGCAGAAGGACGTGCAGGCGCTGTTGAGTGCCCTGGTCGCCCGCCGGAAGCGTTTCGAGCGGCTGATCGCGGACTTCGCCGACTCCAAGTTCACCGCCTTCCTGCTGGACGAGCAGCGCAAGCTCCTCTCCCGGATCGGCTCCGAGAAGTTCCGGGAGCTCACCGGCCACTACACCTTCGACGAGGAGGGCCAGTTCCAGATAGTCGACGAACGTACCGGCCTCACCCGCAGCCCCGACACCCTCTCCGGCGGCGAGACCTTCCTGGCATCTTTGTCGCTGGCGCTGGCACTGTCCGAGGCGGTGGCCCTGGAAGGCGGACGGCTCGGCTGCTTCTTCCTGGACGAAGGGTTCGGGTCACTGGACCAGGAGAGCCTGGACCTGGCCCTGGAGGGAATCGAGACGCTGGCCGACCCGGGCCGGCTGATCGGGCTGATCTCACACATCCCGGGGGTCCAGGCACGCCTGGACGACCTGATCGTCCTGGAGCGGGGAAGCGACGGAAGCACCGAGGTCGTGCAGCATGAAGGGCCGCTGGGTTACGCATCCATGCTCGTGTAACCACTGGATTAAATGATGGACTGTGTGGGCGGGCGGAAGCACAAGTCGGAGAAGGACATCAAGCAATGTAACACTGTATACTGCACTCCCTATCTCGGTGTCTGGAAGGAGAGGGCGATGGAAACGATCAAGGGTGAAAGCGTGCAGCCCAAGGCCCCCATCATCTACAACCCGTTTGACCCCGAGGTCCATGCCGACCCCTACCCGCACTACCGGGAGTTGCGGGAGCAGGATCCGGTCCACCGTGGCGAGGTCGACCTCTGGGTCCTCACCCGCTACGACGACATTGCCACCCTGCTGCGGGATCCCCGGCTCGGCCATGAGGTCACCCAGGGCGTCGACGGAGGCGGTTCGGCGGATTGGGAGTCGATGCTGTTTCGCGACCCTCCTGCCCACACCCGGCTTCGCTCCCTGGTCAGCAAAGCCTTCACGCCCCGCGTGCTGGAGAGTCTGAGAACTCGGATCGAAAATATCGTCGACGATGCGCTCAGCGTCGCGCGGGAGAACGGATCGATGGACGTCATCGGCGACCTCGCCTTCCCGCTTCCCGCCACGGTGGTCAGCGAGATGCTGGGGCTGCCGGTAGAGGATCACCAGCAGTGCCGCCAGTGGGCAACCTCGGCGACCCGGGCCCTTGATCCGCTGGCCGACGACCGGCTCATGGACGAGATCTTCCTTTCGCTCATCGAGTTCCGGGAGTATCTCGCGGAGCAGGTAGAGCGGCGGCGTGCCCAGCCGGGCGATGACCTGATAACCGCACTGATCGCGGCCGAGGAGGAGGGCGAGCGCCTCAGCCACGAGGAGCTCATCTCCACCCTCCTGCTCCTGTTCACCGCCGGGCACGAGACCGCGACCAACCTCATCGGCAACGGCCTGCTGGCGCTGCTCCGCAACCCCGACCAGCTTCGGCGCCTCAAGCAAGACCCGGGGCTGATGCGGCCGGCCCTCGAGGAGCTTCTGCGCTATGACAGCCCGGTACAGTTCGTGATCCGAATCGCCAAGGAGCCGATGACTTTCGGGGGACAGGATTTCGTCCGGGGCGATGGGATGCTCCTGGTGATCGGCGCGGGGAATCGGGACCCGGCGCAGTTCGCCGATCCCGACACCCTCGATGTCGGGCGCAAGAACATCAAGCACCTCTCCTTCGGGGGCGGGATCCACTTCTGTCTTGGGTCGATGCTGGCCCGCATGGAAACCCAGGCGGTTCTCGGGGGTCTGATTTCGCAGTTCTCCGAGCTAGAGCTTGCCGCCGACGACGTCCGGTGGCGCCCCCACATCAATCTGAGGGGCCTCGAGTCGCTGCCGATCCGGGTGGGTTGAAGAGCGCTCAAAGCCGCCTCTCCGGCCAGGTCCAGGCGGAGCGCACGATGAACGCCAGGAGCAGCACCTCGAGTCCGATGGAGAGGCCGTAGAAGTAGGTCCAGGACTCCCCTGCCGCGTTGAACACCGAGACAGGGATGAAGAGCAATGCAACGACGAGGTTCGTGGCGCGGTTCACACGGGCGGGCAGCGTCATGGAGAGCATCACCATCAGGATCGGGATCGCCATGAGCATGAGGAAGGCGGTCAACAACGTCTGACCGATGCCGAACTCCCAGACGACGCCGGCCAGGAGGTCGTCGAGGAAGCCGGGCTTGTAAAGGGCGAAGTAGTCGACGTAGATGTAGAAGAACATGAGGCTGGTCCAGGCTGCCGCGAGCTTCGCTCGGACCGGAACCGGTGAATCGTGCAGGGCTGTGGTCGTCCGGGTGTGACGATTTCCGCGTAGCTTCAACTGAGCGCTGGACATGTTCATGAATTGAGCCTCCTTGTTCGGTCGTGGACATGGCCAATCCTGGCGGGTCCCGGCGGCCGCCACATCGGCCGATCGGCCGGAAATGGACCGGCTCAACGGCCGAGCCGGATCCCGTACTTTCGGCCGATTCGGGGTGCGCTCGTGTTCTCTACACTGAAGCGCGTGATAAAGAACGCGGTCCGCTCGCTCTGGCATGAACCCCGGGTTCCGTACCCGCCCATGCGCAGGCAGCGGGAATTGACGCTCGCCGCGGTGCTGGTAGCAATGGCCTGCATCGAGGTGCTGCTGCGGCCGGACCTGCCCTGGCGGCCACTCGCGCTGGTGTTCGGTGCGGGGCCGGTGCTGGCACTGCGATGGAGACGGTCCCACCCACTCCCGGTGATCGCCCTGGCGTTCGGCGCCCAGGCGCTGGCCGACACTGCGGCGCTGTTCGGCGCCCCCCGATCGGCTGTGTTGTTCACCACCGCCTACGTGCTCCTGCTTCCTTATTCATTGTTGCGCTGGGGGTCCGGCAGGGAGGCGGCAGTTGGTCTCGCGATCATCGTGGTGCTTGTGGTCCTGGGCGAATCTGACCGCTCGGACGGATTCATTGAAACCGCAAGGGCCACGGCGGTGGTGCTGCTCCCCGCGGCGCTAGGGGCGGCCATGCGGTATCGCTCCAACTCGCTTATACGCAGCATGGACCAGGTAAGGCTCCGTGAGAGAGAGCAGCTGGCCCGCGAGCTGCACGATACCGTCGCCCACCACATCTCGGCGATCGTCGTGCAGGCCCAGGCGGGTCGGGTCGTTGCAGCCTCCCGCCCCGAAGCCGCGGTGAATGTGTTGACTGTTATCGAAGGGGAGGCATCGCGCACGCTCACCGAGATGCGCAGCATGGTCGGCGTGCTTCGGGAGGGCGGGCAGTCCGACCTCTCGCCGCAACGTGGTGTGGCCGACATCGAGCAACTGGCCCAGGGCGCCGGGAACGGGGTGAGCATGGAGGTCGAGCTTTCGGGCAAACTCGATGACCTGCGGCCCCTGGTTGAGGGCGCGATCTATCGCCTGGCCCAGGAGTCGATTACCAACGCTCTGCAGCACGCGCGCGGCGCAACCCGTATTGAGGTGCGTGTCACAGGGGACGACGACGAGGTGCGTCTCACCGTGAGCGACGACGGTGATTCGGGTTTGTTCGAGGCGGGCACCTCGCCGGGTTACGGGCTGATGGGCATGGCCGAGCGGGCCAAGCTTCTCGGAGGCACCCTGGAAGCCGGGCCGGGCGCGGTTCGCGGGTGGACCGTGACCGCAGTGCTACCGAGAAGCCCCGGCAAATGAGCATACGGGTGCTCATCGCCGATGATCAGGACCTGGTCCGCACCGGGCTCGGAATGATCCTGGACGCCCAGCCGGACATCCAGGTGGTCGGCGAGGCCGCCGATGGCCGCCAGGCGGTGGACCTCGCTCGCCGGCTGCGGCCCGACGTATGCCTGTTCGACATACGAATGCCGAAGATGGACGGCATCGAGGCCACCCGGCAGCTCGCCGGACCCGGCATCGACGACCCGCTCGCAATCGTGATCATCACCACCTTCGACCTCGACGAGTACGTGTACGGCGCTCTCAAGGCGGGCGCCCGGGGCTTCCTGTTGAAAGACGCCGGGCCGCAACTGCTGGTCCAGGCGATCCAAGCCGCCGCCGCCGGCGACGCGCTCATCGCTCCCGGCATCACCGCCCGGCTCCTCGCGACGTTCGCGAATGCGGGCACAGGGGTGCCGGCGCAGCCCATCGATGCGCTAACCGAGCGCGAGGAGCAGGTCCTGGCGACGGTGGCGCTGGGTTGGACCAACGCCGAGATCGGCGATCAGCTGCACATCAGCATCAGCACGGTCAAAACCCATCTGGGCAGCCTGATGGTCAAGCTAGGCGCACGAAACCGGGTTGAGCTCGCGATGTGGGCCTACGAAACGGGCCGGGCCGGACGCTGACAGGCTCTTGCGATGGGCGGACCGCCTAAAAGTGGAATCCCCAGCGGTCCTGCACCCCGAACAACCGGGAGACGAAGCCCACCAGGGGGCCGGCGTCCGTCGGCAGACCGACCCCCTTGGCCGGCGTCACGTGCCGGAACGAGCCCACCCGGTTCAGGCGACCGGTGGCTCCAGGGACGCAATCATCAGCGCCGACTCGCTGGGCGGCGCGGCCGGGTCCTGGCGGCTGTGCATCGCCTCGATCGGGATTCTGATCCGGCTGATTCGGGCGGCAGGGAAGAGGTCGGTTATTGGATCCCCGAGGCCCGCACTTCTTCGGCGCGTCGCAATGGGCGAAGAAATCATATCCGAAACGGCAGTCGGGTCGTCGCCCGACTGGTACCGCCTGCGGCAACCGCCGAACGCGAGTTTGGTCGAGATCGAGGCCGGTTTGAGGTCCCCGACGACTTCAACCACCCGCTTCCCGACGAGGTTATCGAAGCTTTCGAGTCGTGAAGTTGCTGCTCGACACGCATGCCTGGCTGTGGTTGCAAAACTTCGCCTGAACGGCTGGGATCCTGCCTTACTGCCGTCGGTGATTCCGAAAAGACGTTGCTGTTGTCTGCCGCGAGTTCCTGGGAGATAGCCATCAAGTGGGCGATCGGACGGTTTGAGCTACCCGAAGCCCCCGGGTCGTACATTCCGACCCCCATGGTTCTTAACCGAGTGGAGGGTTTGCCCGTCTATCGTCCGGTCCCCGCGTTCCTCAGTGTTCAACCGAAACGAATTCAATCTGCTTGGTTGCCAAGAAGAACAATTCCTAGTGGTTCTTGACAGGCAAAAACTGACGGAATTATGGTGGAACGGTCAGCGGTCCTAATAGTGGAGCCAGATAGCGGGGGTGATCTGAATGCTTTTTCGTAATGCTTGTGGAACGATCCGCCGGTTGGTGGTCATAGTCGGGTGTGTTCTAGCCATAGTCGGCATCCAAATTGTTGCCGTTCCGGGGCTTACGCTGCCATAGAGGGTTCCCCACAGAGCAGGATTCGTCTGCAGCCTCAAGAGGGGGCTCCCATTCATGGAGGAGACGGGTCCGTGACCGCCAAGGCCGCCGCCTTCTCCGACTGGGCCTACTTTTCCTGTTTTGCTGGCCAAAGCGTTGGGGCTGAGTTCGTCAGCGGCTTCGGTTACATAACGGGCAACGTGTATTGGTACACTATTCAAGGACAATATGGTGTCAGTCCGGTGGTTCCGCGAATCTGCTATTACACAGCCTGTGGTGGCACCGTGACATCCAAGCCTGCACCCAACACGGTCGTTTACTCCATGGTGCTGTTCAACAATAATGCCATGTCCATTTGGGACTCCTATTGTTTGGGGGGCTACTAACCCTCCGCCTGAGGCGAAGTCGGAGTCAAGAATGGGTTTCTTTGACGAGCCGGAGTCCAACGATCCCTCGTGGGAAAAGTTGGAACTAGCTACGAGCCCCCCCACCAACATGATGGGGAACGTCGTGTCGTTACGAACCCAAGTTGCGCGCATGGAGGCTTTCGCCATCGATCTGGCTGGCTTCGTTTGTTACCCATCCGGACTTGAGTTTTCGATTCAGGTCCGCAGTAGAGATGGCCTTCTTGGTCCTGAGTATCTTTGGATGTCCGGCGAGGATTTGCGCTTCCGGCGAGACAACCGACTCCATATTGGTTTCGAATTCTCTAACGGGACAAGGGTGAGCAATCTGGCAGGTCTTTTTCCACTTGATTCGCTGCCGGGGACGGTTCCGGTTTTGATGCCTTTGGGCGGTCGGGGGAATCGTTGGGCGTGGACCGATTACATATGGCTCTCACCACTTCCCACAGCGGGAATAATGCGGTTCTTCGCCGAATGGGAATTCGGTGGGCTCATGGAGACCGAATTGAAGATCGACGCAACTCCATTCCTGGCGGCGGCATCAGCCGCGACAGAGCTTTGGCCCCCTGGAGGCGACAGGAATGCCCCGCCAGCGGTTTGGACCTCCATGGAGTTGAATGAATTGCCCGACAATGATCGGTAATTTCTTGCCGCATTGTTTCAAAGTTCCTAGGGGCTAAACGACGTAGCGGTGTCGAAACGGGCCGGGTCGGAAACTGAGTCCTATTCCTCGGGCAGGGCCTCGGCCACGGAAACCGCGAGTCCGGGCAGCCCATCACAATCCATCACCTCGCCCGCGTACCGGATCATTGGGGCCGGGTAGGCGCCATCCCGAAGGTCATAAAGCTCCACGCGCTCCGCTTCCAGATCCACGAACCAGTAGTGAGGGACTCCGAACCGCTGATAAAGCTCGCGCTTTCGGACCTGATCCAGGCGCCTTGTAGACGGAGACGAAATCTCTACGACCAGGTCCGGCGGACCCTGCAAGTGTTTTGGACCGATGCGGTCCAGGTGGTCATGGCGAATGAAGATGACGTCCGGTTCCACCACGTCCTTTTCGGAGAAGTAGACGTCCAGCGGGGCGAAGAATGCCTCGCCTCCAGACTCAAGCGAGTACTCCCACAATCTAACGAGGACGTTCCTGGCGGCTCTTTGGTGCCTGGTAATGGGGGAGGGGTGCACTATAAGCTCCCCGTCGATGATTTCCCGCCGGACGTTGTCCTCCGGGAAAGCCTCCAGGTCCGCGTAGGTGTATTCCCCCGCAATGCGTTCCTGAGAAACTGCCATTGGGTACCTCCTCGGGCCCTTGAGCCTGTTGTCATGGGAGGACTGTAGCGGCCGCCTACGACAAATTAGTTTAGCGCGGACCCTGACCGCGGGCGGACGGCTTAGAAGTGGAATCCCCAGCGGTCCTGGACCCCGAACACCCGGGAGACGAAGCCCACCAGCGGCCCGGCATCCTTCAGCAGCCCGACTCCCTTGGCCGGGGTGACGTGGCGGAACGAGCCGACCCGGGTCAGGCGCCCGGTGGCGGGGGGCTCCAGCGACGCAATCAGCAGAGCGGACTCGCTGGGCGGCGCCGCCGGATCCTGGCGGCTGTGCATCGCCTCGATGGGGATCCTGATCCGGTCGATCCGGGCGGCGGGGGAGAGGTCGTCAATCAGGTCTCCCAGGCCCGCCGGCAGTGCCGCCACCAGGTCCCGGGTCCGGGCCGGGTCGGTGTTGACCATCAGATCGTAGATCGCCCGGGCGGGTGGGCCCAACCCCTCCGGGTCCCGCTCCTCGTAGGCTTCGACCAGCGTTTTTTCATCGTCCGACGGCAGGTAATCCGCCAGGAACTCGGTCACCGCCTTGCCCGCCCGGGGGTCGGGGCTCCATTCGTCGGTCATCCCGCCGGGGGCGTTTACCCGGCCGGCGGTCACCCCCTGCAGCAGGTGGACCAGGTCGAAGTAGGTGCCGACGGTGGCCATCGACCGCACCTTGTCCTGGATCTGGGGCTCCTGCTCCATCGCCACCAGGCTGAAGGCGGC
>JAJCYF010000122.1 GCA_029263035.1 Actinomycetes bacterium
GCTCGCGGCCGACCACCGCGAGCCGCAGACCGCCGCCGGCCGACGAGCAAGCCAGCAGCTCGGTGTCCCGCCCGGTGCGCCCGACCGGGATCGCCTCGTCCGCCCCGACGGCGGCGGCGGCCGACCGAACTCCGGCGAGCAGGTCGTCCGGTGTGGTCGGGTGCTGGGCGACGCCGACCGGCTCGCCGTCCGCGTCGATGCCCAGCGCCTTCACCCAGCCCGAACCCACGTCGAGGCACACTCGGGGCGGGCTCATGGGCGAGCAGGGTATCCGTGATCGGTCCAGCATGACGCGATCACACGTGAGGGTGTCGCGCCATCGGCCAGGGTACTGTGCGATGCGACTCTCACGTTCGCCTGATACACAGGTGAGAGCGCCATCCCACCGCCCTCACCGTCGGAGGAGAATCCCGCACATGCTTGGACTGATGCAGGACCGACCACTAGCCCTGCCGCACGTGTTCCACCGGGCGGAGCAGTACTTCGGTCACAAAGAGATCGTGACGGCCACCGCCGGCGGCGCGGAGTCCCGGACGACCATCGCGGAGATGAGCGTGCGGGTGCGGCGGTTGGCCACCGCGCTGGACTCCCTGGGCATCAGCGCCGACGGCCGGGTGGCCACGTTCTGTTGGAACTCCGCCGCGCATCTGGAGCTGTACCTTGCCGCGCCGTGCACCGGGCGGGTGCTGCACACGCTGAACATCCGGTTGTTCCCCGACCAGCTCACCTACATCGTCGACCACGCCGAGGACGAGATCATCTTCGTCGACCGGTCGTTGCTGCCGCTGCTGTGGCCGCTCACCGACAAGATGGGCACCGTCCGCTACTTCGTGGTGATCGACGATGGGGCGGACTGCGAGATCCCCGACGACCCCCGGGTGCTGCACTACGAGCGGCTGCTCGCCGAGAACGAGCCGTTCACCGGCCGCTTCGTGGACGAGGACGAGAACCGCGCCGCAGCCATGTGCTACACCTCGGGCACCACGGGCAACCCGAAGGGCGTCGTGTACTCCCACCGCTCGACGGTGCTGCACTCGCTGATCACCATGATCGCGGACACCCTGGCCCTGTCCGAGCGCGACGTGGTGATGCCGATCGTGCCGATGTTCCACGCCAACGCCTGGGGCCTGCCCTACGCCTGTTTGATGGTCGGTTCCACCGTGGTCTTCCCCGGCCCCAACATGACCCCGGCGGCGTGCCTGAAGCTGCTCGCCGACCACAAGGCGACGATCACCGGCGCGGTGCCGACCATCTGGATGGGCGCGCTGCCGATGCTGGACGACTACGACCTGTCCTCACTGCGGTTGATCCTGTGCGGCGGCTCGGCGGTACCGAAGTCGCTGTCCGAGGCCATCCGGGCGAAGATCGGCGTACCCCTGACCCAGGGCTGGGGCATGACCGAGACCAGCCCGCTGTGCACCGTGGGCACCCTGCGCACCCACCATGACGAGCTCAGCGACGACGAGAAGGCGAACGTGCGGGCCCGCCAGGGCCAGGCCGCGCCTCTGGTGGACCTGCGGCTGGTCAACCCGGACACCGGCGAGGAGGCGCCGTGGGACGACGCGACCAGCGGCGAGGTGCAGGCCTCCGGGCCGTGGATCGCCTCGGAGTACTACCGGGGTGAGGGTGGCGGCGCGCAGTTCACCGAGGACGGCTGGTTGCGCACCGGCGATGTCGGCATCTACGACAAATACGGCTACCTGCGACTGGTGGACCGGACGAAGGACCTGGTCAAGTCGGGTGGTGAGTGGATCAGCTCGGTGGAGCTGGAGAACGAGATCATGGCCCACCCCAAGGTGGCTGAGGCGGCGGTGATCGCCATCCCGCACGAGCGCTGGGTGGAGCGGCCGATGGCCGGTGTGGTGGTCAAGCCGGGCGAGTCGCTGACCGCCGAGGAGGTGCTGGAGCACCTCACGCCGAGGGTGGCCAAATGGTGGCTGCCCGACGCGGTCGAGTTCATCGACGAGGTGCCGAAGACCTCGGTGGGCAAGTTCTCGAAGAAGACGCTGCGGGACAAGTTCGCCGGCTACAAGTTCGACAACTCGGAGGGCTGAGGACGCCCTTGATCAGCAAGTTTGTCCCACCCGGCCCCGGCGCCCTTCGGTGGGTGTCCGGGGCCGGTGAGAGTCTCTGCGATCCCATGGCCCCTGACGCTGCGACACCGTGGAAACCGGCAGCCCGGCGAGCGGATCGACCAACCGCTGGGTGAGCCCGCCCCGGTACGCGCACAGCGGCGCGCGCGGTCCGGAACGACGCGTCCATCCGGATCCGGGTCATCGCGCGGTGCCGGGCATCCCGAGGGCGGCCTAGCGTGCTACCCGTGAGCAACCTGCCTGAGCCGCTGATCCGCCCCGCGCGACCGGCCGACGGGCCGGCGGTGCTGGACCTGGCCCGGGGTCTGGCGACCACCTTTCCGGTCGATGCCGATCCGTTCGGGTCCACGTTCGCCGACGTCCTGGATTCGCCGGGCGCCACCCTGCTGGTCGCCGAGCTGGGGGATCGGGTGCTCGGTTATCTCCTCGGCTTCGACCACCCCAGCTTCTTCGCCAACGGGCCCGTCGCCTGGGTGGAGGAACTCGCGGTGCAGGCCGGCCACCGCCGCCACGGCCTCGGCTCCCTGCTGATGAAGGCGTTCGAGGTCGAGGTGCGCGGCCGGGGCGTGCGGCTGGTCGCGCTGGCCACGACCCGCGCCGGTGGCTTCTACCTCGCCATCGGCTACACCGAACATGCCGCGTACCTCCGCAAGCTGCTTTGAACCCGGCGCTGGAGGTCGTTGGACGGATCGGGTTGATCTTGATGGCCGACTCTGGGGAACAGCCGTGCGCAACGAAGCACGCTTTCCGTCTCATCCCGGCGGCGGGCTCAAATTAGGAACTGAATGAACCCTTTCGTCGACTGGGACGAGAGCGGGCTCTGGCGCCCGGCACGCCATTCCTCCACATAAGTCGACCGCTCGTCGTTCGCCATTGTCTCGCCCGTTCGAACACGGTATCGTGAACATATGTTCGAACGTCCGATCGCTGATTCTCGGGATGCCGTTGTCGCGGCTCTCGCGCAGTTGCGCGCCGAATCGGAGAGGCTGTCCGGGCAGGACCTGATCGACCAGCTGACGTTCCTGAATACTCTGCATCGGCGGGTGCAGTTCGAGTCGCTACGCACCATCGCCCGGCTCACCAACGAGGGTGAGTTCGAGAAGCGCGCGGTGCGTCCAGCGCCGGCGGTGGCCGACCTGCTACGCACCACCGCCGCCGAAGCCCGCCGCCTGGTGTCCACCGCGACCGCGGTGTTGCCCACCAGCCTCACCGGGCAGCCGCTGGAACCCAAGCTGCCGGCCACCGCGACCGCGTTGGGCAGCTACGAGATCGACCAGGCCCACGCCGAAGTCATCGACCGCGCCCTGTCCACCGGCGCGGCGCGGCGGATCGGGCTCGCGCGCTGGGGCGGGGTCGAGGCCCAGTTGGCCGACTGGGCCCGGCTCTACCCGCCCGACCAGCTCGCCCAGCTGGCCCGGCAACTCATCGATGGCCTCGACCAGGACGGCCCGCCGCCCGACGAGCACGCCCAGGTCAACGAGCTGCACCTGACAAAGCTGCCCGATGGTGGTGGCCGGATCAAAGGCCAACTCGACGCACCCACCTACGAGGTGCTGGCCCGCGCGATCCGGGCCAGCCTGCTACCCGAAGCCGACGAGGGCAAGCCGCTGGGTGAACGGCAGGCCGACGCGCTCGCGGCGGTGTGCGAGCACGCCCTCGACGACGCCTACCTGCCCACCGAAGCCGGCCAACGCCCCCACATCACCGCCGTGCTGCACTACCACCGACTCACCGAGCGCGCCCGGGGCACCACCCTGGAGTTCGGCGGATACAGCAGCGCCGCGCAACTGCGGCGGCTGCTGTGCGACGCCTGCCTCACCCCGGTGGTGCTCGGCGGCGACGGCGTACCGCTGGACCTGGGCCGCACCCGCCGGACAGCGTCGCCCGCGCAACGCGCCGCACTCGCCGCCCGCGACGGCGGCTGCGCCCACCCCGGCTGCGCGAAAACCCCGAGCTGGTGCTCCGCGCATCACATTGTCCATTGGGTGGACGGCGGCCCGACCGACCTCGACAACCTCGTACTCTTATGCCTGCAACACCACACCATGGTCCACCAATCCGGGTGGACCATCCGAATGCGCAATGGGCTACCCGAATTCATCCCACCCACATGGTTGGACATCACCCAGACACCCCGCACCAACCAATTCCCAGCCCTCCTCTGAATTTGCTCAGGGCAAGCACCGGCACCACCGGTGGATGAGCACGCGGCGAACCAGCCCGGGCCGGGCGCGGTTCGTTCAGCCTCCGATGTTCAACACCGTCAGCGTGCCGCTGTCCAGGTTGGTCACGTACGCGGTAGCGCCGTCGGGCAGCACCGCGACGCTGGTGGGACTGCGCCCGGT
>JAJCYF010000123.1 GCA_029263035.1 Actinomycetes bacterium
AGAGTTCACCACTTTGTAAGGACGATTTTGCATCACGGCACCGGCCGCCGGGAATAGCATCGAAAGATGGTCGACGTGATCCTTCCGGTACTGAACGAGGCCGAGTCCCTCCCCTGGGTCCTTCAGCGGATGCCTGCCGGCTACCGGCCGATCGTGGCCGACAACGGTTCTACCGACGGCTCCGGGGAGCTCGCCCGCCGGCTGGGTGCGGTGGTCGTCACCGAGCCCCGGGCCGGGTTCGGGGCCGCATGCTGGGCCGGGCTGACCGCGGCCACCTCCCAGGTCGTCTGCTTCATGGATTGCGACGGTTCCCTGGACCCGCAGGACCTTCCGCTGGTCGCGGAGCCGGTCGCCGCCGGCGCGTCCGACCTGATGCTCGGAAGCCGCAGCCCCGCCCGCGGCGCGTGGCCCCTGCACTCCCGGCTGGCCAACCGGCTCATCGCCCTGGAGCTGCGCCGGCGCACCGGCTCCCGCCTTCACGACTTGGGCCCGATGCGCGCCGCCCGCCGCACCGGGTTGTTGGAACTGGGGTTGGTCGACCGCAGGTTCGGCTGGCCGCTGGAGATGGTTCTGCGCGCGGCACAGGCCGGGTGGCGCATCGCGGAGGTGCCGGTTCCCTACGCGCCCCGGCGGGCGGGCCAATCCAAGGTCACCGGCACCCTGACGGGCACCCTTCGCACGGTACGGGACATGGGGGCGCTGCTCAGGTGAGCGGACACCCGGTCGCCGTCGCAGTCCTCGCGAAGCAGCCGCGCGCCGGGTTCAGCAAGACCCGCCTCTGCCCGCCTTTCAGCCCCGGTCAGGCCGCGGCCCTTGCCGAGGCGATGCTCACCGACACCCTGGACGCGGTACTGCGCTGCTCCGCCCGCCGCCTGGTCCTGGTTCTTGACGGCTCGCCCGGTCCCTGGCTCCCGAAAGGGTTCGAGGTGATCCCCCAGCGGGGCGATGGCCAGGCGGCCCGGATAGGCAACGCCTTCGACGACCTGGGACAGGCCGCAATCCTGATCGGGATGGACACGCCTCAGGTCACGCCGGAACTGCTCGAACGGTCGTGCCGCGAGCTGGCGGCTCCGGAGGTCGATGCGGTTCTGGGGGAAACGCCCGACGGCGGCTGGTGGATCGGGGGTCTCACGCAGCCGGACGCCCGGGCGTTCGCCGGGGTTCCGATGAGCCGGCCCGACACAGTCGACCACCAGCGCCGGCGGTTCACCGAGCTCGGCCTTCATTGGACCGAGCTCCCCCGGCTGACCGACGTCGACGAGCCTGCCGACGCCCGGGCGGTGGCGGCCGAAATCCCCGGATCCCGGTTTGCGGCCCTGCTCGGCGAATACCAGGCGGCCCTTTCGGGCGCTTCCGGGTGAACCGGGTACCGCTGCTGGACGCGGTCGGCCCGGATCTGCTGCTTCGGGCGGACGACGGGTCGGCCATGGGCATGAACCTTCAGCGCTGGCTAGGCCACGCGTCCCCCGACGACGAGGGCCTGCTGGACCGGGCGGTCGGTCCGGTCCTGGACGTGGGGTGCGGTCCCGGCCGCCACGTTGCCGCGCTCTCGGCCCGGGGGGTGATGGCGATGGGGGTCGACGCTTCGCCCAATGCGGTCCAGATCGCAACCGATAACGGGGTCCCGGTGCTGCGGCGGTCCATCTTCGATGCCCTCCCGGGAACCGGCCGCTGGGGCACCCTGCTCATACTCGACGGGAGCATCGGGATTGGTGGAGACCCCAAAGCCCTGCTGGCCCGGGGCGTGGAGCTGCTGCACCGGCGGGGGCGGATCCTGGTGGAGGCGGGTCCGCCCGGCTCAGGGTCGCGCCGGCTGAACGCCCGCCTGGAAGCGGGCGGCAAGGCTACGCCGTGGTTCCCCTGGGCTCTGGTCGGCCTGGACGCGGTAGGCGGTCTCGCGCAGAGTGCCGGGCTGGTGGTCGGCGAGACCTGGGAAGGAGACGGCCGGTGGTTCGCCGGGTTGAACAGAATCTAGACCGGCTCTGGACCCGCCTTGCTCCCTTCCGCCGGGGTCCGTTCAAACAGGATGCGTTCACCAGCCCCCTTCACTCCCGCAAGACCGCCGCCATCCTCGGCATCGCCCTGGGGGTCTCGTTCACCGTTTGCTTTTTGACCGGGCTCCTCTCCCACCTGATCCAGCATCCGCCCGGCTGGTTCCTCTGGCCGTCACGTCCGGCAGGTTTGTACCGGGTTACCCAGGGCCTGCACGTCGCGACCGGGATCGCGGCAATCCCGTTGCTGGGGGCCAAGCTGTGGACGGTTTTTCCCCGGCTTTTCCTCTGGCCCCCGGTGGAGAACGCCGCCCACGCCCTGGAGCGGCTGAGCCTGCTCCCGCTGGTCGGCGGCAGCGTCTTCCTGCTGGTGAGCGGGCTGAACAACATCGCCCTGTGGTACCCATGGGAGTTCTTCTTCCCGGCAGCCCACTACTGGGCGGCGTGGATTACCGTCGGGGCGCTGGTGGTCCACGTGGGGGCCAAGGGATCGATCACCTCCGCCCTGCTGCGCAGGCAGTTGCCCGACCCACCGGCGGCGCCGGGCGGGATGAGCCGCAGGAGCTTTCTGGCGAGCGTCGCCGGAGCCGCCGGGCTGGTCACGCTGGCGACTGCCGGCCAGACAGTGCGGCCGCTCCGCCGGCTGAGCCTGCTGGCCCCCCGGGACCCGGGGGTCGGGCCGCAGGGCTTCCCGGTGAACAAGACCGCCCGCTCGGCGGTGGTGACCCAGAGCGCAACCGACCCGCAGTGGCGCCTGATCGTCGAGGGCAGGGTCGGCCGGCCGCTGTCGTTGTCCCTGGCCGACCTGCGGGCGATGGAGCAGCGGGAGGTGATCCTGCCCATCGCCTGCGTGGAGGGGTGGAGCGCCACCGCCCGGTGGAGGGGGGTGCCCGTGCAGGACCTGCTGGCGCTGGCCGGCTCCCCGGAGCAGGCGGAGGTGACCGCCGAGTCCCTGCAGCCCAGGGGCCTGTACCGCAAGTCAGAGCTCAACCGGCTGCACGCGGCGGATGCCGACACCCTGGTTGCGCTGGAGGTCAACGGTGAACCGCTGCACCTGGAGCACGGCTACCCCGCCCGGATCATGGGACCGAACCGCCCGGGGGTCATGCAGACCAAGTGGCTGGCGAAGCTGGTGGTGTCGTGACCGGCGAACGTCACGTTCCATCGGGCAGTTTCTTCTGGCTGGGACTGGCGGCCGGGTGGGCACTGATGCTGTTCGGTCTCGCCGGGCTGCTCGACGACGCCGCCCGCACCCACCCGGTGAACTTCGGCGTGTGGTTCCTCGGCTCGGCCCTGGTGCACGATGCGCTGATCGCTCCGGCCGTCTTCGCGCTGGGGTTCGCCATCGTCCGGGTGGTGCCGGTTCGCGTTCGCCCGTTCCTCAGAACCGGGCTGATCCTCAGCGCCGCGGCCCTGGTGGTGGCGTTCCCGACGATTGCCGCTCCGGGGGTCCCGGGGAACCCCAGCGCCCTGCCCCGGAACTACCCGGCGGGGCTGGCCGTTCTTCTGGGCCTGATCTGGTTGGGAACCGGGGTCATGTTTGTTCTCAAATCGTTAACGGTAGAATCCCGACATGACTAATTCAGTGTTCTTCAATCCGGCATGTGACAACTGCAACACCGTTAAGGGCATTCTCGAGGAGCGCGGCATCGGCGCCGACTACGTCCACTACCTGGACGAGGCGCCTTCCCGTCCGGAGATCGAGCGGGTCATGGGCCTGCTCGGCATCGACGACCCGCAGGAGATGATGCGGGCCAAGGAGCCCGTCTACCAGGAGCTGAATCTGGCGTCGGCCGACCGGGAAACGCTCATCAACGCGATGACCGAGCACCCGATCCTCATCCAGCGCCCGATTGTGGTCCTGGGCGACAAGGCGATCATCGCCCGGCCGGCCGAGAGGGTCAAAGAGATCCTTTAAACGCTAGTTCGCAATTTCAAAGCCTCTGGCAACCGCGGTCTCACCGAACAGCAGGTACTTGTCCGGCGGCGGGGCGGCGTATCCGGGCAGCCGATCCAGGCTCTCGGGAAGCGACGTGTAGTCGACCACGTGGACGCGCACCGGATCCGGGCTAAACCCGACCCTGATCTCGGCCTCGATTTCGCCCGATTCCGCAACCGCCTCGAACCGGAAGCCGACATCGCCCCCATCGTTGTAGGGATCGGGCTTTATCCGGCGACCTCCGGCGCTGAGGGCGAGCACCTCAGGGCCGCTACCGTCGACGTACAGACCAATTGCGCTGGCTCCCCGGCGCGTAGCGAGAGTGAGTTTGAGAGTTCGGAAGCTTTCTCCCCCGGCCGCCTCGGTGATTGAATCTTCGGTTACCGTCAACTCCGGGCCTGGAAGCGGGGCCGCCTCCGCCTCCCCCACATACGCCCGGTCCCCCCAGGCCTGCGGCACCGGATGGGTGGAAAGTTCATCCGAGACGTATCGGGAATTCCAGCCATCCGGGGACCCCGGAGTTGCCCATGCAGCGGTGCCGGTGCCGGCGTCCAGGGCGTAGGTCAGCATGGTGGGCACCGGTTGGGTGTGGTCCAGCGGGTTGAAGAGCAACGCCAGCACGGTTGCCGCCACCCCACCCATCAGGGCCGCCGCCGGGACAACTGCTGAGCGACGCGGTGGAATAAGCGCCTCAATCAGAGGAAAAGCCAGGACCACCGACAGAACGGCAATCGGAACCGGGCCGAACGGGGCGGCCGATAAACCCACCTCGAACAACGCCCACGCGCCGGGCGCCAGGAGCAGCGCAGCAGGAACCAGCCCTGCCGCCAGTGCGATAGTTCGCCCGAGGGCGCCCGGCTTGAGAACTGCAACTATGCCCCCGACGGCGGCGCCCAGGGCGGGAAGGACCATGGCGTGAGAGGTGCCGGGTAACGCCGCCGCCGCCCCCAGTCCGGCCACCACGAGCACAAGCAGCCCGCCCAATGCAAGGTTGCCCGGGCCGGCCCGGCGCCGCAGGCCGAGGTACACCGCAATGGTCAACGCCACAAGGAGAAGCAGAAGTGCCGCCTGAAAGAGGGCCGGCCGGTAGGGAGTGCCGGTGGGCAGCGCCTGATACCCCGGCCGGATGCCGGTCAGCAGGCGCCAGTAGAGCATGGCCAGTCCCACGCCGAGGCCGACCAGGAGCAGGGTGACGACCACTCCTAGTAGAACCTTCGGGATGCTGACAAGGCCCCGGCGGCGTGCAAGCACGATGAGCCCGGCGACGATAACAAGGGCAAGCAGGGCCAGCGGCAGGGCCAGCGCTGCCGGGTACCGGATCAACAGGCCGGGAGGGACGTTGAAGTACACCGACTCCGAATCTGCCTCCAGGGTCCCCAGGTCCTCCATGCCGAAGGCGGCAGCCAGCGCCAGCGTGTTGTCACCCATCTGCTGCAGGGACCCAAGGGATACGTTGCCGGGGTTGTCCAGGACGCTGTGGTAGTAGGCACCCTTGCCCAGGTAGGCAAAGTCCAGGACCGCCAGGCCCCCGAGCCGGAACGGGGTGAAGTCGGTGTCGTTGGGCAGTTGAGCCGCCACGTCGGCCGAGGCGGAATCGGCCACCGGGTGGACCGCGGCTCTTCCAAACACCGACATGAGCTTCGAATTGCCGGGGGTCGCCCGGAACATCGAAGCCGAGCCCCCGGCTCCCCGCGCCTCGTGGTTCAGCACAACGGCCGGACCTTCGGCCAGCGGGTGGGAGTTCATGAACGCCTCAGCGCCGAACAGGCCTTTCTCCTCGCCGTCGGTAAGCAGGAGCACTATGTCGTTGCGGGGCCTGAAGCCGGTTTCGGTCAGAGCCCGGGCGGTTTCAAGGATCGACGCGACCCCCGCTCCGTCGTCGTTGGCTCCCGGTCCGGAGGGCACCGAGTCGTAGTGGGCGGCCAGTATCACCCTCCCGGTCGGATCTGTTCCCTCAATCAATGCAATCACGTTCTGCACCCGCCCCACGCCCCGCGGCCCGCCCGGCTCCCCGGGCCACATCCCCACTGCATCGTGGACCTCCGGCTCCAGGCCCAACCGCCGCAGTTCCTCAACCAGATAGGCGCGAACCCGCCGGTGCTCGGCCGATCCCATGGGGTGGGGGGCGGTGGCGAATTCCCGGATGTGAGCATGCGCCCGGGCGGCGCTGAACTGATCCTCGGGGGCATCGATGGGAAGGGGATCGGGCACAGAGATGTCCTGCAGCGCTAGGATGCCGGCGATAAACAGGGCAGCCAGCGCCACCAGCGCATAAAGAGGCCGGGGGTGCCGGGCACCGTGAGCCGGCTGCTCGGTTATGGCATTCACCTTTGGTCGGGTGTCGAAGTGTACTTATTCCAGGCGGTAGTCAAGCAGGTAGGTGTGGCCGCCGTCCTCGGTAACGGTGATGTTCATGGAGCCGGTGATGCCGGTTAGTCCGGCCGTGCCGGAACCCGGGACGATGTGGACCTTCAACCACTCCTCACCGTTCATCACCTGGGATGCCGAGTGCATGACCACGAAGGTTCCTGAAGCTCCTCCCACGGTGCCGTCCAACCTCTCCATCCCCACGTAGGCACGGGCGTTGTTGGCCTCGGCCAGCAGCAGCTCGGCGGTGCTGGTGCCCTGGAAGTCTCCCTCGAAGGTCTTGGTGAGGCTGGCCCGGCTGAGGACCGCGCCCTCATGCTCCTCGTAGGTCTCACCCTCCCAGTTGTGAACCGCAAAGGTTCCGTTTGCTTCCGGCATAGATCCCCCTTTTCCCACCTTTGACCGGATCGAACATATGTTCGATAATACATGGTCCCTATGGACGCCATCCGAAGTTCTTTCGCCGGGCTGGGCGAGCTCGCTGAGCTGACACGCCCGGTTTCCCTGGCCGGCGAGCAGGCCCTTCCGCTGCTTCCTCCCCTGGAGTCGGTCCTTCCCTCCGGCAGCCTACAGCGGGGGTTCACCCTGTCGGTCCAGGGCGGGCCGGGCGCCAACTCGCTGGCGCTGGCGCTGGCCGCCGGGGCCTCCAGGGCCGGGTCCTGGGTGGCGGTGGTGGGAATCCCGTCGTTGGGGGTAGCCTCGGCGGCCGAGCTGGGGCTGGTCCTGGAGCGCCTGATCCTGATCTCCCCTCCCCCGGCATCGCTGTGGCCCACGGTTACCGCGGCTTTGATCGACGCCTTCGACGTGGTCCTGGTCGGCTGGCCCGACGTCTCCGGCACCATGGCCCGGCGCCTCGGTATGAGAAACCGGGACCGCAAGTCGGTGCTGATCCCGGTTGCCTTCGGTACCCGCAGCCATTGGAGTGCCCACAGCCAAGTGCCCACAGCCATTGGTTGTTGGAACGAGGCGGCCGACATCCGGCTCACCGTTTCCGCAGCCCGGTGGGAGGGGCTGGGGGCCGGCCACGGACGGCTGACCGCCCGCAAGCTGGAGGTCGAGACCGGGGGCCGGCGCTCCCCCATGCCCTACCGGACCACCCTGTGGCTGCCGGACGCCGAGGGCCGGGTACGGGTGGAGGACCCCGGCAACGTCCGGCCGATGGCGCCGGTCCCGAGTCTTCGGGAGCCGGCCGCCGGGACCGCCGAGGAGCGCGCTTTCGTCCCCGGAGCCGAGCGGATCGGACCGTTCCCGGTCCCCGCCCTTCGTCCGGGTTAGTGGCACTCAGCCAGAGGGTCCTGGTCCTCGGCTGCCCGTGGTGGCCGCTGCTGGCGGCCGGCGTCGCCCGTGACACCCCGGCGGTGGTCATCGAGGCCAACCGGGTGACCGTCGCAACCCCCGGGGCAGCGGCCGCCGGGGTCACGGTGGGTCTCAGGCGGCGGGAGGCGGAGAGCCGCTGCCCCACGGTGGTGATAGTCAAATCGGACCCGGCGCGGGAGGCCCGGGAGTTCGAGAAGATCCTGGGGGCCCTGGACGGCTTCACGCCGTTCATCGAGATCATGCGGCCCGGCACCTGCCTGTTCGCCACCAGGGCCTGCGCCCGCTACTTCGGCGGCGAGGAGTCCCTGGCCGCCCAGGTGCTGGCGGCCATCACCGCCACCGTCCGCCAGGAGCGGTGCTTCGGGCTGGGGATCGCCGACGGGCTGTTCGCCGCAAGCGTTGCCGCCCGCAAAAGCCTGCGCTCCGGTGAGCCGGTGATCGTGGAGGCCGGGACGTCGCCGGAGTTCCTGGCCCCCCAGCCGGTGTCGCTGCTCGGCCGACCGGACCTGGCCGACCTGCTCCGCCGGCTGGGACTGAAGACCCTGGGGGCCTTCGCCGCCATTCCATCCTCCGACGTCCTCGGCCGGTTCGGGTACGACGGGGTGGAGGCGCACCGGCAGGCGGCCGGGGCCGATGAACACCGCTTCGTCCCCCGCGACAACCGGGAGGTGATGGAACTCAGTGAGGAGCTGGACCCGCCAACCGACCGCTCCGACATCGCAGTGTTCGCCGGCAAGGGGCTGGCCGACCGGCTGGCGGGACGGCTGGAGGCCGAGGGCCTGGCGTGCAACAAGGTGGTCATCGAGGCGGCCACCGAGGATGGCCAGACCTTCTCCCGCACCTGGCGGCTGGACGGCGGGTTCAGCCCGGGCGCCATCGCCCAGAGGATGCGCTGGCAGCTCGACGGGTGGCTAACGGCAGGGAGGGGTGCGGGGGCCGGGGCCGCATCAGGAATCTCAGGATCCGGGGCCGGAGCAGCCACCGGGTCCTCCAATGCCCGGCCGGGAAGCGCACTGGCGAAGATCACCCTGATCCCGGAGGAGGTCACCGCTCACCCGGGCGTGCAGCTCAGCTTCTGGGGCGGTCAGACCGAGCCCGGCCGGCGGGCCGCCCGGGGCATCGCCCGGCTGCAGGGGCTGCTCGGTCCCGAGGCGGTGGTGGTCCCCGAGTACCGGGGCGGCAGGGGCCCCGGCGACCGGTTCCGCCTGGTTCCCGCCGACGCGGTCGACCTGCTCAACCGTTCCGCGGTCCCCGACTTCCTGGCCGAGGCTCCCTGGCCGGGAAACGTCCCGGCTCCGTCGCCCGCGCTGGTGTTCTCGGATCGAACGGGGGTCGGGGTGCTGGACGGCAACGGCAAGGTCCTGGGGGTCGAAGGAGACCGGCTGACCGCCAATCCCACCACCGTCACCCTGGGCGCCCGGCGGCTGCAGGTCACCGGGTGGGCCGGGCCGTGGCCGGTAAACGAGAGGTGGTGGGACCCCAAAGCCAGCCGGCAGCTGGTGCGGATGCAGGTCGCCTGCGCCGATAGCAGCGCCTATCTGGTGGCGTTCGAACAGGGCCGCTGGTGGCTGGAGGCCTCCTACGACTGATAGGGCGCCGACAGGTCCGGGAGCATTGGATAGTGCTTGACGTTGGTTGTGAGAAGCTCGGCTCCGAGGATCAAAGCGGTTGCTGCAATGACGTAGTCGACGATGTCGATTCCCTGCGAGGACCTGCGGTGTTTGGAGGCAAGCTCACCCGCGGTTCGCGAGATATCCTCGTTCACCGGTATCCAGCCCAGCGCTGAACAGAACTCCTCCAGCGCAGCACGCTCCGACGGGCGGACCCCGGCCAGCAACTCCAGTCTCACCATCTCACTGGCCACCACTTCCTCGCCCCGACGAACGAGACCCTCCAGCAGGGCCACCGCCTCCGGCTTGCCCCGCAGGTGGTCGACTGCGACGTTGGTGTCGAGGACCTTCAAAGCCCCCGCCTGCGCAGGCTTGTGTTGAGGTCGCCCCGAAGCGAGTCAACGTATCCGGCCCCGGTGAAGCTGCGGTCGGCCCACGATCCGGCGCTGGCCCGCAATGCCTGAATCCGCTCCTCGGCCGTCCGCTCACCAAAGGTATTGCGCACCGCACGCCTGATCAGCTCGGACCGCGAAGCTCCCGTTGCGGCCGCCACCCGGTCGAGCAAGGCGATCTCCTCCTCGCCCAGGTAGATCTGCGTCCTTCCCATGACACCAATATACACCACATGGTGTCGTTTCCGAGGCGGAGAGCCCGCAGCCGTTAGTCTGAATCCCATGACAAAGCCACTTGAAGCCGTCGTTTTCGACGTGGACGGAACCCTGGCCGAGACCGAACGCCACGGCCACCGGGTTGCCTTCAACAAGGCGTTCGCCCAGGAGGGTTATCCCTACAGCTGGAGCGACGAGCTCTACCGGGAGCTCGTCAAGACCACCGGAGGCGACCGCCGGATCGCCCGCTACCTGAACGAGTACGAAAACTACGGCCTGGAGGAGGCCCGGGAGATTGCCAAAAAGCTGCATCCGATCAAAACGCAGCTGTTCGTCGACACCATCCTCGCCGGCGAGATACCCGGCCGGGCCGGCGTCTACCGGTTCATCAGAGAGCTCCAGCAGGCGGGCTTTCGGACCGCTGTTGCCACCACCGGAACCAACAACTGGGTCCACCCCCTGGTCAAGCACCTGAGCGACGAGGGGGGCTTCGCCCCATTCGAGGAGGTTGTCACCGGAAACGACGTTGAGAACCTCAAGCCGGCTCCCGACCTGTTCCAGGAGGCGCTTCGCCGGCTGGGGCTGGAGCCCGACCAGGTGGTGATGGTGGAGGATTCCAAGAACGGCGTGCGCTCGGCAATGGCCACCGGGGGCCCGTGCCTGGCCGTTCAAGGTGAATACGCAACTCCCGAGTCGCTGGAGGGGGCCGACCTCATCGTCGACAGTTACGGGGACACAGGCGCTCCGCTCAAGGTGCTCTCCAACCCCTATAACCTGAAGACCGGTGCGATGTTGACCCCGGACCTGGTCCGGGATATCCATCGCCGCTGGCAGGACAACCGCTAACCGCCCCTACCGCAGCACCGCCGCACCCTCTATTCTTCGCGCATGAAGATCATCCTGCCGCGCTCCGCAAATCCAGACCCGTCCGGCTCCGCCCCGGGGCAGACCGATCTCCCTGGGTGGTACCGCATGACTGCCGCCGTGAGCTGGCGCTTCCTCGTGATAGCCGGTGCCTTTGCGCTGGTCCTTCTGCTGGTGGTCCGGCTGCGCATTGTGGTGATCCCGCTGATCGTCGCCGCCATGATTGCCACCATCCTCACGCCGCCGGTCGCCCGGCTCAAGCGGATGGGCTGGCCCCCTCTGGTCGCCACCTGGACGGTCCTGCTGGCGGCCGCACTGCTGCTCGGCGGCTCGATCAGCCTGCTGGCGCCGACGGTGGCCGACCAGGTGCGGGATCTCGGACCGGCCGTGGAGGAGGGGCTGGAGGAGGTGGAGAACTGGGCCGCACGGACGTTCTTCGGCGGCTCCGACGACGTGCTGGACACACTGCAGGGGCGGGCGACCGACTTCTTGAGAGACAACGTCCAGCAGATCACCGGCGGCGTCCTGGGCGGGGCGGTCGCAGCCATTGAGATCGTCTCCGGACTGTTCCTGGTGATCGTCCTGAGCTTCTTTCTGGTCAAGGACGGCGAGCAGATATCGGCGTGGCTGCTCGGCCAGTTCCCCCGGCGCAGCCACGAACGGGTCCGGCGCATCGGCCGGGGGGCCTGGGAGGCGCTCGGGGGATACGTCAGGGGGGTCGCCATCATCGGGCTGGTGAACTCCGTCGCCCTCGGTATTGGGCTCGCGTTCCTGGGGGTGCCGATCATCCTTCCCCTGATGTTCCTGACATTTATCGGCGCCTTTCTTCCGCTCATCGGTGCGGTCCTGGCCGGTGCCCTCGCCGCGCTGGTTGCACTGGTGGCCGGGGGTCCGGTCGACGCTCTGATCGTCGTCGCCCTGGTAATCGTCGTACAGCAGGTGGAGGGCGACGTGCTCAGCCCGATGGTCTTCTCCCGCTCCCTGCGCCTTCACCCGGTGGCCATCCTGCTGGCCCTGCCCGCGGGAGCAGTCCTCGGCGGCCTGGTCGGAGCGTTCTTGTCGGTGCCGATGGTAGGGATCGTCTCCCGCCTCATCGCCGAGCTGCGCCGGGAGCCGCCGCAGGATGCTGAGGCCCCCGCTACCCTTGATGGATGACCGACATCCGGGTCACCCCTGCCGTGACCATCCCCGAAAACGAGCTGCAGCTCAAGTTCTCCCGCAGCGGAGGACCCGGCGGCCAGAACGTCAACACCCGTGACACCCGGGTGGAGGTCATCTTCGACGTCGCAGGCTCCCCCTCCCTGGGCCCCCATCAACGGCAGCGGGCACTCAGGAACCTCGGCGGGCGACTGGACGGTGAGGGAAAGCTGCACGTCATAGCCTCCGAGGAACGCAGCCAGGCTCAGAACCGGGAACTCGCGGTCGGCCGGCTGACCTCGATCGTTGCGGAGGCCCTGCGCCCGCCGCCGGCACCCCGCCGGGCGACCCGCCCCAGCAAGGGATCCCAGGAACGCAGGCTGGCGGCCAAAAAGGCCCGGGGCCGGCTGAAACGGCTGCGAAGCACCACCTCGGACGACTGATTCAAGTTTGTCGCCCCGGGTACACTGGTTTCATGGCCAGGATGAAAGCTAAAGGCGTCGGCAAAGGGGCCACCCTGATCACCCTGATGAGCAACCCGGTCGTCCGGCGAGCCGTCATCAAGGGCGCCAACAAGGCAATCACCGTCGGGTCGAACAAGATGGCCGCCCGGTCGGAAAAAAAGGCCTCCGCCGCCGTCCCTCCTCCGGTTGAGGGCCAGACCACCGTCATCCCCAAGCCCAGCTCCAAGCCGGCGTCCCTGGGCGAGAGTGCCGCGGTTGAGTCGATAGTCTCCTCGGTGGCTTCGGCAGCCAAACCATACGTCGACAAGCTGGCGGCCTCGGATGCCGGCCGGTCGGTCCTTCAGGTTGTGAACTCGGTCACCGGGCAGGCGCTGGGGGGTGTCCCCGCTCAGCCGAGACGGGGTGCAGCATCGGTGGCCAGCTTCGTCGGCAACATCATCTCCGGGCAGACCAACAGCGGCTCGTCACCCAAACCCGAGCCCAAAGGTCCCGGATCGGACGTGACCTTCACCCAGGTCAAGCCGCCGGCGGCCACCGCCGACACCCCGGCCCCCAAGACCATTCAGTGGCCACCGCCGAAGCCGAACGGATCCGGCTCCTAAACCGAATACCAGACAGGACTGTCTACCCATGAAGCGACGCACCCTGGTTCTTGCGGTAGTCCTGAGCCTTGTGCTGCTCGCGATCCCCGGCGTCGCAACCGCCGTGACGCCTGCATGGGCCCCCGTCACCACCGCCACCATCAGACCGGGCAACGCCACTCTCACCGGTGACGCTCTTTGCACCTCCAACTTCGTTTTCCACGACGCAGCCGGCAACGTCTACCTCGGCCAGGCGGCGCACTGCTCCGGCGACGACGACGACGCCGGGTCGCTCGACGGGTGCCTCAACAACTCCCTCCCGCTGGGAACTCCGGTTCGGGTGGCGGGTGCCAGCCGGCCGGGCACCCTGGTCTACAACTCCTGGATCGCCATGGACCAGCGGGGCGAGGTCGATGTGGACCGGTGCGTCTACAACGACTTTGCCCTGGTCAAGCTGGACCCGGCCGACTACGGCGCCGTCAACCCCAGCCTGCGCTTCGCCGGCGGCCCCACGGGGACCGCACCGGGGGCGATGGACGGTTCCAACGTCTACGGCTTCGGGACCACCTTCGACGGAAGCGGCCTGCGCCCGCATGCCAAAAGCGGCGTCAGCCTGCGGCAGGGCGCCGGAGGCCTGACCCACGTGGTCAGGATGGACCCTCCGGGCATCTCAGGAGATTCGGGATCCGGACTGGTGGACGCTCAGGGGCGGGCGTTCGGCGTGTTGAGCACCTACTCGCCCCGCCGGGGAGTCAACGGCGCCGGAGATCTCAGCCGCATGCTGGACTACATGCGGGGGTCGGGATTTGCCGATCTCACGCTGGCCCACGGCACGGAACCCTTCGTCGCCGCACCACCGCCGGCGCCGCCGTCGCAGGACCCGGTCGGGGACCTGCTGCGGGATCTGCTCGGGGGGCTGCTGGCGCCGCTCGGATAGCCACCGGCGTTTGCATCCGCGGCGGTTACCCCACAGACTGGAGGGAGCGGGTTCGTCCGTTGCCCTCCGCGCAACTACGAACCGTTTCATCAGGGGTCCTCAATCAGCAGGACGTCCCAAATCCCCCACCGACCGGCAATGGCGCCGCAGGGGACATGCCGAAGGGAGAGCCAATGCTCACACTTAGCGCAGATGCCACCCAGGCCATCAAGGAAGTGCTCGCCACCACCGACGCGAGCGAAAACGCCGGAATCCGCTTCTCCATCGTTCCGGTCGACGAGGACAAGGCCAAGCTGGCCCTCTCGGTAGCCGAGCCCGAGCCCGGCGACGCCCGGGTGGAGAAGGACGGCGCCAACGTCTACCTGGAGCAGACGGTGGTCCCCCTTCTGGACGACAAGATTCTGGATGTCACCGTCGAGGGCGGAAACGCAGCCTTCTCCATCCTGGACCGGCAGGGTAACGCCACCCTCTAATCGAGCCGCTCAGCTCAACTCGAATTCGATCTCCCCGGCGGCGGCCCCGTTCGCCAGGACAACTATCCGGTGGGTCCCCGGCCGGTGAACCCGCGTGGTCATCTGACGAAAGCTGATCTTCCGGCTGTAGGTGACCGGCACGGCGGGCTCCATCTGCATCGAACCCAGGCGGAAAACCTTGGGCGAGGTGGTGCCGTCCGCCTTCACGTAGTAGACGGCGTAGTCGACCATCACCGGCTGGGACTCGGGCAGCGTCGATTCGATGGTGAAGCTCAGCCGGGCGCTCCCGCCGATCTGCGGAGAGGCCGGGTCAAGGGAGAGGACCTTCAGTGCCACCGAAAGCCCGGCTTTGAACCCGAGCACCGCCAGAGCGCCGGCATCGCCCCGTTTGAGCAGCGTCCTGAGAGCATGACGGGCCAGCCGGTAGGTATCGGTCCCCGGCCGGGGATCCCAGGCCCGCAAAAGCTCGATGACCGCCTGAGGGTGGTCACGGGATATGTCGTTGAGGTTGTTTGACACGCTGCGGCGTACCGACTCGTCCGGGTCGCGATACAGCCGCTCAAGGATGGGCAGGATGGGAGCCGGGTCGGCGACCAGATCGTGCAGCCGCATCCCCCAGGGCAGGCGCGGCCGGCACCCCTCGGTCGCCAGCCGCCGCACCGCCGGGTCCGGATCGGACGCCCACTCCAGCATCTGCTCCATCGTCCGGTCCCGCTCGAAGGCGATGAACGGGCGGATGGCAAACTCCGCCGACCCCAGCCTGGTGAACCGGGCAAGGGCGGGCACGGACGCCTCCCAGTCTCCGGCGCCGTAGGCCTGGACAAAATCCGGGTAGACCAGGGCGGCGAACCCCTCCACCGCATGGTCGGCGGCGGCCAGCAGGACCTGCAGCTGCTCCCGGTAGGTTCCCGGGACCGCAGCGTGCAGAGCGCCGCTGACGTGCCGCATCCGCTGCTTCAGCTCCCGGCCGGCCCAGTCTGCGTCGAACACCAGGTTTAAGAAGGCGGAACGGTCAAACGACGGCAAGGCCGCCTCTACGGCATCGCCGATCTCTCCGACCGTTGTCCGGTCGAACAGGTTCTTGAGCAAAAAGGGCTCATCCTGCGCCAACTTCCAACTCCCGTCGCTCCCCCAATCCGCAGGAGGTTAACGCTACCTCCTGCGGCCGGCGGATCAGCCCGACGGGGTCGGGGAGGCTTCGTCGGTCTTCAGGAAGAAGATCCAGTCGCCCTGCGAGGTGATGGAAGTCTGGTATTGCTCCTCCTGCTCGGGGACCGCAGCTCCCGGGAAGTTGTAGTAGCTGTCATCCGAGCCGGAACCGGGGCCCTCGGGTTCGGTCACCGGCTGAATCTCAGGGTCGGTGATGAGGATCTCAACCAGCGAAGCAAGATACCTCTCTCCCATCTCCTCCTGCTCCCGCCAGAACTGCGCCGGGGTGGCTTCGGGGCCGGCCGACTCCTCTATCCTGCTGTACTGAAAAGAACCGGTGGGCCGCATCGCCAGCTCCTGCAGGGCGTCGTAGTCGCAGCGCAGGGCGGTCTGGATGATCTCGTTGCGGATCGACAGAACCTCGCTGGGCAGGTTCGGACCTTCGGGAACTTCCACGTCCAGCCCCGCGGCCGAGCACTCCCCGGTTTCCGTAGCCGTGGGAGTGGGCGACTGAGTCTCCTCCGCCGGACTCTCCACCGCGTCGGTTGAGCCCGAGTCACCACAGGCGGCCAGCATCATCAGCACCGCCGCCGTCAACAAAATCCGCCGATATCCAGTCACGTCTTCTCCTTTGGTCGAACTCACTCCTGGCCCTGCAGGGTGAGGATTTGCCCGTCGTAGTCAATCTGCACAGTTCCAAACCCGGCCAGCACGTCGGAGCCCAGCAGGCCCCGGAACTGCGGCCCCGGCTCCGGGACGCTCGGGATCTCGGTGGTCACCACGGTTCTGGGCTGAAGCGCCACGTCCCCCACCCGCCAAGATTCCACCTCCACCGTCGATGCGTTGAACTCTCCCCCGCCGATGCCGGTGCCCGCCGCATCCGAACCCCGGCTGAGGCCGAGCTCATCGACCAGACCGGGCTCCAAAACGGTGCGGGAGGCGCCGGTGTCCAGGACGAACTGGAACGGCCCGGCATCACCGAAGAACACCGGCACCATCAAGATCGTGCTGCCGGTGGGATCGCTGAAAACCTCCATCCCGACCTCACCCTGGCCGACCTCCTCGGGAGCTACAGATACCGATCCACCGATCACGGCGCAGCCGCCCAGCAGCAACAATGCGGCCAGGCATGCGATGAGGGCCATCGGAAGGCGCCGGTTTCGATGGAGCCCCAGCAAGGTCAATCTCCGACCCGGGCGCGCACAAAGCTGACCGCAGCCACGACCAGTGCGACCACCAGGGCGATGTGGATCAGCCCGCCGGCGATCCTCAGCAGCAGGCCCGCCAGCCACACAACAAAAACGACTGCGGCGATCGACAACAGAACCCAGTTGGGCCTCAAAGGCTTCTCCTTCCGTGGATGTGGGTTCTAGTTACCCACCGAACGGAAGGTGTAATAGGACAGCCGCCCAATCGACAAGTGACGCTTTTACGGCCCCGACAAAACTATTTCCCAGAATCCCAAAGTTTTCCTTTACGATCTCGCCTTTCCTGCCGAAAAGTGGCAATCGCCAAGGAAAGCGGGTTCTAGATGAAACTTAGATTTGCCAATGTGGTGGCCTTGCTGGTCGGGTTCGCCATGGTCGTTCAGGCATTGCCGGCAGGTGCAGGGCAGTTCAAGGCAGTACAGCGCAAAGCGGAAGGTCAGGTCCGCTCCGAGGAGTCGAAGGCCAAGTCACCGGTCAAGGATCTGTTGCCGGGCGCCGACCCGGACTGGGACCCCAAGGACCCGGCAGCCGTCCAGTACTCCGATGGCGCCTGGGGTATCGCCTACGTAGACAACGCCAGCCCGCCCAATCTGTTCTTCCGTAGGAGCCTGGGCGGCGGCGATCCGCAGTACTGGCGGGATCAGGTCACGGTGGAGTCCGCCGCCGAACGCCCGGTGATGACCCGCCTCGGCAACACAACGGCGCTGTTCTACGGCAAGATGGTGGGCACTGTGCGGGAGATATTCCTCAAGACCTCCACCGACGACGGCGCCACCTGGTCGGCGGCCACCCAGCTCACCTCGGGCTCCCCCGCTCACGTCTTTCAGATGCAGGCCCTCAACCTCGGCGGGACAATCCACCTCTTCTGGAGTCGCAGCGACACCTCCGGGGCGTTGCAGTACATCACCAGCGGGAACCTCTCCAGTTGGTCCGCCCCGGCTACCGTCGGCCAGGCGGTGGGGCCGCTGCAGAACAACACCCTTCCTCATTTCGACATCGTCAAGCTGGCTTCCGGCTCGTGGGCAATGACCTGGCAGAATGCCTCGTTCGCCGGCAACGGACTGCCCGGCTCGGCCAACAACACCGATGTGCCGGTCGTCTGGTTCGGCAGTGCCGCCGACCTGTCCTCCACCTCGTGGTCGAACCTGGAGGTCTTCGTCACTCAGTCATTTGGACAGCGCTTCCCCAAGGGGGTGGCAATCAATCAGGATGACTCGGGCACCCTTACCCTGCTCTACAGCACCCAGCGCTGGCCGAGCGACGAGTACATCTACCTGAGGACCAGCACCGACGGCGGCGGTACCTGGACTCTTAGCGAACTCTTCGGCTTCGAGCCCAGCCGCTCGACCAACGGCAGTGGTGCCATCTCCGCCCGCAATCCGGTCACGGTCAAGGACAACGCCGGCACCATCCGGGTGTTCTGGGACATGGAGGCGCCGATCTACGCCGGCGCCTACCCCGCTCAGCTGTTCCGCCGCGACGTGGCGCCCGGAGCGGGGATCACCCAGATTTCGGTCTCCAAAGAGCAGATGGCAAAGTGCGGTCCGTGCGTGCCGAGCGGCGCTTTCGTCGCCGACCCGATCAACGCCACCACCGGCAACTTCACCCTGCCCGAAACCGACTTCGCGATCCCGGCCAAAGGCCCTTCATTGTCGTTCACCCGCACCTACAACGCCCACCGCCTGGTTGACGGACCGCTTGGTTTCGGCTGGACCCATAACTTTGCCGAGAGCGTGCAGACGTTCTCCAGGGGAGAGGCGCTGGTGATCGACGGGACCGGCCGCAACGACCTCTACACACCAAAGGCCGGCGGGGGGTACGACCCGCCGCCCGGAAGGTTCGCAACCCTGGTGCAAAATCCCGACACGACGTTTACGCTCACCGAGACCGATCTGACGGTCAAGGCCTTCAATTCCGCAGGGTTGCTGAGCAGCATCACCGACCGCAACGGCAACTCGCTCACCCTGACCCACGACCAGAACCAAAAGCTGACCTCGGTGGCGGACGATTCGGGAAGATCCCTGACCTTTTCTTACCAGGGCACCCGAGTCTCGAGCATCACCGATCCGCTGAATCGCACAGTCGCCTACGTCTACAGCCCGGCAGGCGATCTGACCTCGGTTACCGATGCCAGGTCCAAGGTGTGGAGCCACACCTACGACACTGGGCACCGAATGCTCACCAAGAAGGACCCCAACAACAACGCCGTCCTGACGAACGTTTACACCTCGCTCGACCGGGTCTACACCCAGACCGACGCCAAGGGCGGGATCACCCGGTTCAACTACGAAAATGACGGCGGGCGGACCGATGTCGTCAACCCCCGCGGCCACACCACCCGCTACTACTTCGACACCAGCTACCGGGTAACCGCGATCTACGACCACAACCTAAAGCGGATCAACCGCTTCTATGACACCCGGGACAACCTGATTAGAGTCGAGGACCGCCGCCGGTCGCCAATCAACAACACATACTTCACATACGATTCCCGGGGCAACGTGCTCACCCGCAAGGACGGGCTGAACAAGACCTGGACCTACACGTACAACGCTTTCAATCAGGTGCTGACCGAGACCGACCCGATGGGGCGGGTGACCACCAACACCTATGACGGCAACGGCAACCTGAC
>JAJCYF010000124.1 GCA_029263035.1 Actinomycetes bacterium
ACCTTCGGGTGTGGGACACCCGTAACGCTTTCGGCCTGTTCACCGGCGACGTCCGGGAACACCACGTCGACGTGGCTACCAACGCCCAGCCGCTGAAGATCGCTCTGGTGTGGACCGAGCCTCCGGGCACCGCCGCCAGCGCGACCCCGGTAGTCAACGATCTTGACCTGGAGGTCGTCTCGCCCGACGGGACCCAGACCTTCCGGGGCAACGTCTTCAACAACGGGGTCTCCGCCACCGGCGGGGCGGCGGACAACCTCAACAACGTCGAGGTGGTGCTGATCAACAACCCGGCGCCCGGCGACTGGACCGTGCGGGTGCGGGCTACCGCCGTGAACGTCGGCAACCCCGGGCAGGGGTATGCGTTGGACGTAACCGCCGACATGCCGGAACCGCCGGTGTCCACCGGGGTGCAGGACACCCTTGTGGTCAGGGTCAAGTTCGCCGACGTGGCGCTGGAGCCATCGCTCGCCAACCTGCAGAACACCATGGCCGACGCCGGCGCGTACGTGCAGGAGGTCAGTTACGGACAGGCGAGCGTGGTCCCGGTCTACCGGGGACCGGTGAACCTGGACCAGAACAAGGACTACTACTACCACCCGGACCGCAACCTGCTCATCGAGCTCACCCAGGAGGTGGTGGGAAAGCTGGTCGCCACCGAGCCGAACCTGTTCAACGACCTGGAGCGCATGATCATCGTCACCAACGACGTGAACTTCACTGAGGACTGGGCTACCACCGGACCGTGGCCGTACGAGCTGCCCGGGGGGTTCACGTCCCCGATCTCGGTGTCGATCCAGTCGCACACCAACCCGGTGGCCCGGTACACCCACGGCATGCTGCACCAGTTCGGCCTGGTCGACCTCTACGCCCACGAAGGAGTCCGCTTTCCCCGCCCCTACGTGGACGAGTGGGACAACATGGCCAGCACCTTCAACAACGTGCATCCGCTGGTCTGGTCGAAGCAGAGGGCGGGTTGGCCGGCGGCCCACGGAGACACCGTCCAGTACATCGCCCGCCCGGCAGCCGGCACCAGCTACGCCGGCCCCAACCCGATCCAGCTATTCCGCAATACCTCGGCGGCGGCCAACCGCAAGGCCATAGCCCTCGGCCTGACCGAGGGGGCGGCGACGCTGGCGGCCGAGAATGCCTTCTACTACGTCGAGGCCCGCAGCAACAACGCCGGATCGGCAGACAGCGCCCTGCCGCAGTCCGGCGTCCTGGTCTACTACGTGAACGAGATGATCTCCCAGGGCGAGGGCCCGGTGATCCTGAGGGACAAGAACCTGCTGACCACAGGCCTGTCGGATGCTGCCTTCACCGTGGGAGACGTGGTCGACATCCCGGGCACCGGCATAACCCTGACCGTGCAGGCCGGCACCGGTGGGGCCGACTTCAACATCCAGGTTGCCTACACTCCGCCGGTCACCGACTACAACCTATCCATTACCCGGGGCGACACCATCGACGGCGAGTTCTACTCCTGGATGAGCCCCGACATCTGGGTGGACTCACCCAAGAACGGGTTCAACCTCGGCGGCGGCCCGCCGCCGAACGACCAGATCGAAAACCCGGTTGCCGGGCAGGTCAACCGGCTCTACGCCCGGGTCAGCAACGCCGGACCGGGCAATGCGTTCGACTTCGACGTCCGGTTCCGGATTTCCGAGCCCCACCACACTGTGGGAGGCGAGACCGACTTCGACAAGTTCCTGGGGATCAAGCACATCGCCAGCCTCGGCCCGGGCCAGACCGAGGTTTTCGCCGAGTGGACGCCGGAGTCCGCCGCCCAGCCTCACGCCTGCCTGAGGGTCGACTTGATCAACCTGGTGGGCACCGACACCAACGACCAGGACAACTGGGCCCAGGAGAACCTGCAGATTGCCACCAGCGTCTCCGGTAGCCCATTTCACCCCGTGGAACACAGCTACAGCCTCACCAACCCCTACGAACAGGCGGCGCTGTTCTATTTCCGGGCCGACGGCCTGCCGAAAGGGTGGACCGCGGACCTGGTCCCACGCAAGATCCGGCTCAACCCGGGCGAGGGCGTAACCGGCGTGGTGACGATCACCCCGCCGGAGGACGCCAAACCCTGTACCAGCGAGCGGGTCCGGGTCACGAGCTGGACGCCGCGTGGCGACACCTTGATCAACGTCGGGGGCATGGTGGTCCAGGTCGACCTGCGCCGCCCGACCGTCATCAAATTCGATGCCGGGTTTGGAGAGTGTGGCGGGAAGGAACTGGAGTTGCTGCTCAGGATGGCGAAGCGGGAAGGCCGGGAATTGGATCCCAAGACCACCCGGCGGCGCTGTGGCCGGATCACCGCGCAAGGGTGCCTCGACCCGCCCCAGGAGGGGGTTGAGGTCATCCTCAAATATGTCGATCCGCTGGGTAACGTAACCTACCGCACGGTCAAGACTGACCAGAACGGTTGCTTCGAAGACTTCTTCGTCAGCACGACCGGGGGGACCTGGCAGGTTTCCGCCGAGTACCCCGGAGGACGCTGCGAGTCCCCTGCCGAGACTCGGCCGATTACGGTCTGCTGGTGCCCCGGATGATTCTTGCTTTGTTCGCGCCCCGCTGAGATTTAGTGATGTCTACTGATTTGGTCATAGTCCTGGAGACGCCCTCAGTCAAGTACTTCCGAAGACGCGAACTGTTGCCGGACTGAGCCGCAAGAGATAGTCCCGCTCTTGTTTGTAACACGGCGGAGAAAGGAAAGCATGCCGTTCTTCGAGCTTCCTCCCAGGTCAATCCCGAGGGTTGAGCTACCCAAAGAAGTTCCCTGGATGGGGGCCCCCGTCCAACACGATCGGTACGGTGGTGCCCGCCCGGCTGATCCTCTATCGTTCCGACATAGTGGTGGTAGCGGTAAACGGAGTTGTCGCATATCCCACGGGATGCGAAGTAACCGTTGAGGTTCGAAGCCGGGGAAGCGGCCTCGACATACACAATATCGAGCTCACGAAAAGCCAAATCGACGGATCGGCGATCGTTGAGGCGGCAGCACACGCCGTCGTTTTATGGGCAGACGATGAGCCTCCCGCTGGAGTGAAGATCATCGGCCTCGGGCCGTAAGAAAAGGGCCCCCTTTCGGGGGCCCTTTAAATTAAGCGATGGGGCGTTAGAAGCTCTCGGCCTCTTCGGATTCGGGGTCGTAGAACTGCGCCCGGGCGGCGGCTTCCGCCTCCTCCAGAGCTTTGCGCTCCTCGTCCTGCTTGCGCAGAAGCTGCAGCAGCTCGGACACCTCGTCGGAAGGCGTGACCTTGACCGAGCGGTAGCGGGTCATGCCCGTACCGGCGGGGATCAGCTTGCCGATGATGACGTTCTCCTTCAGGCCCAGCAGGGAGTCGGACTTGCCGCGGATGGCGGCTTCGGTCAGGACCCTGGTGGTCTCCTGGAAGGAGGCTGCGGACAGCCAGCTCTCCGTGGCCAGCGAGCTCTTGGTGATGCCCATGAGGATCGGACGGGCCGTTGCCGGCTCGCCGCCCTTGGCGATCACCTCTTCGTTGATCGCTGCAAACAGCTTGCGCTCGACCAGGTCCTGCGGCAGAAGGTCGGTGTCACCGGGCTCGATGACGCTTACCTTGCGCAGCATCTGGCGCACGATCAGCTCGATGTGCTTGTCGTGGATGGGCACACCCTGGCTCTTGTAGACCTGCTGCACCTCGTTGACCAGGTAGATCTGGACGGCCCGGATACCGGCGACCTCCAGGATGTCGTCGGGGTCGATGGAACCTTCAGTGATCTGGTCCCCCGGCTCGATGACATCGCCCTCGTCGACCACCAGGCGCTGGCGGCGGCTGACCGGGTAGGCCTCTTCCTTGCCGTCCTCGCCGATCACCTTGACGACTCGTGTGCCCTCCTCGTCGTGGATCTCGACCCGGCCGGCGATCTTGGCCACCGTGGCTCGTCCCTTGGGGGTACGGGCCTCGAACAGCTCGACCACTCGAGGCAGACCGTGGGTGATGTCCTCGCCTGCGACGCCTCCGGTGTGGAAGGTACGCATGGTCAGCTGGGTCCCCGGCTCACCGATGGACTGGGCGGCGATGATGCCGACCGCCTCACCGATGTCCACCATTGCGCCGGTGGCCATGTTCCGGCCGTAGCACATGCGGCAGACGCCGTACTTGGACTCGCAGGTCAGCACCGAGCGAACCCTCAGCTGATCGACACCGGCCTCAACCAGCTCACGCTGCTTGATCCGGTCCACGAGCTCACCCTGCTTGATGAGCGCCTTGCCTTCGTGGATGAGGTTCTCCAGCGAGACCCGTCCGAACACCTTGGTCTCTACCGAGGGAGCCTCGACCCGCCCGGTGGGCGTCTCGACGGTCACCTGGATCGGGATGCCCCGCTCCGTCCCACAGTCATCCTCACGGATGATCAGTTCCTGCGACACGTCGACCAGACGCCGGGTCAGGTAACCCGAGTCGGCGGTACGAAGTGCCGTGTCGGCCAGTCCCTTTCGGGCGCCGTGGGTGGAGATGAAGTACTCGAGGACCGAAAGGCCTTCCCTGAAGTTCGCCTTGATCGGGCGGGGGATGATCTCTCCACGGGGGTTGGCCATCAGGCCTCGCATACCTGCGAGCTGGCTGATGTTTCCCTTGTTTCCACGAGCGCCGGACTTCCACATGATGTAGATGGGGTTCAGCTCGTCCAGCTGGAAGGTGGCGTCCATGGCTGCCGACACCTCGTCGGTGGCCTTGGTCCAGATCTCGATCAGCTCCTGGCGGCGCTCGTCATCGGTGATGATGCCCCGCCCGTACTGGGTCTCGACCTTCTCGGCCATCGACTCGTGGTCGGCCAGGATCTTCGGCTTGTTCGGCACCGTGACGATGTCGTGCAGGCCGAAGGTGATTCCCGCCTTCGTGGAGTAGTGGAACCCGAGGGTCTTGATCTGGTCCAGGATCCGTGCGATCTCGACCTTGCCGTACATCTCCGCACATTCCTCGATGATCAGAGCCAGCTCACGCTGGCCGACCATCTTGTTCTGGTACGGGTAGCTGTCCGGGAGGGCGCCGTTCAGGATCAGACGGCCGACCGTGGTCTCCAGCAGCGCGCCCTCTTCCAGCCCGGGAACGTTCTTGCCGTTCATCCGGACCTTGATGGTGGCGTGCAGGCTTGCCGCCTCGAAGTCCAAAGCCATCACGGCTTCCTTCGGGGAGGAGAAGATCCGCCCCTCACCGACCTGGCCCTCGCGGGTCATGGTC